>DAINCW010000107.1:0-9108 GCA_036732205.1 Solirubrobacteraceae bacterium | reverse complement strand
CGGCCTCGCTGCGCATCCGCGCCAGCGGGGTCCGCAGCTCGTGCGACAGCTCGGCCGAGAGCTGCTGCTCGTGGCGGATGCTCGCGCCCAGGCGGCTGAGCAGGTCGTCGAGTGTCGCCGCGAGCGCCGTCAGCTCGTCGCGCGGCGGGCCGAGCCCGAACCGGCGGTCGAGGTCGTGCTCGCTCCAGTCCGCCGCCTGCGCGGTCATCTTGGCGACCGGGCGCAGCGCGCGGTGGACCACGAACCAGGCGAGCGCCACCAGGGCCGCGAGCAACAGCGCGCCGAGCACCAGCGAGGCGACGAAGGCGGCGTGCGCCGTCTGCTCGTAGGGACTCAGCGAGACGGCGGCGACGACCGTCCCCACCCGGCGCCCGCTCAGCCTGACCGGCTGCGCCAGCAGGCGCACGTCTCGCGGGCCGTCACGCCGGATCCGGTGGCTCGAGCGGCTCAGGCGGTCGATGAACCGCTGAAGCTCGGGCGAGGCGGGCGGCCGCTCGATCACGCGGCCCGCGGCGTCGAAGACCCACACCCGCTCGTCGAGGGCCGTGTCGTGCGGCGACTCGGCGATGCCCAGCCGGCCGTTGTCGCCGAGCGAGAGCGTCGCGACCTGCGCCTGCGCCCGCGACGACAGCACGCTGTCGGCGTCCTTGCGCAGCTGGCCCTCGACGAAGAGGTTGAAACCGATGGTCAGGACGACGAGAGCGAACGCGACGGTCGCCGACGCGGCCGCCGTGAGGCGCGTGGTCAGCCGGCGGCGGGGCCTCATCCCAGCCGGTACCCGACGCCGTGCACCGTGTCGATCGCGGCCTCGTGGCCGATGCCGCGCAGCTTGCGGCGGATGCGCGACACGTAGGCGTCGAGGGTGTTGTCGTGCACGATGGCGCCGTCGGGCCACGCGGTCGCGATGAGCTCGCGGCGGCGAACCGGGCGGCCGGCGCGCGAGGCGAGCGCCGCGAGCAGCCGGAACTCGGTCGGGGTCATCCCGACGGTTCCGTCGACGCCGGTCACCTCGTGGCTGGCCGGGTTGAGGTGCAGCCCTGCGATGACCACCTCCTCGCCCCGGCCGGTCCGGCGCAGCAGCGCGCGCAGGCGCACGACGAGCTCCGTGAAGGCAAACGGCTTGGTCAGGTAGTCGTCGCCGCCGGCGTGGAAGCCCGAGAGCAGGTCGGTCAGCGCGTCGCGCGCCGTGAGGAACAGGATCGGCGCGTCGACCCCGGAGGCGCGCAGGGCCTGGCAGACGTCGCGCCCGTCGGCGTCCGGCAGCCCGATGTCGATCACCAGCGCGTCGGGCCCGATGCGGCGGACGACCTCGAGCGCCTCGCCGCCGGTCGCGGCCAGGTGCACGTCGAAGCCGTCCTCGCGCAGGCCGCGGCCGAGGTTGCCCCGGAGCACGGCGTCGTCTTCGACGATCAGGATGGAGGGGCCGATCACCACTCTGATGATGCTGCACCCTGGCGCTCCTGTCAGATCCCGGTCAGGACATGGTCAGGACATGGTCAGGAAGTCGACCGACCCTGGGGTCATGCGTCGTTCACTTCCACTCATGTTCGTCGCTGTGCTCCTCGCGGGCTGCGGCGGCTCATCGTCCTCCGGCGGCACCAAGGCCGCCAACCCCAACGCCAAGGAGACCCTCCCGCCGGGAGACATCCCGGACAACCAGGCCTTCGTGGCCTACGCGCCCTCCGGGGCGAGCTACTCGCTGAAGGTCCCCGAGGGCTGGTCGCGCCGCGCGCAGGGCGGCGTCGTCACGTTCTCCGCCAACCTCAACCGCATCCAGGTCCAGGAGCGCAAGGCCGCCGGGACGCTGTCCGCCGGCGCGGTGAAGGCCACGCTGCCCAAGCTCGCGAAGTCGATCAAGGGCTTCAGCTCCGCGCAGGTCTCGACCGTCTCGCGGCCCGCCGGCCACGCCGTGCGCATCGCGTACCTGGCGACCGCCCCGACCGACGCCGTCACCGGGCGCTCCGGCGTCGACGAGTTCGAGCAGTACCTGTTCGTCCGCAACGGCAGGGAGCTCGTCCTCACGCTCAGCGCGCCGAAGGGCTCAGACAACGTCGACCCGTGGCGGGTGGTCACGACCTCGGTGCGGTGGAAGTGATGGCGGCGACGCTCGAGGCCGACCACCTCTACCGCTTCTTTCACGTCGGCGACGACGAGACGCTCGCCCTGCGCGGCGTCTCGCTCCAGCTGAACCCCGGCGAGGTCGTCGCCGTGACCGGCCCGTCTGGTTCGGGCAAGTCGACGCTGATGAACTGCCTCGCCGGGCTCGACGAGCCCAACGGCGGCACCGTGCGCATCGCGGGCGATCGGCTGTCGCGGCGCCCGGAGTCCGAGCGCGCGCGCCTGCGCGGCCGGCACATCGGGATCGTCTACCAGCACGCCAACCTCGTCGGCCACCTCTCGGTGCGAGACAACGTGGCGCTCGCCCGCGGGCTGGCGCCCGAGGCGCCGTCGACGAAGCTGGACGCGCTGCTCGTTCAATGCGGCATCGCGCACCGCGCGTCGTCGCGCCCTGCCCAGCTCTCGGGCGGCGAGCTCGCCCGCGCGGGTATCGCGGTCGCGCTGGCCAACGATCCGTCGGTGCTGCTGGCCGACGAGCCCACCGGTGAGCTCGACGAGGCCACGGCCGACGCGATGATCGCGCTGCTGCGCGCCCGCGCGGCCGGCGGCAAGGCCGTCCTGATCGCGACGCACAGCGGCCACGTCTCCGGTATCGCCGACCGCGAGATCCGCCTGCGCGACGGCGAGGTCCAGACCGAAGTAGGGCCAGGCTCGTGACCGACGACACCGCTCTCGTCCGCTGCCACGGCGCGACGCGCACCTACGGGTCCGGCGCCACCTCCCTCACAGCGCTTGCGCCGACCGACTGCCATGTCCCGCCGGGCGCGCGCATCGCGCTCGTCGGGCGCTCCGGCTCGGGCAAGTCCACGCTCGTCCACCTCATGGCCGGCCTCGACGACCCGACGGAAGGCGTCGTGGACTGGCCCGCGCTGGGCCCGCGCGCCGCGCTGCGCCCCGGCCCCGTCGGAGTCGTCTTCCAGGGCCCGAGCCTGCTGCCCCCGCTGACCGTGCTCGAGAACGTGGCGCTCCCGCTCGTGCTCGGCGGCATGACGGAGGTGCGGGCGCGCGAGCGCGCGGCCGAAGCGCTGGCGTCCGTCGAGCTCGCCGACCTGGCCCGCAAGCTGCCGGAGGAGATCTCGGGCGGCCAGGCCCAGCGCGCCGCGGTGGCGCGCGCGCTGGCCGGCGAGGCGCGCCTGCTGCTCGCCGACGAGCCGACCGGCCAGCTGGACCACCCCAACGCAGCCGCCGTCGTCGACGTCCTGCTCGAGGCCGCGGCGCGCAACGGCGCCGCCCTCGTCGTCGCGACGCACGATCCGGAGGTCGCCAGGCGGCTCGACACGCAATGGAGCATGCGCGACGGCCGGCTCACGACGGAGAAGGACGCGGCATGGTCTCGCTGACCTGGATCCGCGGGCTCATCGCCCATCGCCGCGGCACGCTGTTCGCGGTCGCCATCGGCGTCGCGGTCACCGTCACGACCCTCGCCTCGATCGGCACCTTCCTCTCGGCGACGACGCGCAAGATGACCGAGCGCGCCATCTCGCGCGTGTCGGTCGACTGGCAGGTCGAGACCCAGCGCGGCACGTCCGCCGCGAAGGTGCTCGCCGCCACCCGCAGCTTCCCCGGCGTGAAGGTCGCGCTCCCGGTCGGGTTCGCCGACGCGACGGGCTTCCGCGCGAACACCGCGGGCAGCGTCCAGAGCACCGGCCCGGGGTTCGTGCTCGGCCTTCCGCCCGGATACGCGAACGCATTCCCCGGCGAGCTGCGCACGCTGACCGGCAGTGGCACCGGCGTCCTGCTCGCCCAGCAGACCGCGGCGAACCTGCACGCCAAGCCGGGCGACACCGTCGCCATCGGCCGCACCGGCCAGCCTGCGGCCAACGTCAGGGTCGCGGGCGTCGTCGACCTCCCCCAGGCCGACTCGCTGTTCCAGAAGGTCGGGGCGCCGCCCGGCGCCCCGGTGGCCACCGCCCCGCCCGACAACGTCGTCCTGCTGCCCAGCGCACTGTTCGCGAAGGTCGAGGGGCCGGTCGCCAGGACGCGGCCGGATCTCGTGCGCACGCAGGTCCACGCGAAGCTCGACCACCATCTCGCCCACAGCCCGGACGCGGCGTTCACCGACGTGGCTTCGCGCGCCCGCAACCTCGAGGCGCGCCTGTCCGGCGGCGGGCTGGTGGGCGACAACCTCGGCTCGGCGCTGGACCAGGCGCGCAAGGACGCCCTGTACGCCGAGCTGCTGTTCCTCTTCCTCGGCGCCCCCGGGGCCGTGCTCGCGGGGCTGCTGACCGCGACGATCGCCTCGGTCGGCTCCGAGCGCCGCCGCCGCGAGCTCGCGCTGCTGCGCGCCCGTGGCGCGTCGACGCGTCAGCTGGTCCGCGTATCGCTGGGCGAGACGCTCGTCGTCGCCGCGGTCGGCATCGCCATCGGGCTCGGCGCCGCGCTGGGGATCGGCAGCGCCCAGTTCGGCACCGCGAGCTTCGGCGCGGGCACCGTCAGCGCGATCCTCTGGGCCGCCGGCGCCGCGCTCGCCGGCCTCGTCGTGGCGCTCCTCGCCGTCACGCTGCCCGCGTGGCGCGATGCCCGGTCGCTAACGGTCGCCGGTCAGCGCCGCGAAATCGGCCGCCCGGGCCAGAATCCCGTGTGGCAGCGCTACTACCTCGACGTCCTCGCGCTGATCGGCTGCGGGCTCGTCTACTACCAGGCTGCCCAGAACGGCTACAACCTCGTGCTCGCACCGGAGGGCGTCCCGCAGGTCTCCGTCAACTGGTACGCGCTGCTCGCGCCCGCACTGGGCTGGATCGGCGCCGGGCTGCTCACCTACCGGCTCTCGTCGCTGCTGCTCGTCCGCGGCCGCAGGCCGCTCGAGGCCGCCGCACGCCCCATCGCCGGCGAGCTCGCGTCGACCGTGGTGGCCACGATGTCGCGCCAGCGACGGCTGCTCGCCCGGACCGTGGTCCTCGTCGCGCTGACCGCGGCGTTCGCCGGGTCGACGTCGGTCTTCAACGAGACCTACAAGGCACAGGCGGAGGTCGATGCGCGCCTCACGAACGGCGCCGACGTCACGGTGGCCGAGTCGCCCAACGCCACCGCCAGCGCCGCCGACGCCAACCGCCTGGCACACGTGCCCGGCGTCGCCAGCGTCGAGCCCCTCCAGCACCGCTACGTGTACGTCGGCGCGGACCTCCAGGACATGTACGGCGTGCGGCCGGACACGATCCCGGCGGCCGGCAAGCTCCAGAACGCCTGGTTCACCGGCGGGACCGCGCGCGACCTCATGGCGCGCCTCAAGTCCGAGCCCAACGCGGTGCTCGTCTCCGACGAGACCGTCAAGGACTTCCAGCTGCACCCCGGCGACACGCTGAACCTGCGCCTGGCGGACGCGCGGACCAAGGGCTACCGGCCGGTCCCCTTCCACTACATCGGCGTCGCCAAGGAGTTCCCGACGGCGCCCCGCGACTCGTTCATGATCGCCAACCAGAGCTACATCTCGAAGGCGACGCACAACCCGGCGGTCGGGACGTTCCTCATCCAGACCGACGGCACGTCTCCCCGCACGGTCGCCAAGCGCGTCCGTGCCGTCGTCGGCCCGACGGCCCAGGTCACCGACATCGTCGACCAGCGCCACGTCGTCGGCTCGAACCTGACGGCGGTGGAGCTCAAGGGCCTGACCAAGGTCGAGCTCGTGCTCGCGCTCGTGCTCGCCGTCGCCGCATCCGGCCTCGCGCTCGGCCTGGGCTTCCGCGAGCGCCGGCGCACGTTCGCCATCGCGAGCGCGCTCGGCGCGTCGGCCCGCCAGCTCGGTGGCTTCGTGTGGAGCGAGTCCGGGTTCGTCACCGTCGGCGGGCTGGTGCTGGGCGCGGCGATCGCCGCGGGCCTGGCGCAGATGCTCGTGAAGGTGCTGACCGGCGTGTTCGACCCGCCGCCGGACTCGCTGTCGATCCCGTGGGGCTACCTCGGAGCGGCGGCAACAGCGGTGATCGTGGCGGTCTTCATCGCGGGCCGGTGGGCGCTGCGCGTGCTGCGCCGGCCGTCGATCGAGGTCCTGCGAGAGCTCTAGCCCGCGACCTCGAGGACCAGCTTGCCCTGGTTCTCGCCGCTGAACAGCCGCAGGAACGTCTCGGGGAACGTCTCGAGGCCCTTGACCACGTCCTCGCGCGACGTGACCTTGCCCTCCCCCAGCCACTGGGCCATCTGCGTGACGCCCTCGCCCCAGCGGGCGATGTAGTCGCTGACTACGAACCCCGTCATCGACGCGTGCTTCACCAGCAGTGACAGGTAGTTCGCCGGGCCCTTCACCGCGCCGGTCTCGTTGTACTGCGAGATCGCCCCGCAGATCACGACCCGCGCGTTGCGGGCGAGATGCGCGAGTGCCGCGTCGAGGATGTCGCCGCCGACGTTGTCGAAGTAGACGTCGATGCCGTCCGGGCAGTGCTCGCCCAGCTTGGCCATGACGTTCTCGCCCTTGTAGTCGATGCAGGCATCGAACCCGTAGTCCTCGACGACCGTGCGGCACTTGTCCGCGCCGCCCGCGATGCCGATCGCGCGACAGCCCTTCACCTTGGCGATCTGCCCCACGATCTGACCCACAGCGCCGGCGGCGCCGGACACGACGACCGTCTGGCCGGGCTCGGGCTCGCCGATGTCCAGCAGGCCGAAGTACGCGGTCATCCCCGTCATGCCGAGGGCGCTGAGGAACACCGGAAGGGGCGCACCGCTCGGGTCGAACTTCTGCACCCCCGCGCCGGGCACGACGGCGAGCTCCTGGATCCCGAGCAGGCCGGACACGTGGTCGCCCGGCTCGAGGCCTTCGAAGCTCGACGCGACGACCCGGCCGACCCCGAGCGCGCGCATGACCTCGCCGATGGCGACGGGCGGCACGTACGACGCCACGTCGTTCATCCAGCCCCGCATCGCCGGATCGAGCGAGGCGAACGCCACCTCGACGAGGACCTCCCCGTCACCGGGCTGGCCGACGGGCTCCTCGGTGTAGTCCCATGTGTCGCGGGTCGGCAGGCCGACGGGACGCGAGGCGAGCTTCCAGGCGTGATTGGTCTGAGTCATCGGTCGTCTCCTCTAGCTCGCGGCCGGGGCGGCCGCACGAGCGCCCGCGATCGCCGCGAGCCGCTGGCGGTGCCTGCCGGCGCCGCCCAGGAGGGCCGCGTCGACCTGTGCGCGCTTGTACAGCCAGTGCACGTCGGCCTCCCACGTGAAGCCGATGCCGCCGTGGGCCTGGATCGCGCTCGCCGTGACCTCGCGCCCGGCGTCAGACGCCGCGGCCTTGGCCATCACCGCGGCCTCGCCCAGGCGCTCCGGATCGGCGCCCGCCGCCCATGCCGCGAAGGACGTCGCCACCCGCGCCTTCTCAGTGTCGAGCAGCATCTGTGCGCACCGGTGCGAGACCGCCTGGTACGCGCCGACCGGCGTGCCGAACTGCTTGCGCTCCTTGACGTAGGAGACGGTCATGTCGAGCGCGCGGCTGCACACGCCGACCAGCTCGGCGGAGATCGCCACGAGCGCGCGGTCGACCGCGGCCACGACGTCGTCCTCGAGCGCCTCGCCGGCGCCTGCCGCGGCGCTCACGCGCGCGGCCGGGCGGGTCGGGTCGATCGACGCGACCGGCTCGACCTCGGCGTCGCCGCGCTCGACGACGCGCGCGGCGCCGTCCTCGAGCAGCACGAACAGGAGCGCGTCGGCGCCGCCGACCACGAGGTCGGCCACACCGTCACGGGCCTCCGCCACGGCGCCCAGCGTCTCGCCGCTCGCCAGTCCGGGCAGCCACCGCGAGCGTTGCTCGTCGGAGCCCGCGTGCTCGATGAGCGTCGCCGCGAGCACGGTCGGGAGGAACGGCACGGGCGCCACGGCCCGGCCCAGCTCCTCGCAGAGGATCGACAGCTCGATGCTGCCCAGCCCCTGGCCGCCGTTGCCCTCGGGCACGGCAATGCCGGGCCAGCCGAGCTCGCGCAGCTCGTTCCACAGGTCCTCGTCCGTCGTCCCGGCCTCGGCGTGCTCGCGCACGCGGTCGGGCTTCGCGCGCTCGGCGAGCAGGTCGCGCGCCGTGCGCTGGATGTCGCTCTGGTCGTCGGTGAATCCGAAATCCATGTCCGTTCTCCCTAGTGGTCGGTCTCGTGACGTTTGGGCGTCATTTGTGTCCGAACGTGGCGGGACCGGCCACTCACGCCGCGGCCTTGAGCCGGGGCAGGCCGAGCACGCGCTCGGCGACGATGTTCTTGAGGATCTCCGTCGTGCCGCCCTCGATCGTGTTGCCGCGGGCGCGCAGCAGCTCGTAGCTCCAGGACGTGCCGGCCGTCAGCGCCTCGGGCCCGACGATGTCCACGGCGAGCTGCGTGAGCTGCTGGTTGGTGTCCGACCACAGCCACTTGACCAGCGAGCCCTCGGGCCCGGGCTGGCCGTACTTCTCGACGTCGGTCAGGCCCTTCCAGGCCAGCAGCCGGATGGTCTCGGTCCGCAGGTGCAGGTCGGCGAGCCTGTCGGCCGTCACCGGGTCGTCGAGCAGCCCGCGCTCCGCGGCGACGCCGATGACGTCGTCCAGCAGCTGGCGCAGGCGGACCTGGAGGACGAAGCCCAGGCCGGCGCGCTCGTTCATCAGCGTGGTCAGGGCGACCTTCCACCCGTTGCCGACGCCGCCGATGACGTTCTCGTCTCCGATCCGCGCCTCCTCGATGAACAGCTCGTTGAACTCCGCCTCGCCGGTGATCTGGCGCAGCGGGCGGACCTGCACCGCGTCCTGCTCCATGTCCATCAGGAAGTACGTGAGGCCCTTGTGCTTCGGCGCATCGCCGTCGGTGCGCGCGACGAGCATGCACCATTTGGAGTACTGCGCCGCGCTCGTCCAGACCTTCTGGCCGGTGACGACCCACTCGTCGCCGTCCTTGGTGGCCTTCGTCTTCAGCGCGGCGAGGTCCGAGCCGGCGTCCGGCTCACTGAAGCCCTGGCACCAGATCTCCTCGGCCGACAGGATCGGCTGGAGGTAGCGCTCCTTCTGCGCGTCCGTGCCCCAGACCATGAGCGTCGGTCCGCCGAGCAGCAGGC
>DAINCW010000106.1:3608-9176 GCA_036732205.1 Solirubrobacteraceae bacterium | reverse complement strand
CGACGGCGCCGCCCTGCGCCCGCGCCGCGGCGAGCTCCGCGCCCTCCTCGACGATCTCGGCATCCACCGGCTCCGCGTCGCCCGCGGGGTCCTCGATGCGCGCCGGCAGCACCGAGTCGAGGTCGACCTTCGGCCGGGTGCCGGCCGGGTCGGGTGGGCGCGTGCGGGGATCGGGGCGCCCGGCGCTGTCCTCGTCGCCGCTCATCAGAGCTTCGGCCAGATGGCCTCGTCGTTGACGTCGATGTGGGGTGCCTCGAGGTCGACGGAGTCGAGCACCTCGACCACCTCGTCGCCGTGCAGCTCCTTGCGCTGGACGAGCGTCTCGGCGATCTGCGCCACCTCGTCGCGGTTGTGGCGGATCAGGCAGACCGCGGTGATGTAGGCCTGCCCGAGGATCTGCGCGGCGGCCGCCCGCTTGGAGGGGTCGCCGAGGATGGCCGGGATCGGGTCGCCCGACTCCCGCTGGCCCGCCGCCCGGTTCATGATCTGGGTGCCGATCCGCTCGAAGCGCTTCATGACGGCCTGCTCGGCCTCCTCGCGTTCCTCCTCGGTCGCGAAGCGCCGGCCGTTGAGGTCGATCGGCTCGGGGCCCATGCCGCACATGCCGACCATCCACGCCGCCCGCGCCGTGGCGCTCTGGACGTCACCGCCGACGCCGGTGGAGTTCTCGCCGTAGAAGACGTGCTCGGCGGCCATCGCGCCGAGCGTCCAGACGAGCTTGCCGACCTCCTCGTGGCGCCAGCTGGAGAAGCGCTCCTCCTTCTCGATGGCCTGATGGTGGCCGAGCGAGCCGCCGCGCTTGCGGATCGACAGGCGCGTGGAGAGGACGTCGTGCATGTAGACGTGGCTGGCGACGGCGTGACCGGCCTCGTGGATCGCGACCGCGCGCGTCTCCTCGGCGATGTACTCGATGCCCTGCGCCGTGCCCGACTCGATCGTGGTCATGGCCTCGACGACGTCCGGCCACGCGAACGCGAGCTTTGCCTCGGCGTGCGCGTAGGTCAGCGCCATCGAGCAGACCTGCTCGATCATCGCCGGCGAGTAGCCGTTGGTGATGCGCGCCAGCTCGTCGCGGCGCTTCTCGCTGTCGAGCTCGGGGTCGTGCGCAACCTTGGCCAGGTAGAGGTCGAAGATGTCCTTGCGGTCGTCCTTCGTCGGGGTGCGGAACCAGATGTGACGGCCCATGCGGCCCGGCCGGACGAGCGCCGGGTCCAGGCGGTCGATGGGTACGTTGGTCGCCCCGATGAAGTAGATCTGCTCGGAGCGCGGCTTCGCGGGGGCGAGGCGCAGCGTGGCCCCGCCGGCCTTGCGCGGGACGACGTAGGTCGCGTCGAGGAACGTGTTGATGCGGTTCGTCCAGAACTTGCGCCAGAACGGGGCGTCGTCCACGCCGTCCATCTGGATCAGGAGCTGGTTGAGCGCCATGCCGCCGCCCCCGCCCATCATCCCGCCGACACCGCCGATGAACCGCTCGATGCGCCCGTAGAACTGCGCGAAGCCGGGTGGCATCAGCGGCGTCGGGTCCGGGGCGCGCGAGGCGAAGATCCGCTCGCGCCACGCGCGGTTCTCGAGGATCAGGTCGCCGGTGGACGTCTGCGCGCCCCACGGCCCGTGGAAGGACAGGTCCTCGAAGGCCGGCACGCCGCCGCCGGTGAACCCGCCGGCCGTCCCGCCGCCGCCGAGCGCCTGGCGGCGCAGACCGACGGCGTCGATCTCGTCGATGAAGATGATGCACTGGCCGCCCCACTTGCGCGCGAGCTTGCGGGCCTTGCGGATGAGGAACAGGACGACGATGACGTCCATCCCGATGAACGTCTGGGCGAACCCCGAGCCCGGCATGGTCACGATCGGCGAGTTGAACGACGTCGCGATCGCCTTGGAGAGCATCGTCTTGCCGGTGCCCGGCGCGCCGATGAACAGCAGGCCGCGCTCGGGCTTCCCGCCCGCCTTCTTGAACTCCTCACCCGATTGCCACAGCTCGATGACGCGGGTGACGTCCTCCTTGGGCTCCGTCTGCCCGCGGACGTCGTCCAGGTGCACGCCCCAGTCGGCGTCGCCGGGCTCGTAGCCCTTCATCTGCCGCAGCCCGAAGACGAGCATCGGCCCGAACATGATCGCGAAGTTGAAGAAGAAGAACAGCGGCAGCTGGAGCGCGAGGATCAGGATCTGCGGGTTGGCGAACAGCGAGCCCGCGCCCGACCAGATCGCCGCCGGGGACGTGCCGAAGAGCCAGCTGACGAGCAGCATGAAGGCGCCGATCCACAGGGCCAGGCGGTACTTCCCGCGCCAGAACCACACGCGCCGCCGGGCGGTGGCGTCGTCCAGGAGATCCTCCCGGTCGCCGCCGTAGAGGCTCGCGCGCGGGATCAGGCGGTGGGCGAGGATGTCGATCAGCCCGCGGAACGCGATGACCGCGAAGAACGTGACGAGCACCGACCAGCCGATCGGCCAGCCGTTCTCCTCGAAGAGGACGAGGAAGAAGATCGGCGCGGTCAAAAGGGCGACGAAGGTCGCCGCGCGCGTGAGGCGCTTCCACTCCTGGGCCAGCGCCGCCTGCTCTGGGCGCAGGCCGCTGACGCCGGTTGGCTCGTCGTGGCGCGACATCTCAGGGCAGGGTACTGAGGGTCGCTCGCCTGCTCCACCGGTACACGCCGCCTCGCGAGCCGGCAGCGTCTGGCGCAGGTTCGGACGCCAATTGACGTTTGGGCTAAGGGACGGCGATCGTGTTGCCGATGAGATCGGGACACGCCGTCTTGCGTGCGTCGAAGAAGGAGCCCGGAGAAGTGCCCATCGTTGCCGTCGTCGCGCTCACCGTGGTGCCGCTGGTCCTGCTGTTGTGGGACCTGTTCGCGCGCCAGGGCGCGGTCCAGGAGCGCCTGTCGGCTCCTGAGGAGCTGCGTCGCGAGCGAGCCGCTCGCCGCGAACAGGTCCACCGTCGCGCCGCCTGACCCAGGCGCACTTGCCCCTGCCCCGCTCGCTCTGCAAGGGTGGCGCGCCGTGCGCCCCTCACTCGCCCTCCTGTCCTGCCTGATCGGCCTGCTCGCCGGCGCGCCCGGCGCCCTGGCCGCCGCCGGGGGTGGCTCCTCGGGCTTCGGCGGCGGAGGAGGCGGAGGCGGAGGTGGAGGCGGCGGCTACTACGGGGGCGGTGGAGGCGGCGGGAGCTTCTTCGGCACGCTCATCGGCATCGTCGTGATCGGCCTGGTCGTGCTGGTCGTCGTGGTGGCCGGCGTGATCGGCGAGCGCCGGCGTCGCGCGCGCCGCGACGCGCGCGCCCGCCAAGTCCAGCTCGCCTCGGCCGAGGCCGCCTCGGACGACCCTGACTTCGCGGCCGACGTCGTGCGCGGCGAGGCCGTCGACCTCTTCGGCCGCGTGCAGAAGGCCTGGAGCGCGCGCGACCGCGCGGCGCTCGAGGCGATGTGCGGCAAGGACCTGCTCGTCGAGTGGAACCGCCGCCTGGACGACTTCGATCGCAAGGGCTGGCACAACGTGGTCGAGCTCCATGGCGACCCCCAGGTCTTCTACGTGGGCATGACGAACCGCGAGGCCGATGCCGAGGACCGCGTCGTCGTGCTCGTCGAGGCGCGCGTGCTCGACGTCGTGAAGGACGCCAACGGCAACGAGATCAAAAAGAAGGGCGAGTCGGCGTCGGTGACGACGCTTCAGGAGTACTGGACGCTGGCGAAGCGCGACGGGCGCTGGACGCTGCTGTCGATCGAGCAGCTCGCCGAGGGCGACCACAACCTCAAGGACGCGGTCGTCGCGTCGCCCTGGGCCGACGACCGGCTGCGCGACCAGGCGCTCGTCGAGGGCGCAACAGCCGAGGCGGCGCCCGCGGGGACCGACATCGCCGGCCTCGTGGACCTCGACTACGCGGGCGACGCGCGCAAGGCCGCCCTCGACCTCAGCCTCGTCGACCCCCGCTTCGGCCCGGACATCCTCGAGGTCGCTGCGCGGCGGGCCGTGGCCGGGTGGGCCGAGGCGGTCGACGGCCCGGACGCGCCCCTCGACGCGGTGGCGACGAAGGACGCGGTCGCCGAGCTGCTGTACCCGCGCGGCGGCACCTCGGCGCGCCTCGTCGTCCGTGGCCCGAGGCTGGAACGCATGACGCTCGTGGCGCTCGACGCCGACGCCAAGCCGCCGGCGATGACCGTGGAGCTCGCGCTCTCCGGGCGGCGCTACCTCGAGAATCGCGATACCGCGGCGGTGCTCGAGGGCAGCCGCGACGCGCAGGCGCGCTGGACCGAACGTTGGACCTTCGGCCTCTTCGACGACTCCGACACGCCCTGGCGGGTCGTCTCGGGCGGCACCGCCGAATTGGGCCATTCCGCTTGAGGCGCGCGGCCACCCTCGCCGTCGCGGCGCTCGCGCTCGCCGCGGCACCCGCCGGCGCCCAGTCCCCGCTCGCCTTCTCGGGCTGCAAGCAGCCGGGCTTCGCGTGCGGGACGCTCGAGGTGCCTCTCGACCGCACCGGGCAGGTCGCGGGCACCATTCCGATCCGCGTCGCCGCGCAGACCCCGGCGCCCGCGGGGGCGACGGGCGTGCTGGTGATCCTCTTCGGTGGCCCGGGCCAGGGCGCCACGGACGTGGCGTCGATCGTGGGCCAGAGCGAGAGCCCGGTCGCCAAGGGCTATCGGCTCGTGCTGATCGACCAGCGCGGCACGGGCCATTCCGGCGTCCTGAAGTGCCCCCAGCTCCAGAGCCTGCTGACCCTCGACGGGCAGACCGCGGAGCAGAGCGCGCAGTGCGCGAACGAGATCGGCCCCAACCGCGCCTTCTACACGACGACGGACACGGTCGACGACCTCGAGGCGCTGCGCGTGGCGCTGGGCGTGCCCAAGCTCGCCGTGCAGGGCACGTCGTATGGCACGTACGTCGCCGCGGAGTACGCGCGCCGCTACCCCGACAAGACCGACCGGCTGATCCTCGACTCGGTCATCGGCCCGGCCGGGGTGGACACCTTCGAGACCGACTCGTTCGGGGCCATGCCCCGCATCCTGCGCGCGCAGTGCGCCGGCGGCGGCTGCTCCGGCATCACGTCCGATCCGGTCGCCGACGTCAGCGCGCTCGCGAAGAAGCTCTCGGTCAAGCCGCTGCGCGGCAGCGCGCCAGGGCCCAACGGCACGCGCCAGCAGCGCACGATCACGGCCGTCGGCCTGTCGACGATGGTCTTCGCGGGCGACCTCAACCCGCATCTCCAGGCCGCGATGCCGGCCGCCCTCCACGAGGCCGTCAACGGCGACACCGCGCAGCTGCTGCGCCTGGTCCGTCCCGCGCTCGGGCCGGCGTTTAAGGCGACGGACCTGTCGGCCGGGCTGTACACGGCCACGTCGTGCACGGACGTGAAGCTGTCCTATTCGCTGTCGACCCCGTTCGACCAGCGCAAGGCGCCCAGCGACGCGGCCCTGGCGGCGCTGCCGGCGTCGCTGGCCGGCCCGTTCGACAACGCGGTGCTGGGACGGGTCTCCTACGACGAGGCGTGCCGGCTGTGGCCCAGCGACGCCACGGCGCAGCCGTCGGCCGGGCCGCTGCCCGACGTCCCGACGCTCGTGCTTGACGGCGGGCTCGACG
>DAINCW010000106.1:0-3598 GCA_036732205.1 Solirubrobacteraceae bacterium | reverse complement strand
CGACGCCCGCACGCCGATGGAGAACGGCAAGGCGATGGCGGCGCTCGTCCCGCACGCGCAGCAGGTGACCGTCCCGGGCACGGGCCACGACGAGATCGACTCCGACCTCAGTGGCTGCGTGCGCGTGGTGCTCCAGCGGTTCTTCACCGACAAGGCGGTGGGCGACCCGTGCTCCTCGATCTCCAACGAGGTGCCGCCCGCGCCGCTGGCGCCCACCTCGCTTGCCAGGACGCCGGTCGCCCCCGGCAACCACGGCCAAGCCGGGCGCGTGCTCACCGCGGCGATCGGGGCGGTCAACGACACCCGCGAGTACTTCGTCTCCATCAGCGACGGCGGTCTGAAGGACACCAGCGGCGGCGGCCTGCGCGGCGGAACGTGGAAGCTCGTCGGGACACGGGGCGTCCGGCTGAGCAGCGTCTCGTGGGTGCCGGGCGTCAAGGTCAGCGGCTCGTTCACCTCCACGGTCGGCCGCTACAAGGGCACGATCCACGTGACCGCGCCCAACGGGCTCGGCGGGACGCTCACGCTCGACCGGAAGAAGGGCGTCGACGGCACGCTGGGCGGCAACCACGTGCACCTCGCCGAGCGCTTCGCGCGTGGCGGCGTGCAGCGGTCGATCGAGCAGATCACGCGCTAGGAACGGGCAGCGTCACGACGAGCGCCGCGCCGCCGAGGCTCGAGTCCTCGATCGTGAGCGTGCCGCCGTGACGCTCGACGATGCGCTTGGCGATCGCGAGCCCGAGGCCGCTGCCCGAGGGCTGCTCGTCCGCGTGGACGCGTCCGCGCTGGAAGCGCAGGAACACGCGCTCGCGGTCCTCGGCAGGGATGCCCGGTCCGTTGTCCTCGACGCTCACCCGGTATGTCCCGTCGCGCTCCTCGCAGCGCACCGCCACGCGTGGAGCGTCAGCGCCGGGGTACCTGAGAGCGTTGGCGATGAGGTTGTGGAAGACCGACTCGAGCAGGCCGCGGTTGCCGGTCACCGTGGGCACCGAGTCGACGGTGAGCTGGGCGCCGCTCTCGGAGAGGGCTGGGCCGAGGCTCTCGACCACCGCCGCGACGGCGGCCGCAAGGTCCACCGGCCCGAACGGCAGGTTCGCGCTCCCTGCCTGCAGGTACTCGAGCAGGCCGTCAAGGAGCCGCTGCATGCGCTGCGCCTCGCCCTGGACCTGCGCCACCGCGAGCCGGCCCTGGTCGTCGAGCCCTGCGGCGTGGCGCTCGCCGGCCAGCACGGCGGCGAACCCGCCGATCGTGCTGAGCGGGACGGTGAGGTCGTGCGCCATCGCCGCGGCGATGTCCTGGAGCTCGTCGTTGAACGCAGCGAGCTGCTCGGCCTGGGCTCTGAGCTGCTCGGACGCCATGCGCCGCTCGGTGAGGTCGCGCGTGACCTTCGCGAAGCCGACCAGCGTGCCCTGCTCGTTGCGCAGCGCGGTGATGACGACGTTGGCCCAGAACCGCGAGCCGTCCTTGCGCACGCGCCAGCCCTCGTCCTCGCAGCGCCCATCCCGCGCGGCGACCTCGAGCTCCTCCTCAGGGTGCTTCCGCGCCCGGTCCTCGTCGGTGTAGAAGGCCGAGAAATGGCGGCCGACGATCTCCTCTGCGGTCCAGCCCTTGATGGTCTCGGCGCCGACGTTCCAGGTGGCCACGTGGCCGCCCGGGTCGAGCATGAAGATCCCGTAGTCGCTGACGGTCGAGACCAGCAGGCGAAACTCGCTCAGCACGACGTTGGCGCTGGCGAGCTCGGCGGCGCTTGCCCGCAGCTCCTCCTCGGCCAGGCGCCGCACCGTGAGGTCGCGCGTCACCTCGCCGTAGCCCAGCAGCTGACCGTCTTCGTCGCGAATCGACGTGATGGTCACGTTGGCCCACAAGCGAGAGCCGTCCTTGCGAACGCGCCAGCCCTCCTCCTCGAAGCGCCCCTCGCGCGACGCCGCGAACAGCTCGTCCTGCGGGTGGTTTCGCGCGACGTCCTCCGGCGTGTAGAAGCGCGAGAAGTGATGGCCGATGATCTCGTCGGCCTTCCAGCCCTTGATGCGCTGGGCGCCCGCGTTCCACGAGGTGATGTGACCCTCGCGGTCCATCAGCATGATCGCGTAGTCCTCGACGGCGTCGACGAGCAGCGCGAGCTGACGCAGCGTCGCGGTGCCGGCCGCGGACGCTGGGTCGTCGGATGGAGCGTTCATGGGCGTGCCCGCGTGCTCGACCTTCGGCTCAGGCGGGCGCCTGGACGAGCCACTAGATCGCGAGGCGCTCGCGGCCGTCCCAGCGCATCCGCGTCAGCCCGATGCGCGAGTAGAAGGCGAGCCCGCTGGTTGCGGTGGTCATTCCGCGTCAGGGTGGGCCTGCATGCGGGCGACCACGCCGTCGCGCACCGTCCACAGCCAGCCGGCCGGCATGTCGAGCTGGTCGCCCGTGCGGGTCTTCCCGTGGAGGAACCCGCTAGCGAGGACGACGTCCTCGGTCACGTCGCGCACCTCGGTGATCTCGACCTGGAAGGACTCGAACAGCGTGTCGACGTCGCCGAGGTACTGGCGCAGGCCCTCGTGGCCGTGGTAGCCGATCGAGCGCTGGTCCTCGATGGCGTAGGGAAACAGCTCGCCGTCGGGAGCCATGATCGCCGAGAGCCCCTCCAGGTCTCGGGCATTGAAGAGCTCAAAGGCCCGGCGAACCAGGCTCGTGTTGTCCTCCACGGGCGGGGTTCTATCCATTCGCGAGCGCAAAGTCGAAGGCCCGGTCGATGTTCGGGCGCCGCGGCAGCAGGCCGGTCCGGACGTCGAAATCGGCCCATTGCTCGAGAACGCGGCGGTCCAGTCGCAGTGGCGGCAGCATCGCGGGCGCGACCGCGTCCAGCTCGGCGCGCTCCAGTGCGACGTCGGGCGTGCCCGCCGCCCGCGCGATCTGGCGCGCGGCCGCGTCACGGTGGGCGAGGGTGGAGCGCAGCCCGTCGCGCACGGCGGCGAGGAAGCGCACGAGGTCGCCGCGGCGGTGCTCGAGGGTGGATCGGCGGACCATCAGCACGACCTCGGGGAACTTCGGCGCGCCGTAGTCGTCGATCCGGAACTCCTTCACCGGCAATCCCTTCCGCCGCAGGATGACGCCCTCGACGTTCCAGAAGGCGGGCACGGCGGCGACCCTCTTGGTCAGCAGGGCACTGACGGCGGCGAACCCGATGGTCACCTGCCTGATCGCCCGGTAGTCGCCGCCCACGTGGCCCACGATCGCACGCAGGAACGCCGGGTCGGAGGGCAGGCCGGAGACCCCGACCGTCTTGCCGGCGAGGTCTCGGGGGCTGCGGATCTGAGGCTGGGCGACGAGCGCGGCGAGCGGCCGCTGCACGAGCGCGCCGATCGCCACGATGTCGGCGCCCTTCAGCCGCGCGAGGCCGAGGTCCTGGATGTCGAGGATCCCGACGTCGGCGCGACCGGCGGACAGCAGCTTCAGCGAGTCGGGCTGGGATCCCGGTGTCTGGATGCGGATGCGGATCCCGTGGCGGAGGTCGTCGCCCTCACGTACAGCGGTGAAGATCGGGGCGTGGACCGGGTTGGGCGTGAAGTCCAGCGCGACGACGATCGACGGCGCGTGCCGGCCGCCGCTGCCGCCGCTG
>DAINCW010000105.1:4764-9319 GCA_036732205.1 Solirubrobacteraceae bacterium | reverse complement strand
CGGGCAACGTCGAGCCGGCGGACGAGGGGCCCGAGGGCCCGCCGCTGCACGTCTCCGGCGCGATCGCCGAGGGGACGCCGGGCGGCTGACCGCCCCCACGGGCGGTGGCCCTGAAAGCTGACGCAGGCGTCATCTTTGCGCTAGCGTCCGGGGTCGAATCCGCGAACGCCGCCGAGGAGAGAACACGCCATGAACCCCAGCCTGCCCCGTGTCGCCGTCATCGGTGCCGGCTCGTCCGGCATCGCCGCCGTCAAGGCCCTGCACGAGAAGGGCTTCGACGTCACGTGCTACGAGGCGTCCGACAAGGTCGGGGGCAACTGGGTGTTCGGCAACAAGAACGGGATGAGCTCGGCCTACCGCTCGCTGCACATCAACACGTCGCGCAAGCGGATGGAGTACACGGACTTCCCGATGCCGGAGTCCTATCCGGACTTCCCGCATCACAGCCACATCGCCGCGTACTTCAGCGACTACGTCGACCACTTCGGCTTCCGCGACAGCATCCGCTTCGAGACCTCGGTGGAGCGCGCCGAACGCGGCCCCGACGGGACGTGGACGCTCACCCTCGACAGCGGCGACGCCGAGCGCTTCGACGCCGTCCTCGTCGCCAACGGGCACCACTGGAACGCCCGCTGGCCCGAGCCCGCCTTCCCCGGCTCGGACACGACGAAGATCGAGCAGATCCACGCGCACGACTACAAGCAGGAGGAGCAGCTCGACGGCAAGCGCATCGTCGTGCTGGGCATGGGCAACAGCGCGATGGACATCGCGGTCGACGCCAGCTACCACGGCTCGGACGTCTACCTCGCGGCGCGCCGCGGGGCGTGGATCGTCCCGAAGTACGTCGGTGGCAAGCCGGTGGACCGCGGTGACCAGCTCTTCGCGAGCCCGCGCATCCCGTTCAAGGTCCGCCAGAAGGCGCTCATGCTCATGCTGCGCCAGCAGGTCGGCAAGATGGAGGACTACGGCCTGCCGACGCCCGACCACAAGTTCGGCGAGGCACACCCGACGATCTCGGGCCGCATCCTCGATCGCCTCGCGCACGGCGCGATCAAGCCCAAGCCGAACATCGCGCGACTGCACGAGCACGAGATCGAGTTCACCGACGGCACGCGCGTGGAGGCTGACCTCGTCGTGTACTGCACGGGCTACAAGATCACGTTCCCGTTCTTCGACGAGGACCTCATCTCGGCGCCCGAGAACCACATCGAGCTGTTCCGGCGGGTCTTCCACCCGGACGTCGAGAACGTCTTCTTCATCGGGCTGCTCCAGCCGCTCGGGGCGATCATGCCCCTTGCCGAGTTGCAGGGCCAGTGGGTCGGCGACCTGCTCAAGGGCGAGTACCGCCCGCCCGCCCGCCCGCAGCTCATGGAGGACATCCGCGCCGACCAGGAGGCGATGCGCAAGCGCTACGTCGCCTCGAAGCGCCACACGATCCAGGTCGACTACGACGACTACGTGTTCAAGGCCAACAGGGAGCGCGCCGCGGGGCGCGAGCGGGCCCGGCGCGCCGGCTGGAGGCTCCCGGTGCCGCCGAAGGCGGCCCGCGACGAGGCCACGGCGGCCGCGTGAGACCCGCGGCGCCTGTGGCCGGACGCCGGGAGGCGACCAAGCAGGCCAACCGGCAGGCGATCCTCGACGCGGCGCGCGAGGTGTTCGCCGACCTGGGCTACGGGGCGGCGACCGTGCGCGACGTCGTTCGGCGCACCGACCTGGCCACGGGCACCTTCTACAACTACTTCCCGGACAAAGAGGCGGTCTTCCGCGCGGTCGTGGGGGACACCGCGACCCAGATCCGGGCCGCGGTCCAGACGGCGCGGCGGGGCAGCCGGACGCTGGAGGACTTCGTCGCCGGCGGCTACCGCGCGTACTTCGAGTATCTCGTCTCGGACCCCACGACGTTCGAGCTGACGCGGCGCAACAGCGGCACGCTGCGCCACCTCTTCGACCAGGCGGCGCTCGGCGCCGGGACCGACGAGCTCGAGGCCGACCTGCGCGACGCGATCGCCGCGGGCTTCGTGCCCGACCACGACGCCCACCTGATGGCCGCGGCGATGGTCGGCGCCGGCTTCGAGATCGCCGTGCGGATGCTGGAGACCGACCCGCCGGACGTCGACGGGGCGGTCGCGTTTGCGACCAACCTGTTCCTGGGAGGATTGGAGCGCCTGCACGGCTGACTCGCTACGGTGAGCCGCTGTTCCCACGGACTCCGGGAGGTCTTCGACCTGATGCCGCGCCGCCTCACGCTTGCCGTCCTCGTCGCCTGTCTCGGCAGCGCGCTCGTGCCCGCCACCGGCCAGGCGTTCCTGACCGGCATCGGCGACCAGCAGGGCTCGATGTTCCAGAGCGCCGCGTACCAGGCGCTGCACAACACGCGGATCGTGCGCTACATCGCGCCATTCGACGCGATGAAGGGCGGAATCGCCCAGGACAAGGTCAACGCGACCGACTTCCTGACGCGCGCGCACAACGCGGGCAAGAAGATCCTCGTGGCCTTCTACCACTCGCGCAGGAGCCCGAACAAGATGCCGAGCGTCGCGGTGTACGCCTCCGCGGTGAAGGCCTTCCTCAAGGCCTTCCCGTACGTGAAGGAGTTCCAGGCCTGGAACGAGGCCAACCGCGGCAACGTGCCGGGCGCGTTCAAGAGTCCGACGCCCAAGCAGGCGGCGGACTACTACAAGGCGCTGAAGAAGGTGTGCGGCGGCTGCAAGATCACCGCGCTCGACCTGCTGGACCAGAACGACATCCGCCCGTCGCTCGGGTACCTGGCGAAGTTCAAGAAGCTCGTCCGCCCGACGCCGCGCCTGTGGGGTCTGCACAACTACTCGGACACCAACCGCTTCCGCAACAAGGGCACGAAGGCGTTCCTGAAGGCGGTGCCCGGCGAGGTCTGGCTGACCGAGACGGGCGGCATCGTGAAGTTCGGCAGCGGGTTCCCGGGCGGCGACGTCGGCAAGCAGCGCGCGGCGAAGGCGATCGACTTCATGTTCAAGCTCGCCGCCTCCAACTCGCGGATCAAGCGCCTGTACATCTTCCAGTGGACGGGCGCCAAGCCGGACGTTCGCTTCGACGCCGGCCTGACCGAGGCCGACGGGCAGACGCCGCGGCCGGGCTACTGCGCCGTCAAGCAGCACCTCAACGGAACCGGCTGCTGAATCGCTGATTGAACGCTGACGCGCCAACTTGTGGCGCGTCAGCCGTTCGTCCAGTGCGCCCGTACCGGGTGCGTCTCGCGTGCCCAGCGGCCGACCACATCAACAGGATGGCTGTCCGCTCGCCCCGATCCGTGCGCTCACCCGCGCCCGCCGCAGTCGGCGGCCACCCGCCGCCGCGCGGCGACGTGCGGGCCCTCACGCGCTCGGAGATCCTGGACGCCGGGGGGCGTCTTGGCCCGTTGCGCATCGCCCTGCCCGGCCGTGACGCGGGCGGCGACGCGACCGACCTGCTGGCCGAGTTCTGGGAGATCGTCGGCGGCGCGCACCCGCGCCTCGTTCAGGCCGGGGCCGCAGCGCTCGCCGAGCGCGGAACGACGGTGGAGCCCGAGGCGGAAGCCGTGGAGACCGACCCCGTGGTGGCCGAGGAGCCTGAACTGGAGACCGAACCGCCGGCGGTGGTCGCAGAGGAGCCCGAGCCGCACGTGGAGCCCGAGCGGCACGTGGAGCCCGAGCCGCACGTGGAGCCCGAGCCGCACGTGGAGCCCGAGCCCGAGCGCGAGCTCGTGGACGCTGCGCTGGCCGCGGCCATGTGGGGCCTGCCCTCGCCGCGCGAGCACGACGACCGGACCACCAGCCGCCGCTCGGCCGCCGCGCCGCGCCGCCGGCACCGGCCGCACCACGGCCCGGTGCCGGGGGAGCGCATGGCGCTGGCCTTCATGCTGAGCATCGCCCTTTGCGCCGGCCTGGCCTGGGCCCTGCCGCTGCGCGACGTCGCGCAGCGCTGCCCCAAGCACGGCGAGGCCGGCTACGTCCAGTGCGTCATGCAGAAGGCGTGGCTGCCTTCGATCGTCGAGGTCATCGGCGTCGTCGTAGTCGCGTTCATGCTGCACCAGCTGATCTTTCGCACGCTGCCCGCCGTGCGCGCGCGCTGGCACTCGGGCGAGCGTCTCGTCCGCATGACCCGCAGTCAGGAGCGCCCGCCGTACGAGTCGGACCCGGTCCTGCTCGCCGCCACGTGGGGCGTGAAGACGGGCCGCGGCGCCCCCTGAGAGCCGCCGTCCCGCGGCTGCCATGATGGTCGGCAGCCCGGGTGCCCACGTTCTGCCGCCACAACCGCTTCGTCCAGAACTGCCCGATCTGCCGGGAGCCGGAGCCGTCACGCAGCCGCCCCTCGGCGCCCAGCCGCCCGCGGTCCGGTGGCACGAGCACGGCGCGGCGGTCGTCGGCGCGCGCCGGCGGCCTGCGGGTCCGTCGCGTCGCGCGCGCGGCCGACGACGGGTTCGCTTCGCCGCTGGTGCCCGGGCTGCGTGCCGGCGCGGACGCCGAGTCGCTGGCCGAGGAGATCGCCTTCGCCACCGGCCGCCTTGCGCAGCTCGCCGCGGCCCCGCCCGGCCCCTACG
>DAINCW010000105.1:0-4754 GCA_036732205.1 Solirubrobacteraceae bacterium | reverse complement strand
CGTGTCGCTGCTGTCGCCGCTGGCGGGTGACGAGCCGTTCGCCAACTTCCGCGCGGCCCGTGTCCCGTGGGCGACGGGCGAGGTGCCGGCGCTCGAAGGCGTCGAGATCGGCCCGCGCTCACCGCTGCGCAGCGCGGCCGAGGCTCCGCGTGCGCTCGCCGCGTACCGCGGGTGGGCGGAGCGCGCCGGCGGCCAGGAGCCCGCGCTGACCGGCGAGCAGGCGTGGACGGCGCAGCGGCGCTTCGACCGGACCTTCGAGCGCCTCGGGTCCCTGCCCGGCTTCGGGCGGCCCGCCCGCTACGAGCTGCTGGTCGCGCTGGGCCGGCTCGGTCTGCTCGACGCGACGCCCGCCGCGCTGCACTTCGACGAGCGCGACTATGCGTCCATGGCGGCCAAGCGGGTCTTCGGGATCGGCGACCGAATCAACCTCGAGCGGCGCGCCGGCGACCTCGCCGAGGCCGCCGCGGTGCCGGTCGAGGCGCTCGACCTCGCCCTCGCGAACTTCGGCCGCTCGCCTGACGCTCCGCGCGCGACGTTCGGGGCCGACGCCCGGGCCGCCGACGACGAGACCCGGGATCGCGTGGTCGCCGCGCTGGGGCTCTGAGCGGTGCACGTCCTGGTCGGCCTGCTCGGCGCGGCGGTCATCGCGATGAACCTCGCCGAGTTCTTCGTCACCTTCCTGCTGCCTCGTCGCGTGAAGCGCGACCCGCGCATCGCGCGGCAGTTCTACCGCGTGGCGTGGAGGCCGTGGCGGTGGGTCGCGTCGCGGCTGTCGCCGAGCGCAGGGGACACCCTGCTCGGCGTCTTCGGGCCCATCGGGCTGCTGTCGACGCTCGCGCTGTGGACGGCGGGGCTGGTCGTCGGGTTCGCGATGCTGCACTGGGCGGGCGGCTCGCACCTCGCTCTGCACCGGGTCGTCAGCTTCGGGGACGACCTCTACTTCAGCGCGGGCGCGTTCCTGTCGTCCGGCAGCGGCCTGTCGCCGCAAACCGCCTGGAGCAAGTGCGTCTTCGTCGCCGAGGCAGCCACTGGGCTGGCGGTGGTCTTCATCGTCGTGGGCTACCTGCCGGCGCTCTTCCAGGCCTTCTCGCGCCGCGAGGCGACCGTGTCGACGCTCGATCCGCGCGCAGGCTCACCGGCGACACCGGGCGTCCTGCTCTGCCGGACCGCGCAGCGCGAGAACTGGGACGACCTCACCGACCTGCTCGACGAGTGGGAGACATGGATGGCCGAGCTCATGGAGACCCACCTCTCGTATCCGGTGCTCGCCTACTTCCGCTCGCAGCACCTGCACCAGCACTGGCTCGGATCGCTCACCACGATCGTGGACGTTTCAGCCTTCCTCATCGCCGCCGCACCCGACCGTCCGCCGCCATCGGCGCTGGCCACGTTCGCGATCGGCCGCCACGCGCTCGCGGACCTCTCGTACGTCTTCCGTGCTTCGGCCCCGAAGGAGATCTCCTCCGACCGGCTGAGCGGCGCCGAGCTGTCGAAGCTGCGCGCGTACGTGGCCGAACGCGGGCTCGAGGTCGTCGACGAGCCCGAGATGGCCCGCCGCCTGGAGGCGCTGCGCGCCGAGTACGAGGACCACGCGGTCGCTCTGGCGGAGGCGCTCGCGCTGGACCTGCCGCGCTGGGTGCCCGTGGACGAGTACGCCGTGCCGGGCCACCGGCAGACGATGTGGGACACCGCCGGCGCGCCGCATTGATCGCCTCCGGGTGATCCGGACGGCGCTCCCGCACGGAAGAGGGCGGGACACGTCCAAACGACTGGAGGTCAGCAATGCCCGAGAGCGCGCTGGAGGAGATGGCGCGGGACCCGGGATCGCGAAAGCGCTTCCTGAAGATGGCCGGCGGAGCCGGCGCGGCCGGGGCCTTGGCACGCGTCGCTCATTCGCCTCGCACGCAACCAGCCGCCGGCGCCGACAGCGTTCGGCAAGTCGCTGAAGGGCCCCGCGGTACTCAAGATCGTCAGGCCCTTCATCAAGGGCTGACGCCTTCAAACGGGGGGCGGGGGCCGGCGCTCGCGGCGGCCCCCGCCATCCCGGCGCAACTCAGGCCGTCTGGCCGACGGGAAAGAGCATGGACACCTCGGTGCCGTCGCCCTGCGGCCCGACGCGCACGTCGAGCGAGGTGGCGAGGTTGGCGATCATCGGCAGGCCGAGGCCGAGGCCCGGGCTGTCGGGCCGGGGCATCATTCCGCTGCCCTCGTCGCACACGAGCACGCGCAGCTCGGCGGCGCGGATGGACGCCAGCACGGTCACCGGGCCGGGAGCGTCGTGGTGCGCGTAGGCGTGGACGACCGCGTTGGAGATCGCCTCGGAGACGGCCAGCTGGATGCTCGCCACCTGGTCGGCGCTGGCGCCGGCGGCCGCCGCCACCCGTGCGACGGCACGGCGAAGCGGCGCGACCGCCTGCGGGGTCGCGCCGACCGTACGCTCGAACAGCACTGCCCGCTTGACCACGAAGTCCTCTCGATGGGCCGGACCCCGCGTGGGATACCCGTCCACGCCGGATTGCACGCACGGCTTGTTCGCCGCGAGGAGTGCGATTAGCCGTTTCCTTGTAACGATCTGAACGTCGGGGTTTACAGAACTACGCGCCTGTGTATCCTGCGGCGCAGCCGAACATCTGTGCGCCCCGCGCATGGATGACGGGGGACCCACTTGTGGACGCCAATGTCGTCCGCGGGGGCGAATCGACTCGTTTGAGTCGTAGCGACGCTCTCAGCGCCGCGAGCCCGTCAGCTCACCCCGTAGGCAGCCCCACGGATGACCACAACGAGCCGCCACATAGCGAAGCTGCTGTGCGTACCGTGCGCCATCGCGCTCGTGGCGCTGCCGCACGCCGCGCTCGCTCAGTCGCCCGCACCGCCCGGCGGCGGCGCGCTGGCCGGCGATCCCTCCGCCCCCGTCTTGACCGCCGCTCCCGGCGCGCTGCTGGGCCACACGCTGCACGTCCGCGGCACCGTTGCCGGCGCCGGTGGCCGCCTCGTCCGCGTCGAGCGCTTCGACTCCGTCGCCGGCGCATGGTCGGCCGTCACGCGGGTGCGCGCCGCCGCCGACGGCTCCTTCGTCGCCGCCTGGAAGACCGACACCCTCGGCGCCGCGACGCTGCGCGCCGTGCCCGACGACTCGGCCCAGGTCCAGGCCTCATCCGCCGCACCCGTCGCGCGGGTCACCGTCTACCGCCCGGTCGTCGCCACCTGGTATGGCGGCCCCACCATGCTGGGCAACGGCGTTGCGTGTGGCGGCCATCTGACCCGCGCCACGCTTGGCGTGGCGAACCGCACGCTGCCATGCGGGACAAAAGTCCAGCTGCTCTACCACGGGCGGACGATCACGGTGCCCGTCATCGACCGAGGCCCCTACGGGAGCAATGCGTCCTATGACCTGACGCAGGCCACGTCCGACCAGCTCGGCATGACGAGCGCGGGCAGAGCGACCATCGGGGTCCTGCCACAGCGCTAGGCGAGCGCTAGGCGGGATTGATCGGCGTCGTCGCTTGGGCGGCGAGGTGCTCGCTCCAGTCGCGTCGGCCTATTGGCCCTGACCATTCGCGTCATCTGGCGGCTCCTGCAGCCCGTCGCCTGATCTACCCCGGAGAGCGCGAGTAAAGCACCTGAGCACGTTTCGCTCGCTCTTTGCGACTTTCCGCCCCGCCAGCGGGGGCGGGCGCGCGCGTTGTGGTTCCTAGGGGATCACGGAAGCGACTGCTTGGGGGATGGGTTGTGACGCAGGCCGACCACGATCTGGTGGTGCGGACGGTTCGCGAGCACGCGGCGGCGCTGTTGCGCACGGCTCGCCGGCATTCGCTGTGCGCCGACGACGCGCACGACGCCTATCAGCGCGCGCTGGAGATCTTCGTCAAGCGCGCGGCGACGCTGCATCGCGAGACGCTGGTCAACTGGCTGCACACGGTCATCAAGCACGAGGCGATGGCGGTGCGCCGCCAGCGCCAGGCGCTGGTCGCCTGCGAGGAGCCCGACCTCGACCGTCACGAGCACCGCTCGCTGCCCACGGTCGACGAGCGGATCGCCGGCTTCGACCAGATGGCGCGCTCGGCGGAGGCGCTGCAGCGCCTCAAGCCCCAGGAGGTGCGCGCGCTGTGGCTCAGGGCCCAGGGCCACAGCTACAAGGAGATCGCCGAGCGTTGCGGTTGGAGCTACACGAAAGTGAACCGGTGTATTACCGAGGGCCGACGCGCGTTCCTCGAGCGCTACGCGGGCATCGAGGCGGGTGACGAGTGCCGGCGCTGGGCGCCCGTGGTCTCCGCGATGGTCGACGGCGAGGCGAGCGCCGAGGACCTCACCGCCCTGCGCCCGCACCTGCGCCACTGCGCGGGCTGCCGGGCGACGGTGCGGGAGCTGCGCGTCGCGGGCCCGCAGCTCGCCGGCGTGCTGCCCGTGCTGCCAGCCGGAGCGGCCGCCGCGGGCCAGGCCCATGCGGGTCTGCTCGCGCGCGTGTGGGAGACGCTGCTCGGCGGCGTCCACGATCGCGTGGCGAGCTCTGTGTTCAAGCTCCAGGCCGCTGCGGACGCGGCGTCGGCCGGGAAGGTGGCGGCGGTGGCCGCCTCCGCGGCCGCGATCGCGGGCGGCGGCGCGATCGGCGCCCGCGAGGCGGGCGTGCTGCCCGCGGACGCCGCGCAGCCACATCGCACCGCCCACCACGGAGCCGCCACCCTCGCGGCCGCTCGGACGAGCTCCGCGGCGCGCGCGCCGGTGCCGCCCCACGTTGCCTCGGTGACCCCCCATCC
>DAINCW010000104.1:2970-9346 GCA_036732205.1 Solirubrobacteraceae bacterium | reverse complement strand
CGTCGTCAACCGCAACATCAACGTCTCCAACATCTGCGTCGTCGGGTGCGCGTTCTGCGGGTTCGGCCAGGGCAAGCGCTCGCCCGACGCCTACGAGCACGGCGAGGACGAGTTTCGCGGGCGCGTCCGCGAGGCCGTCGAGTACGGCGTGTCGGAGCTCTGCATGCAGTCGGGCATCCATCCCGACTGGGGCATCGAGGACTACGAGAAGTGGCTGCGGGTCGCGAAGGACGAGGCGCCCCACCTCCACCTGCACGCCTACTCGCCCATGGAGGTGTCGCACATGAGCGACGTCTCCGGCCTGCCACCGATCGAGGTCTTCGCCCGACTGCGCGAGGCGGGCCTGGACTCGACGCCTGGCACCGCGGCGGAGGTGCTCCACGACGGCGTTCGCGAGCGCATCAGCCCCAACAAGCTGCCGGTCGCCCGCTGGGTCGAGGTCATCGAGGCGTCGCACGCCGCGGGCCTGCGCTCGACGGTCACCGTGATGTTCGGCCACATCGAGGAGCCCTGGGAGCTGGCGGAGCACATGCGAGTGGTGCGCGAGCTCCAGGAGCGCACCGGCGGGTTCACGGAGTTCGTGCCGCTGAGCTTCATCCCGTTCCACACGCTGCTCGGTCGCACCCACGGCGTCGAGGAGATCTCGCGCGAGGAGAACCTCAAGCACACCGCCGCGTTCCGCCTGGCGCTCGGGCGCACGGTGCGCAGCGTGCAGGCCAGCTGGGTGAAGATGGGCCTCGACGCGGCCACCGAGGCGCTGCGCTGGGGGGTCAACGACCTGGGCGGGACGCTGATGGAGGAGAACATCAGCCGTCTTGCGGGTAGCTACCACGGCGTGAAGCTCGATCCCACCGATCTCGTGGCCGCCGCGCATGCCGCCGGCCGCCCGGCCGCCGAGCGCACGACGCTGTACGACATCCGCCGCCGCTACCCGCTGACGGTGGCCGTCTGATGACGGAGGGAGCCATCACGGCCGAGGGCCTCGTGGCGCTGCGCGCCGAGCTCGAGGAGCTGGAGACCACCGCTCGCCACGAGATGTCGGCGCGGATCCTGGCCGCCCGGGAGATCGGCGACCTCAAGGAGAACGCCGACTACCACATCGCCAAGGAGGACCAGGCGCACCTGGAGACGAAGATCCTGCGCCTGAAGCAGCGGCTGCGCGAGGCCCGGGTGGTCGAGGACGGCCCGGTGGGCGACCAGGTCGCCTTCGGCGCGACGGTCACCGTGGTGGACGAGGCGTCGGACCGCCAGGCGACCTACCGGATCGTCGGACCGACCGAGGCCGACGCGACGGCCGGCCTGCTGTCGGCTGAGTCTCCGGTGGCGCGCGCGCTGATCGGCAAGCGGGCCGGCGACGTTGCGGTCGTCGCGACGCCGAGCGGCTCGCGGCGCCTGCGCGTCGAGGGCCTGAGCTAGCCGAACAGGTCCTCTTCACGGACGCGGACGACGTCCGTGGCGCCCGGGCCGTCGTCGGCCGTGACGTGACGCTCCAGTCCGTGCAGGACGACCACCGGCTCACGCGAGTCCTTGGCCCGCGCCAGGTCCGCGGCGGCGGCCGCCTCGTCGGCGATCGCGATGAGCGTGGCCGCGAGCGGGCGGCCGTCGCTGTCGGTGCGGTCCGCCCAGTCGTCCAGCGTGCGCAGCCCGGCGACGCCGATCGCCGTCTCGCACTGGCCGCGGCGCCAGGCGCGCCCGAAGGAGTCGGTGACGACGACGGCCGGCGCGGTGCCGGTGCGCTCGCGCAGCCCCGCGCGCAGCGCCCGCGCCGAGGCGTCGGGGTCCAGGGGAAGCAGGACGAACGCGTCTGGACGGCCGGCGTTCGATGCGTCCACGCCGGCGTTCGCGCACACGAACCCGTGGCGGGTGCGACAGATCAGGATGCCTGGGCGCTCGCGGATGACTTCGGCGGACTCGTCGAGGATGAGCTGGATGTGACGGGGGTCCTTGGCGTGGTGCGCGGCCAGCGCACTGGCCAGCTTGCCGGCGGTGACGTCGTCCAGCGCGACAACGCGCCCCTCGGCCTTGGAGACGACCTTGTGCGCGATGCACACGACGTCGGAGTCGTGCAGCTGCGCGCCCGCCTGCGCGATGAGCGCCGCCAGGTCGTCGCCCGGGCGCACCTCGGGCAGCCCGGCGAGCGCCTCGGCGGTGATCACCGCGCCAGCTCCGCCAGCGCGGCCTGGGTGCGCGGGCCGGGCTCGCCCTCCGACCGCAGCGCGTCGAGGTCGTCGCCGTCGTCGACGTCGAGGGCCAGCGACCAGACCGGGTCGATCGCGCACGCGACGCCCGCCGAGGCCGCGAGCGCGCGGTGGCGCCGGCAGGACTCCTCGCCGAACGCGGGGCGGATCGCCCGCGGGGGCGCGATGAGCAGCGCGTTGGTCCCACTGCCGTGGCGGTCGGGCACCACGACCAGGCCGTCGCGACGGTGGCGCGAGAGCAGGTCGTTGACGTCCTCCGGGCGCAGCGCGGGGCAGTCCCCCGGTACGAGCAGGACGCGCTCCGCGCCCAGGGCCACCGCGCGGGCGATCCCCAGCTCGGCGGCGGGGTTGTGGCCGGCGACCTCGGGCTCGGCGACGACCTCGGCGCCAGCCTCGCGCGCGAGCGCCGCGGCCTCGTCGTCGGCGGTCACCACGAGGACGCGCTCCAGGGACTTCGCCGCGCACACCGCACGGATGACGTCGCCGGCCATCGCGATTGCGAGCGACCAGCGATCGTCGGGGTCGAGCACCTCGCCGAGGCGCTGCTTGGCGCGCTCGAAGCGCTTGACGGGCAGGACGGCGATCGTGCGCACGGGGCAGGGCGGCGCGGCGGGCGCCGTCAGGCCTTCAGGCCCTCGACCTTGGGACCCATCGCCTGACCCAACGCCATCAGGCCGGAGGCCGGGCGGACCAGGACGGTGAAGTCCTCGATCAGGCCGTCGGCGCCGACGCGCAGCAGGTCGATGCCCTCGAGGTCCTTGTCGCCGACGTGAGCGCGGAACACGAGCGCGTGCACGTTGCCGGACTCGATCTCGTCGGTGTAGCGGAAGTCCTCGAAGCTGTCGAAGGCGGCCGCCAGGACGCCCGCGACCGCGTCGCGTCCCTCGAACGGCTTGTGGGCGACGGGGCTGTTGAAGACGACGTCCTCCGAGAGCGTGGCGACCATCGCGTCGTGGTCGCGGGCCTCGACGGCGTCGCGGAAGGGGTGGGCCATTCAACGAACGCTAACGGGCCAGCGACTGCGCGAAGCGCAGCGTCTCGCCCGCGACCCGCTCACGGCCCGCTGCGTCGGACATGTCGACGTCGGTGACGAGCAGAGGCACGGGCGTGTGGTCGATCCGCTCGTCGGCCACGAACCCATTGAGGAGCGCGCCGTAGTGGTCGAGCACGCCGGCGCCCGTGGCGTCGTGCCCGGCCCAGCCCAGGAAGGCCTCGGTCGGGCCCTTGAGGACCTGGCCCCGGACGATGGGGCTGACCGCCACCACCGGCGCCGCGGCCGCGGCCAGCGCCTGGCGCAGGCCGGGCACGGCGAGGATCGGCCCGATCGAGACGATTGGGTTGGAGGGGCCGACGACGATGACGTCGGCGCCGGCGATCGCCTCCAGGACGGCCTCCGTGGGGCGCGCGGCGTCGGCGCCGCGCAGGTCGACGCCCCCCACCGGGCCCTCGCCGCCGCGCCGGATCATGAAGTCCTGAAACGGCCACCACTCGCCGTCGGCCATGACGAACGTGCGAACCGGCGCGTCGCTCATCGGCAGGACGCGGGCGGCCACGCCGAGGGCTGCGCACTGCTCGGCGATCGCCTCGGTGAGCGTCGCGCCCTCAGCCAGCCGCCGGGCGCGGCGCAGGCAGACCGCGAGGTCGCGATCGCCCAGGTTGAGCCACACGTCGTCGCCCAGCTCGCGCAGGCCGTCCATGACGGCGAACGTGTCGTCGCGCAGGCCCCACCCGCGCTCGCCGATGCGATCGGCCAGCCAGAAGGAGACGAGGTCGGGGTCGGGGGAGACGTGGGCCCCGTAGATCTCGACGTCGTCGCCGGTGTTGGCGACGACGGTCAGGTCGTCGGTGACGTCGAGCATGCCCCGCGCGAGCTTCGCGCCACCGGTCCCGCCGGCGAGGAGGACTACTCGGGCCAAAGCTCGTCGGGCAGTCCGGTGACGCGGATGCCCGAGTGCGTCTTGTAGCGGACGTTCATCGAGATGCACAACGCTGTCAGCGACTCGACGATCCGGGCCATCTCCAGGCGCCCTGCGTCCACGGGCCGCAACCCGTCGATGCGAGCGATGACCTCGGCGGCGACGCGCTTGTCGGCCTTGCGGTCGCCGCAGATGAGGACGTCCTCGTCGAGCGTCGCGTCGAGGTCGCGGAGCGTGTCGGCGCTGACGGTGTGCAGCGCGGCCACGACGTGCACGCCGTCCGGGGCCATCTCGGCCGCCTGCTGTGCCGCCGAGCCCTGCCAGACGCCGAGCGTGCGCGTTGCCCGGCCGCTGACCGCGGCCGCGAGCGGGACGGTGGCGTCGACCAGCAGCTGGCCCTCGCGCAGGACGTCCTTGAGGTTCGTGAGGTTCTCGGACTGGTTGCGGAACGGGACGGTGAGGAACACCGTCTGCGCGCGCTGCGCGGCCTCCGGGTTGGCGAGGCCCTCGAAGGAGCCCTCGGGGACGGCCTCGTGCGCCCGCTCGGCGGCCTCGGCGGCGCGGCCGGCGTCGCGCGAGCCGATGACGACCGGCGTGCCGGCGCGGCCGAGCCGCACCGCGAGGCCGAAGCCCAGGGCGCCCGTGGCGCCGATGATCGAGACGGGCTCGGCCATGCGCTTGCGGACTATAAGGTCCGGCCGATGAGCGACCTGAGCAGGCTGTCGGGACGCGTTGCCCTCGTCACTGGCGGCGCGTCGGGGATCGGCGCGGCCACCGTGCGGCGCCTCGCCGCCGAGGGCGCCCGCGTCGCCATCGGCGACATCGACGAGGCCGGCGCCCGGGACGTCGCCGGCGAGGTCGACGGCTTCGGCGTCGCGATGGACGTCGCCGACACGACGTCGATCGCCTCCGCGGTCGAGGCGATCACCGCCGAGGTGGGACCCGTGGACGTGCTCGTCAACAACGCCGGCACCGACCGGTTCGCGTTCTTCACGAACACCGACGAGGAGCTGTGGGACTTCGTCCTCGCCGTGAACCTGAAGGGCGTGATCGCGGTGACCCACGCCGTCCTGCCGTCCATGCACGAGCGCGGCGGCGGCGTCATCGTCAACGTGGCGAGCGAGGCGGGGCGCGTCGGCTCGCAGGGCAGCGTCGTCTACAGCGCGGCGAAGGCCGGCGTGATCGGGTTCACGCGTGCGATCGCGCGGGAGTCGGCGCGCTACGGCATCCGCTCCAACGCCATCGCGCCCGGCCCGATCGAGACCCCGCTGCTGAACTCGGCGGAGGTGGAGCTCGGCGAGCTCGGCGCGCGCCTGAAGCAGGGGATGATCGACGGCACGATGATGCGGCGCATCGGCGAGCCGGACGAGATCGCGAGCGCGATCGCCTTCCTGGCGTCCGACGACGCCTCCTACGTCACCGGCCAGACGCTGAACGTCAGCGGCGGCCTCTCGGTGGCGTGAGCGCGTGAGCGTTCCCCGCGCGGTCCGCGTCCGCGAGGTCGGGCCACGCGACGGCTTCCAGAACGAGCCCGAGGTCATCGCGACCGACGAGAAGGTCCGCCTGGTCGAGCTGCTGGCCCGCACGGGGCTGACGCGCCTGGAGATCACGAGCTTCGTGCGCCCCGACCGCATCCCGCAGCTCGCCGACGCGGAGGAGGTCCTGGAGCGGGCGGACATCCCCGAAGCGGTCAGCGTCTCGGTACTCGTGCCCAACGAGCGCGGGCTGGACAGGGCGCTCGAGCACCGCGAGCGCATCGACGAGGTCAACGTCTTCCTCAGCGCCTCCGAGAGCCACAACCGGCGCAACGTCAACCGCTCGGTCGACGAGTCGATCGCCGGGCTGGAGAAGGTGCTCCCGCGCGCACGGGAGGCCGGGCTTCGCTGCGAGGCCGTGATCTCGGTGAGCTTCGGCGACCCGTACGAGGGCCGGATCGCGCCTGAGCGCGTCTTCGCGATCGCCCAGCGCCTGGTGGCCGCGGGCGCCCAGGAGATCGGGTTCGGCGACACGACCGGGATGGCCAACCCCGTTGCGGTGCGGGAGTTCTTCCCGGCCGCCCGCGAGGCGCTCGGGGACGACGTCGAGCTGACCGCGCACTTCCACAACACGCGCGGGGCGGGCCTGGCGAATGCCCTGGCCGCGCTCGACGCGGGGTGCGAGTCCTTCGAGGCGAGCTTCGGCGAGCTGGGCGGCAGCCCGGTGGTGGCGGGCTCCACGGGCAACATCGCCACCGAGGACCTCGTCTCGATGCTGCACGAGATG
>DAINCW010000104.1:0-2960 GCA_036732205.1 Solirubrobacteraceae bacterium | reverse complement strand
CGCGTGCTGGACCGCCCGCTCGCCGGCCACACGCTGGTCAGCGGTCCGATCGACTGGCACGATCCCGTCTAGGCTCTCGCCGCATGGCTGAGATCAAGACGGTTGGAGTGGTGGGCGCCGGGCTCATGGGTCACGGCATCGCGCAGGTCGCGGCGACGGCGGGCTTCGAGGTCGTCGTCCGCGAGGTCGACGACGCGGCGCTGGCCAAGGGCCTCGGCAAGATCGAGAAGCAGCTCGCCCGCGCGGTCGAGAAGGGCAAGTCGTCCCAGGAGGACGCCGACGCGATCCGCGCCCGCCTCAGCGGCACGACGGACTACGGCGAGCTCGCCGGCTGCGACCTGGTGATCGAGGCGATCACCGAGGACCTCGCGCGCAAGCTCGAGATGTGGCGCGAGCTGGACGCCATCGTGAAGGCCGAGGCGCTCTTCGCGACGAACACTTCGTCGCTCGCGGTCATCGACCAGGCGGCGACCACGAAGCGCCCGGACCAGTTCCTCGGCCTGCACTTCTTCAACCCGGCCCAGGTCATGAAGCTGCTCGAGGTCATCCGCTGCGTGACGACCAGCGACGAGACGTTCGACGCGGGTCTGGCCTTCGGCGAGAAGCTCGGGAAGCTGACCGTGCCGACCCGCGACACCGCCGGGTTCATCGTGAACCGCCTGCTCGTGCCCTACATGCTCGATGCCATCCGGGGCTACGAGGAAGGTATTGGCTCCATCGATGCGATCGATGAGGCGATGAAAGCCGGTGCAGGGCATCCCATGGGTCCATTGACCCTGGCCGACTTCGTGGGTCTTGACACGCTCGGTGCGATTTGTGACGTCCTATTCGATGAGTTCCGCGAACGCCGCTTCGCGCGTCCGCCCACCCTGCGCAAGATGCTCAGCGCCGGGTGGTACGGACGCAAGAGCGGCAGGGGGTTTTATGACTACTCAGGCGACGAACCCGTCCCCAACCTTGGGATCTAACGGGCCACTGGCGTTCCTGCGACCGCAGCCGTTTCGTGGCGATCTGATCGCCGCGGGGGCCGTGGTCCTAGCGGTGGGGGTCCTGCTGATCGACTCCCGGTTCCACCAGGACTGGTCCGACTTCGTCCGGTTCCTGGTCGTCGCCGTGCCGGCGGCGCTGCTGCTGATCATGGCGTGGCAGGCGCCGGCCGAGGGCGACGTGCCACGCACGTACGTGTCCGTGCTGCTGGTCGCGGGGTTCGTGTTGGAGCTCACGGCGCTCGACAACCTGTCGCAGGTCCTCGGCTCCGCCGGCGTCCGGCACAGTGACAACACCGCCGTCTGGGTCGGTCTCGTGCTCGGCGGCGGCTTCCTCATGCTGGCGGCGGCGAAGAACTCCGCGGTCTGCACGCTGCTGGCGTCGGTCACGCTGACGATCACGCTGGTGGTGGCCGTCCACTGGGTGTTCAACACGCACAGCGTCAACGCGTTCCGCTGGACCCTGCTCGTGTCGATCCTCGCGCTGGCCGGTCTCGCGACCGCGCGCCGCGAGGAGGCGCCTCGCCACTCGGTTGCGCACGTCAACGCGGCCGGTGTCGCGGCGCTGGGCATCGCCGTCTTCACCGTCGGGGCGCTGTTCACCGGGGCGCTCTCGTCGGCGTTCAGCGGCGGCGGTGGTGGCCTGCGCGGCTCGAGCACCTGGTGGGAGATCGTGCTCCTGGTGCTCGGCTGCGGCCTGATCGCGGTGGCCTCGGCCGACCGCGAGCCCGGACCGGCCTATCTGGGCGTGGTCGTGCTCATCCTGTACGTCGTGGCCGCGTTCCCCGGCGACTCGCTCATCGGCTGGCCGCTGATCCTGGTGCTCCTGGGCGGCGGCGCGCTGGTGGCAGGGCTGCGCTCGACGACGCCGGCGCCGCCGGCGCCGAACGCGTCCGCGCCCGCGGCTCCGACCACGCCGATCACGCCTCCGCGTCCGCCGGCGGCGCCGCCGGCGACGATGGAGTGAGCGACACCGCACACCTGCACGACGCGCTGGAGCGGGCCCTCTCCGGAGGGCCCGAGCGCCACCATGCGAAGGCGGCGCAGCAGGGCAAGCTGCCCGTTCGCGAGCGCGTGGCGCGCCTCCTCGACGACGACTCGTTCGTCGAGGAGGCGCTGCTCGCCAACTGGCAGGAGGATGGCCTGGGCGCCGACGGCGTCGTCACCGGGATGGGCCGGGTGGCCGGCCGGCCGGTCTGCGTCATGGCCAACGATCCGACGGTCAAGGCGGGCTCCTGGGGCCCGAAGACGGTCGAGAAGATCATCCGCATCCAGGAGAAGGCCCTGTCCGTGCGCGCACCGATGGTCTACCTCGTCGACTCGGCCGGCGCGCGGATCACCGAGCAGGTGCAGATGTTCCCCGGGCGCCGCGGCGCCGGGCGGATCTTCTACACGGAGGTCAAGCTGTCCGGCGTCGTGCCGCAGGTCTGCGTGCTGTTCGGCCCCAGCGCCGCGGGCGGCGCGTACATCCCGGCCTTCTGCGACGTCGTGATCATGCGCGACGGCAACGCGTCGATGTACCTCGGCTCGCCGCGCATGGCGCAGATGGTCATCGGCGAGGACGTGTCGCTCGAGGAGATGGGCGGCGCGCGCATGCACACCGGCGTCTCGGGCTGTGGGCACATGCTCGTCAAGTCCGACGAGGAGGGCCTCGACCTGGCCAAGCGCTACCTGAGCTTCTTCCCGACCAACTGGGAGTCCGAGCCGCCGCCCGCGCCGCCGGCCGCGCCGGCGTCGGACACGCCGATCCGCGACATCGTCCCGGCCGACGAGAACAAGCCGTTCGACATCCGCGAGCTGCTCGACTCGCTCCTGGACGCCGACTCGTTGTTGGAGGTGCACCCGCGCTGGGCCAAGGAGCTGATCGTCGGCTACGCGCGCCTCGAGGGCCGCGTCGTGGGGATCGTGGCCAACCAGCCCAAGCAGAAAGGCGGCGTGCTGTTCGTCGACTCGGCCGACAAGGCCGCGCGGTTC
>DAINCW010000103.1:0-9353 GCA_036732205.1 Solirubrobacteraceae bacterium | reverse complement strand
TCCTCGAAGGGCAGGCCCGCGGCCGCGTCGGCACGCACGAACGTGCCCGGGTAGTCCGGCCGGTCGGCGAGGTCGACCCCGGTCACGTCCAGGTCGGGCGCCAGTCCGCGCAGGCCGAGCGCGCCGCAGCCGATGTCGACGATCCGCATGCCCGGCCGGGCGCCCGTGAGTGCCTCAAACCGTGCGTGGCGGCGCTCCCGTGCGCGGCGCGCGAACGGCTCCGCCAGGCGCGCCAGAGGGCCCCGCGCGGTGCCATAGACGTCTGGGGTGGAGGCCACGTTCGTACACTAGGCATATGGCCTCCAAGCGCCAGATCCACGTCGGCGGCGTCCCCATCGGGGGCGGAGCGCCCGTGGCCGTGCAGACGATGACCAAGACCGAGACCGCGAACCTCGCGGCCACGATGGAGCAGATCCGCACCGTGGCCGCCGCGGGGGCCGACATCGTCCGCCTGGCCGTGCCCCGAGACAAGGACGTCGAGGCGCTGAAGACGATCGTCGCCGAGTCGCCGATCCCGATCATCGCGGACATCCACTTCAACTACACGCTCGCGCTGAAGTCCATGGAGGCCGGGGCGCATTGCGTGCGGATCAACCCGGGCAACATCGGGGGCACCGACAAGGTGGGACAGGTCGTCGAGCGTGCTCGGGAGCTGGGCGTGCCGCTGCGCGTCGGGGTGAACTCGGGCTCGCTGCCCGAGCATCTGCGCCGGCTGGAGTTCGACAACCCGGTCGAGGCGCTCGTCACCTCCGCCGTCGAGACGGTCGAGCTCATGGAGCGCCTCGAGTTCACGGACTTCAAGGTGTCGATGAAGTCGACGTCGGTGCCGAACACGATCGCGTCCAACCGCCTGCTCAGCGAGCGGATCCCGTATCCGCTGCACCTCGGGATCACCGAAGCGGGGACGAAGTGGACGGGATCGCTCAAGTCCGCCGTCGGGCTCGGCACGCTGCTGGCCGACGGCATCGGGGACACGATCCGCATCTCCCTCTCCACGTTCCACGCCGAGGAGGAGGTCAAGGTCGCCTGGGAGATCCTGAAGGCGCTGAAGCTGCGCGAGCGGGGGCCCGTCCTCATCGCGTGCCCGACGTGCGGGCGTCTCCAGTTCGACATGGACAGCGTCGTCACGGAGGTCGAGCGCCGGCTGGAGGCCTACGACGACCCGATCGAGGTCTCGGTGCTCGGCTGCGGGGTCAACGGGATCGGCGAGGCGCGCCACGCGGACTTCGGCATCAGCGGCACGAAGGACTCCGGCATCGTCTTCTCCAAGGGCGAGCCGCTGCGCAAGGTCAAGACCGAGCACCTCGTCGACGAGCTGTTCGCCGAGATCGACAAGTACTACGCGGCGGGCAAGCAGGTCGTGCGCGACGAGGCGGAGGCCGCCGCGGCGGCCGCATGGCTCGCCGAGAACGAGGACGAGACGCAGATGACGCCGGAGCGCATCGCGATGCTCGAGAAGCAGAAGGCGGCCGAGCAGGCCGCGCTCGACGCGGCGTCGCCGGTCGCCGGCCGCCGTTTCAGCCGGGCCTAGACGCGCACGGTCACCGGCAGGGACTCGGCCGCTCCGTCGTCGGCCCGTGCGTACACGGCCCGCGAGCCGGCCGGCAGCGTCACGCGGGCGCCGAACGCGCCCTGGTCGTCCGTGGTGGCCGTGGTCAGCACCCTGCCGTCGACGTAGACCGTGACCGCGTGGGCGCCGCCGGGCCGCACCTGTCCCCAGATGGTCGCCGAGCGGCCGCGCCCGCGCTTGACCAGAAACGGGAAGCGGAAGGCGGTCAGCGAGGGCTTGGCCGTTCCGTCCGCGTAGAAGACGCCCGATTGCCAGCCCGAGTAGTCCTTGCCGTGGCTGGAGCGGTAGACGGGCTCGTCGCGCCACACGTACTGGGTGAGGTTCGCCACCCTCGGGTCCAGCCACGCGATCTCGTCGGCGCGTGTCAGCCACGCCGCCTGCGTCAGCGGCGACACTCCGACGTACGGGTCGGGCGGATCGGTCTGGTAGCCGAACTCGGTCAGATAGAACGGCAGCGGAGTCGTCGAGGCGGCGATGCGCCCGCGGGCGACGAGGCTGTCCACGAGCCGCTCGGCTCGGCGCAGGTCACCGAGCTTGGCGTCGTCGCGCGAGGGGTCGTGCCCGTCCGGCGGGGTCTTGACGCCGTGCGGATGCAGGCTGATCCCGTCGGCCGGAACGGGGGTGAAGCCGCGGCAGGCGCCGGAGCGCAGTGCGTGCAGCCGGCGGTCGACGCAGGCCATCTCGCGCAGGAAGGCCAGCGGGCGCAGGGGAGAATTTGTCGCAGGCCGGTCGCTGCCGATGGGGGCGAGCGTGGCGATCACCACCTGCGCGCCAGGATCGGCGGCCTGGATCGCCGGCGTCGCGGCCAAGACGAGCTCGCGGTACAGGTCGGCGGCGTACGCCGTGCAGTGGTGGCGGCGGTCGCAGCTGCGCTGCGGCTCGAGCCACAGCGGCACGTTGGGCTCATTCCAGATCAGGTACCGGTCGACCTGGGCCCGGTAGCGCTGGGCCACCGCGCGGGCAAAGGCCCCGAAGAAGCGCGGGTCCGGCTTCCAGCGGCGATTGTGGTGGCCCGGGATCTGGCCGGCCCAGACCGGGCCGGGTCCGGTCACCGAGAGCACGGCCCGCATGCCGGCGCCGCGGACGAGCCCGACGGCCCGGTCGAGCGCACCCCAGCGGTACTGGGGGTCGTTGGCGTTCTCGGGCAAGAAGCCCTCCGGCGGCACGGTGGCGTCCGGCTGGGGCGAGACCGCGTCCCAGCGCGCGTGGATGCGGACGACGTCCACCCCCGCGCTCGCCCAGTCGCGCACCGCGGCCGCGCCGCCGTCGGAGAAGAGCAGGCGGTCGTCGGCCATGCCGATCTCCATCGTGGGCGCGGCGATGGCGCGGCCGGCGGGCGCGAGGGCGGCCAGCAGCAGGGTCAGGGCAAGGAGGGCGCGGTGGTGCATGGTGTGTCCTGCACAAACGCGGCCGCCAGGCAATTGTCTCGCCCCGCGGGAGGGCTACAGGTCGATCGCGCGGCTGAGCGCGAAGTTCGGGAAGTCGGCCCCGAACCAGATCGCCTCGTACGTGCCCGGCCCCATGTAGGGGACGGTGCCCTGGAAGAACCCGAGCGGGTTGTTCACGGTGATCGGGTCCCCGTCGCCGACGAAGTCCCCGCCGGGCGGGCGGTACGCGATGAAGACCTGGTCGCCCTGGGCGCCGTTGGGGCGGAAGCGCAGCTGGCCCCAGATGCCGAGCGCGCCGTTGACCGGGTTGACGACGAACGGGAACGCGTAGGCCTGTGCGGCCGGCTTGGCGTGGTCGTACGCGCGGGGGGGCGGCACGTTGCCGTCGTTGAAGTACAGGCCGGACTGGTAGGTGAACCAGTAGGCCTTGGTGTTCGGCTTGTGCCCCGGGACAGGCCCGACGTCGCGCAGGATGAACTGGTCCTGGCTGAAGATGCGCGGGTTGAGGTACGCCAGGTAGTCGCCCTCGTTGAGGTACTCCGGCTGCTTGGCGAGCGGCTGGCCCGAGTAGGGATCGGGCGGGTTCGTCTCGTAGCCGAACTCGGTCATGAAGACCGGCAGGTTCTTCGGCACGTTGTGGGTGATGTCGGCGAGCTTGTCGAGCAGGTTCGGCAGGTCGCCGATGTTCGCCATCGTGATCGAGTCCGCGCTGGAATCGGGCACGGTCGGCGGCAGCGTCTTGGTGTAGGGGTGATGCCCGTAGGCGGTGGGCGTGAGCGGGCCCAGGCGCTTGAAGATGCCGCAGTCGCGGGCCTTCGCGGCGGTCCCCGTGTACGGCTGGTAGTTCGCGTTGACGCACAGCAGCTCGCGCAGGAACTTCTTGGGCCGCATGGGGGAGCGCGTGTTCTGGCTGCTGTTGCCGATCGGCGCGGTCTCGCCGAGCAGGATGATGTCGTTGCCGTGGCCGGTCGCCTGGAGGGCCCTGCGCCCGTAGAGGAACAGCCGGCGGTACATCACCGGCGACCACGGGATGACCTTGTGGACGATCGGGCTCCCGGCGTACTGCGGGGTGAGCCAGCCGCCCTGGTTGGGCTCGTTGTAGACGCCCCAGAAGGACACCCGGGGCAGGATCTGGCGGCCCTGATTCTCGTCGCGGTAGGTGCCCGAGTAGCGCTTGCCCAGGGCGGCGACGAACTTCGCCCACTCGCCGACGTTCGGCATCCACGTCGCCGCGCTGCGCTTCTGCGAGGGCGGAGGCGTGCCCATCGCCCACGGCGGCCCGGGGCCGGTGACCGAGAAGTACGGGGTGATCCCGAAGTACACGGCAGCACGCACGAGGTCGTCGTACTTGTCCCAGTTGGCGGCGGGATAGGTCTTGGGATCGTTGCCCCGAAACCGCTTGGCCCGAGCGGGCGTCTTCTTGACGTCCTGGGCGGCGACGCTCCACAGCACCGTGACGCGCACCGAGTCCACGCCGAGCTGCTTCATCTGCTGGAGCGCCCGATCGCGGGTGGCCGCGTCGCGGTAGAGCAGCAGGTCGTCGTCCTGCACGATCGAGATCTGCTGGGCGTTCGCGAGCGCCGCGCTGGGCAGCGCCAGGAGCGCGGCCGCGAGCAGAATGACGATCAGGGGGGTCCGGCCCATCGGGTTCGCCAGGGTAGCTACCCGTAGGCTTTTGCCGCGCCATGACCCGACTGAGCGAGCTCCTGCTGCCCACCGAGCGCGAGGCCCCGGCCGACGCCGAGGCGGTCTCGCACAAGCTGATGGTCCGCGCCGGCCTGGTCCGGCAGGTCGGAACCGGCCTGTGGTCGTGGCTGCCGGCGGGGTGGCGGACCCACCAGCGCGTCGTGGCGGTCGTGCGCGAGGAGATGGACGCCATCGGCGCCCAGGAGATGCTCATGCCGGTCGTGACGCCGGCCGAGCTGTGGAAGCGCAGCGGGCGCTACGGCATCCCCGAGCTGTTCCGCCTCACCGATCGCCGGGGCGCCGACCTGATCCTGGCGATGAGCCACGAGGAGACCCTCACCTTCCACATGGCCGCCGCCGTGCGCTCGTACCGCGACCTGCCCAAGCTGATCTACCACTTCCAGACCAAGGGCCGTGACGAGCCGCGCCCGCGTGCCGGCGTCCTGCGCACGCGCGAGTTCATCATGAAGGACGCCTACTCCTTCGACCGCGACCTCGAGGGCCTGGACGCCAGCTACGAGCGCTGCGCCCGCGCCTACGACCGCATCTTCGACCGCGTGGGCATCGAGTGGTACTCGGTGCAGTCCGACGTGGGGATGATGGGCGGCACTGGCGCCCACGAGTACATGGCGCCCTGCCCCGCCGGCGAGAACGACGTCGCGCTCGCGCCCGGCTTCGCCGCCAACGTGGAGGTCGCCACGGCCGCGCCGCAGCCGGTGCCGGCCCTGGCCGGGGTGGACGGCGAGCTCCCGACGCCGGGCATGAAGACCATCGACGAGGTCGCCGGCCACCTGGGCGTCCCCGCCGGGAACCTGCTCAAGGCGTTCGGAGTCGTCACCGAGTCTCGCGGCCTGGTGATGGTCTTCCTGCGCGGGGACCACCGCGTCCAGGAGATCAAGCTGGCCAACGCGCTCGGGGAGGACTTCCGGCCCGCCAACGACGACGAGCTGCCCGGCCCGGCCGGGTTCCTCGGCCCCACGGAGGGTGTCGCCGCCGTCTACGACGAGGCGGTGACCCCGGGGCGCTACGTCGCCGGAGCCAACCGCGCCGACCACCACGCCGTGGTCGAGGTCACCGCGGGCGAGCGCGTCGACGTGCGGCGCGTCGAGGCGGGCGACACGGTGGGCGGCACGGCGATCCGGATCGAGCCCGCGATCGAGGTCGGCAACATCTTCAAGCTGGGCACCCGCTACAGCGAGCCGCTGGGGGCGACGTACCTCGACGAGGAGGGCAAGGAGCAGCTCGTGGTCATGGGCTCGTACGGCATCGGGCCGGCGCGCATCGCGGCCGCCGCGGTGGAGCAGTTCGCCGACGACGACGGGATCTCGTGGCCGAAGGCGATCGGGCCGTGGGACGTCCACGTGGTGGCGATCGGCGGAGACGACGAGCTGGCCGCCGCGACGTCGCTCGCCGACGCCGTGGAGGCCGAGGGCCTCCAGGTGCTGCTCGACGACCGGCCGCTCCGCCCGGGCGAGAAGTTCGCGGACGCCGACCTGCTCGGCGTCCCGCTGCGCCTGACCGTCGGCAAGCGCTCACTCGAGGCGGGGGAGGCCGAGGCGCGCGGACGGCGCGGCGCGAAGGAGCTGTCGGGCGTACCGCTCGACGCCCCCTCTGAGGCGGTGCGCGAGTTGTGGCGCGACCTGCCCTGACGTTCCGGCGGTTGAGCGGGCTGGACCGCTCGGGCCCGCCGCCGCCCGAGACGCAGGCCGGTGCCCCGCTGCGCCCGTGGACGATCCCCAACGCGATCGGCTACGTGCGCGCTGCCGGGCTCGTGGCGTTCCTCGTGCTCGCGCTCGACAGCCCTCACGGCACCGACACACTCCCAGTGGTGCTCTACGGCGTCATCACGTGGGGCGACTACGCGGACGGGATCGCGGCCCGTGTGACGGGCCAGTACAGCCGGCTGGGCACGATCCTCGACCCGGTCCTCGACCGCGCGATCGTGCTGGCGGGCGCGCTGGTCTGCTGGAACTTCGACCTGCTGCCGCGCTGGGCGCTCGCCGTGCTGGCGGCGCGCGAGGCGTTCATGCTCGTCGCGGGACAGGCCGCGGTGCGGCGCGGCGTCGAGCTGAAGGTCAACTGGGCCGGGCGCTGGGCCGTGTGGCCGACCTTCTCAGCGATCTTCTTCGCGCTGGCAAACGTCGCCGACCTGCCCGAGGTCCTGCTGTACGTCGGCCTCTCCCTGACGATGTTCGCAACGGCGATGTACGTGCGCGACGGCGTCCGTCAGCTGCGAGCGGCCTCGTCGGGGTGAAAGACGATCGTTCGGCCCTCGTGCACGATCACGCGGTGCTCGAGGTGCGCCTGGAGCGCGTCGACGAGCACCTGACGCTCCACGTCGCGCCCCGCCTCGACCATCATCTCCACCGAGTGCTTGTGCGTGACGGGGCTGACGCCCTGGGCGATGATCGGACCCTCGTCGAGCTCCGCCGTGACGTAGTGCGCCGTCGCGCCGATCACCTTCACGCCGCGCGCCCACGCCCGGTGGTACGGGCGAGCGCCCGGGAACGACGGCAGGAACGAGTGGTGGATGTTGATCGCGCGTCCCGCGAAGCGCTCGACGAACCCGGCCGACAGCACCTTCATGTAGCGCGCGAGCAAGACGACGTCGACGCCGTCGAGCAGCTCGAGCATGCGCGCCTCGCCGGCCTCGTCGTGGGGGACGTGGTGGAAGGGCACGGCGAACGTCTCGCCCAGCCAGGCCAGGTCGGGCTCGTTGCCGACGAGCAGGCCGATCTCGCAGTCCAGGCGACCCGAGCGCTGGCGGCTGAGCAGCTCGATGGCGCACGCGGGCTCCCGCGTGACCAGCACGCCGATGCACGCGCGGCGCGCGGGGTCGGCGAACGCGATCCGGCCGTCCAGATCGCCGGCGACGGCCTCGAGCCGGCGGCGCGCGTCGCCGGGGTCCTCGAGGTCCACGCGCAGGCGCATGAAGAACAGACGGCGCTGCTCGACGTGCTGCTCGAGCGTCAGGACGTTCCCGCCCGCCGCCAGCAGCTCCGACGTGACCCGCGCGACGATGCCGGGCCGGTCGGGGCACGCGAGCAGGACGATCAGCTGCTTCATGGTGCAGGTGTATCGCGCACGGCGCGCTCGTGTCACGCAAGCGAGCGTGCACCCTCAAGCTGAGCTTGAAGCCGTCGGGCGTGCATCGGCTATGCTCCCCCGCTCGCCCGGCCCGCCCATTGGAGGAGCACCGCAGCATGGACACCTTCCCCGACCTCGGCTCGCTGTCGGACCAGGAGCTCAAGGATCTCATCCAGCAGCTCACCGAGGAGGAGGTCGACATCTCCTACAAGCGGCGGATCCTGCACGGGAAGATCGACATCCTGCGCGCCGAGCTGGTCAACCGCCTGCGCAAGAAGCACGAGGGCGGCGAGGACGTCATCACGGGCGATGACGTGCGCCGCCTGACCGACATCCTCGCGGGCCGCGCCGGCACGGACGAGCCCGCCTCCTAGGGCGCGCGCCCCGTGGCGCTGCACTGCCCGGAGTGCGGCTTCGTCAACGCGGACGGAGCCAACTACTGCCAGAAGTGTGGTGCGTTCGTCGGCGCGCCCGACGGCGGCACGGACACCGAGACCACCGCCACGTATCGCGTCGGCGAGACGGGCGAGCTCATCCCCGTCGACCTCGAGGAGGCCACGGCCTCCGGCCCGGTGCTCGTCATCCGTGCCGGTGGCGGCCGCGTGGGGGAGAGCTTCGCCCTGGAGGGAGAGCGTCTGACGATCGGCCGCCGGCCCGACTCAGACGTCTTCCTCGACGACGTGACGGTCTCGCGCGACCACGCGCTGCTCGTGCGTCGCGGGGGCGACCTGTACCTCGACGACCTTGGCTCGCTGAACGGCAGCTACGTGAACCGCAAGCGCATCGAGTCGCACAAGCTCGAAGACGGGGACGAGCTCCAGATCGGCAAGTACAAGCTGACCTTCCTCCAGCACTGATGGCATCCGTCGAGAATCCCGACGTCCAGCTGCCGCCCGAGCAGTCGCACGCGCCACGCCAGAAGGCGATGACGATCGGCGCGGTGACGAAGCAGCTGCGCCAGGAGTTCCCGGACATCTCGATCTCGAAGATCCGCTACCTCGAGGACCAGAAGCTGCTCACACCGCGGCGCACCGCCGGCGGCTACCGGCTCTACTCGCCGAGCGATGTGGCGCGGCTGCGCACGATCCTGCGCCTTCAGCGCGACGAGTTCCTCCCGCTGCGCGTGATCCGCCAGGAGCTCGCGTCCGGCCGCTCCGACGAGGCCGTCGCGGCCGCCGCGCCGGCGACCGACGCGCCTCGCTCCGGACGCCGCACGGCGAGCATCAGCGTGCGCGACCAGGGCGCCCTGTACTCGCTCGACGACGTCCTCGAGGAGACGCGCGCGGACCCGAAGCTGGTCGCCGAGCTCGAGGACTACGGCGTCGTCAAGGGCGAGCTGCGCGCGGGCGTGAAGTACTTCGACGAGACCGAGCGGGAGATCGTGCGCGCGGTGACCGAGTTGGCGCGGTACGGCGTCGGCGGGCGCAACCTGCGCGCGTTCCGCTCGTCGGCTGACCGCGAGGCGCAGCTGCTCCAGCAGCTCCTGGCCCCGGCCCTGCGGTCCCGCAACCCCGAGCGCCGCAAGGAGGCCGTCGAAGCGCTCGAGAACCTGGCCGCGGTGGCGACGCACCTCAAGCACCTGCTGCTCATCCGCGACCTGCGCCAGATCGTCAAGTGACCGC
>DAINCW010000102.1:0-9420 GCA_036732205.1 Solirubrobacteraceae bacterium | reverse complement strand
AGGTGTACGAACGTGGCCTCCACCCCAGACGTCTATGGCACCGCCGGGGGCCCGCTCGCGCGCGTGGCGGAGCCGTTTGCGCGCCGCGCGCGGGCGCGCCGTCACGCACGGTTCCTGGAGCTCACGGGCGCCCGGCCGGGGATGCGGATCGTCGACGTCGGCTGCGGCGCGCTGGGCCTGCGGGGCCTGGCCCCAGACCTGGACGTGACCGGGGTCGACCTCGCCGACCGGCCGGACTACCCGGGGACGTTCGTGCGGGCCGACGCGGCCGCGAGCCTGCCCTTCGACGACGGCGCGTTCGACCTCGCGTACTCGAGCAGCGTCATCGAGCACGTGGCACCCGATCGCCGTGGCGCCTTCGCGCGGGAGCTGGAGCGGGTCGCCCGGGGCGTCTGGGTCCAGACCCCGGCGTACTCGTTCCCGGTCGAGCCCCATGCGCTGCTCCCGTTTGCCCACTGGCTGCCGCTGCGCGCGCGCCGCGCCTACTGGAGGCTCGGCGCCGCGGGCTCCTGGGAGGAGATCGCGCTCCTGCGCCGCGGCGAGCTCGCGGCGCTCTTCGCGGACGCCCGGATCATCGCCGAGCGCGCCGGCCCGCTCGTCAAGAGCTGGATCGCCCTGCGCCCGCCGCAATAGGATCGCGGCCAGTGAGCTGGCAGGACGCGGTCAACGTCGCCGAGCTCGAGCGCCTGGCCGCCGAGCGGCTGGACGCCGGGGTGCTCGGCTACTACGCCGGGGGCGCCGGGGACGAACGCACCCTGAGCGCCAACGTCGCGGCGTTCTCGCGGCGCGGACTGCGGCCCCGCGTGCTCGTGGACGTCTCCGACGTCACGACCGCGACGACCGTCCTGGGCGCGCCGGTCGACCTGCCCGTGCTGGTCGCGCCGACCGCGCTGCACCGGCTCGCGCACGCCGACGCCGAGGCGGGCATGGCGCGCGCCACGGCGGACGCCGGGTCGGTCTTCACGCTCTCCACGCTGGCGTCGATGCGGCCCAAGGACGTCGTGACCGGCGGAAGGCGCTGGTTTCAGTGCTACGTCCTGCGCGACCGCGCGGTCAGCCGCGCCCTGGTCGACGAGGCGCTGGCAGCCGGCTACGAGGCGGTCGTGCTGACCGTCGACGCGCCGCGGGCCGGCAAGCGCGAGCGGGACGCCCGCACGGGCTTCGTCGTGCCGGCGGACGTCGACATGCCGGCCATCCGGGCGATCATCGGCGCGGACGCGTGCCCCACGCCCGCTGAATTCTTCAACCTCGTGGAGACGCGCCTGACATGGGATGACCTCGCCGAGATGGCCGAGGAGCTGCCGGTGCCCGTGATCCTCAAGGGCGTCCAGACCGCGGAGGACGCGGTCCTCGCGTGCGAGAACGGCGCCGCGGCTGTCGTGGTCTCCAACCACGGCGGCCGCCAGCTGGACTCGGTCGCCGCGACCATCGACATCCTGCCCGAGGTCGTGGAGGCCGTCGAGGGGCGCGTCGAGGTCTACATGGACGGCGGCGTACGCCGCGGGACCGACGTCCTGGTCGCCCTGGCGCTCGGCGCGCGGGCCGTGCTGATCGGCCGCCCCATGCTGTGGGGCCTGGCGTGCGGGGGCGAGGCGGGCGCCCGGCGCGTGCTGGAGCTGTTGCGCGATGAGGTGGAGCTGGGCCTCACCCTGCTGGGCGCGCCGACGCCGGGGCACGTGCAGCGCTCGCACGTGAGCTGAGTCCGCAACCCCCAGGGAGGGCCGGGAAGACGGTGCTCACCTGGCGTACATCGCTTCGATCTGCTCCGTGTACTTCGCGTCGATCGGCTTGCGCTTCAGCTTCATCGTCGGCGTGAGCTCGTCGCCGCCCGGCTCCCACTCGGCCGGCAGGATCGTGAACTTCTTGATCTGCTCGACCCGCGCGAGCTTCTCGTTGGCGGCGTCGACGCCCTTCTGGATGGCCTCGCGGAGGCTCTCCTCGCCCGCGAGGTCCTCGAGCGAAGAGCCCTCGAGCCCGTTCTTCGCCGCCCACGCGGGCGCGAAGTCGCTGTCGAGCACGATCAGCGCGGTGTTGTAGGACCGGCGGTCCCCGATCACGACGACCTGGCCGATGAGCGGGCTGGCGGTCTTGAGTGTCGCCTCGATGTTGGCCGGCGACATGTTCTTGCCGGCCGCGTTGATGATGATCTCCTTCTTGCGGTCGACGATCTTGAGGTAGCCGTCCTCGTCGATCTGGCCGATGTCGCCGGTGAGCAGCCAGCCGTCGCCGTTCATCGTCTCGGCGGTCTTGTCGGGCAGGTTGCGGTAGCCCTTCATCACGACGCCGCCGCGGATCAGGACCTCGCCGTCATCGGCCAGCTTGATCTCGATGCCCGGCGCGGCCGGCCCGACGGTCCCGATCTTGATCCGGTCGGGCGGGTTGACGGTTCCGGCGCCGCACGTCTCGGACATGCCCCAGATCTCCGCCAGCGGCAGGCCGATGGCGTGGAAGAACTCCAGGACCTCGACCGGCGTCGGCGCCGCGCCGACGTTGATCGCCTCGACCTGGTCGAGCCCGAGCTGCGCGCGCAGCTTGGAGAACATCTGCTCGTCGGCCTGCGCGACCTGCTCGGCAAGCTCGGCGGGAACCTCCTCCCCGCGCTGCTCGAGGCGGACCTTCTGGATCGAGGCCGCGATCGCCGCCTCCAGCGGCTCGCGCTGCTCGTCGGGCAGCCCGGCCATCATCGTCTCCAGCCCGGCCATGAGCTTCTCCCAGATGCGCGGCACCGCGAAGAACCACGACGGGCGCACCTCGGGCAGGTACTGGAGGACGTCGCGCGGGTTGTCGCAGCACGTGATCTCGAGCCCGTAGACGATCGGTAGGTAGTGGTGGGCGTTGCGCTCGGCCACGTGCGCCGCGGGCAGCCACGAGATGACGCGCCCGTCCTCGGGGAACTCGATGAGCTCCTCGATGCCGTTGCACGCCGACAGCAGGTTGGAGTGGACGAGCTCGACGCCCTTCGGCGGGCCGGTCGTGCCCGACGTGTAGATGAGCGTGAGGACGTCATCGGGCTGGATGGCCTTCACCGACGCCTCGACGTCGAAGTCCGGGTTGGAGCCCTCGACGTCCGACAACGGCGTCGTGCCGTCGGCGGGTCGGGCACCGCCGGCTTCGTCGGCGGTCGGATCGATGACGATCACGTGCTCGAGGTCGGGCAGGTCCTTGCGGGCCTCCAGCAGGTTCTTCATGAGCGACTGCTCGGTGATCGCGATGCGCGCGCCTGCGTCGGACACCACGAACTGGATCTGCTCAGGTGAGTACGTGTTGTAGATCGAGAACGGCGTCCCGCCGACCATCATCACGGCGAGGTCGCAGAGGTGGAACTCGGGCCGGTTGCCGAAGAGCAGCGCGACGGTGTCGCCCCGCTTGAGGCCGAGCCTGGCCAGCCCTCCGGCCAGCGCGTCCGCGCGATCCTGGAGCTCGCGCCACGTCAGCGTGACCTCGTCGTGGCGCGTGCGGACGGCGACGGCGTCCGGCTTGCTCGCGACCGTGGCGCGGAACGCCTCCGCGATCGTTGCCGCCTCGACCGCCCCACGGGCTGTCGTGCTCGACTCCATCGGACCCTCCTCCGCTCGCTCGGCGGGGAGCGTACCCCTTCCTCAGCGGATGCCGAATCCCCGGCCCGTCAGGCGATCGATGTCGTTCGTGACCCCGACGAAGAACAGCATCAGGATGAGCACGAAGCCGATCGCGCCCGCACGTTCCATCACGCTGAACGGGATCGGGCGGCCGCGGACCTTCTCCGCCAGCGCCCAGAAGATGTGCCCCCCGTCCAGTGGCAGGAACGGGAACAGGTTCACGATCGCCAGGGACAGGGAGATCATGCCCAACAGGAACATCGCCGCGGCGGTGGAGAACGTGAACGACTGGCGCGTGACCTCGTAGGCGCCGACCACGCTGCCCACCTTCTTGCGGTCCTGCGAGGAGAACAGCGCGTTGGCGATCGCCGACACCGTCCCGCTCGTGACCTTCCACATCGCGGTGAGCGCGTCGTGGGCGGCGGTGTCGGGCGACTCGGACACCGTCACCGACCCGTAGGCGAAGCCGACGAGCGTGCGCCGGCGATCGGGGTCGTAGCGCGGCGCGATCGCGAACGTGCGCACCTGCCCTCGGCGCGCCACCGTGATGCGGGCCGGCGTCGCCGCGGTGCATCCGGCGATCGGCGGGATCGCGCAGTGGTGGCGGGCGATGAGCTTGCTCATCGCCAGGACCGACGCGCGGCGCCCGTCCACGGCGATGAGCCGGTCGCCCTTGTGCAGCAGCCCCGCGGCGGGCGCGTGCGGGTTGACCGCCGCGATCGTGCGACTCGGCTTCGCGCCCCCGTTGAAGGTGTAGACGCCCCAGACCAGCAGGAACGCGAGGACCAGGTTCACCGCCGGCCCGGCCGCGATGACGACGACGCGCTTCCAGACGGGCTGGCGGAAGAACGCGCGCGGCGCGACCTCGGGGGCCATCGGCTCGTGGGGGTTCTGCCCCGTGATCTTCACGTACCCGCCCAGGGGGATCGGGCCGATCCCGTAGACAGTCTCGCCCCATCGCCACTTGACCAGCATCGGGCCGAAGAAGAGCGAGAACTTCTCCACGCGCATGCCCACCGCCTTGGCGGCGGCGAAGTGGCCGGCCTCGTGCAGCACGACCAGCGCGGCGAAGCCCGCGAACGCCAGCAGGTAGGACACGTCAGCCGACCCGGGTCTCGATGAGCGCGGCGGCCGCGGCCCGCGCTTCACGATCGGCGTCGTAGAGCGACTCGAAGGCGCGGACGGGCGTCGGCGGGAGCGCCGAGAGCGTCTCCTCGATCACGGCTCCGATCCCCAGGAACGGCAGGCGGCCCTCGAGGAAGGCGTGGACGGCGACCTCGTTGGCGGCGTTGAGCACGCACGGCGCGGTGCCGCCGGCGATGGCGGCGTCGCGGGCAAGGCGCAGGGCCGGGAACGCCTCGGTGTCGACGGGCTCGAAGGTCAGTGCGCCCACCTCCGCGAGGTCCAGCGGGCGGATCGCGGGCACGTCGACGCGTTCGGGGTAGTGCAGGGCGTAGGAGATCGGCACGCGCATGTCGGGATGCCCGAGGTGGGCGAGCGCCGCCCCGTCGCACAGGAGCACGTAGGAGTGCACGATCGACTGCGGGTGGACGACGACGTCGATGCGGTCGTACGGCGTGCCGAATAGGTGGTGGGCCTCGATGACCTCCAGGCCCTTGTTCATCAGCGTGGCCGAGTCGACCGTGATCTTGCCGCCCATCGCCCAGGTCGGGTGGTCCAGCGCCTCCTCGACGGTGACGTCCTCCAGCTCGGCTGCGCTGCGCCCGCGAAACGGCCCACCCGATGCGGTGAGGACGATCCGGTCGATCGTGCCCGGGCGCTCGCCCGCCACCAGCTGGTGCAGCGCGGAGTGCTCGGAGTCCACGGGGATGAGCTGCGCGCCGGTCGCCTCGGCGAGCGCCATGACCAGCTCGCCGCCCACGACCAGGGACTCCTTGTTGGCCAGCGCGAGGTCGATGCCCTCCCCCAGCGTCGCCACGGTCGGGCCCAGGCCGGCCGATCCCACGAGTGCGTTCAGGACGAGGTCGGCGCCCGACTCGACGACCAGGCGCACCAGACCCTCGGCGCCGGCGAGTACCTCCCCGCCGGTCCATGCCTCGGCCGCGCGGGCGCCCGCGTCCGCGTCGGCCAGGGCGATCCGCCCGACGCCGTGGGCGCGCGCCTGCTCGACGAGGGCCTCCCACGAGCGCTCGGCGGACAGGCCGACCAGCTCGAGGTCGGGCGAGCGCTGCACGATCTCGAGCGCCTGGGTGCCGATCGAGCCCGTCGAGCCGAGGATGAGGAGGCGGCGAGCCACCCGTCAAGGGTGGCAGAACGATCCTGGAGGCCGGCTAAAGCATCGCGTGCCACACGTAGTAGCCCACGACGGCCGTGAAGAACACGGCGTCCAGGCGGTCCAGCGCGCCACCGTGGGCGCCGAAGGCCCGGCCCGTGTCCTTGGTGCCGCGGTCGCGCTTGATGTAGGACTCGAAGAGGTCGCCGATCGGGGCCGCGACGGCCACCGCGACGCCGAGGATCAGGGCATCGGTCCCCGACAGCCAGTCCTGGTAGAGGCCGGCGAACCACACCGCGGCGATGGCGACGACAACACCCACGCCCAGGCCCTCGAGCGTCTTGCTCGGCGAGATCGACGGTGCGAGCGGCGTCGATCCGAAGGCGCGGCCGCCGAGGTAGGCGCCCGTGTCGCCCAGGAACGTCCCCACGAGCACGTCCACGACGATCCCGCCGCCGTGCGGGAGGCCGCGCAGCATGACCGCATGGGCGAGCGGCAGCCCGATCCAGGCGAGGCTGAACAGCGTCACGGCGACCCCCGGCGCGCCGGCCCGCGCCTGGAGCAGCCCGATCCCGAAGATCACGGGCACGCTGGCGACCAGGGCGGCGAGCACGGCGTCGGGGCCGCCCTGCTTGGCGGCGACCATCACCGCGATGAAGCCGATGAACCCGGCCAGGCGCACCGGGTTGCCCGCGCGCAGGAGCAGGAACGCCTCGTGCATGCACACGCAGCCCAGCAGGACGAGGCCGCCCGTGAAGATCCAGCCCCCCTGGGACACGATGAAGATCGCGAAGGCGATGGCGGGCAGCGCCGCCAGGATGCGAGCGCCGAAGTCCGAGCCGGAGTTGCGCCGGGCCGTGCGTTGCGCGCGGCGCCGCGACGGCGGAGCCCGGCGTCGTCCGCCGCGGCCGGCCATCAGCGACCGCCGAACCGTCGTCGCCGGGAGGCGTACTCGTCCAGCGACGCCTCCAAGGCCTCGCGGCCGAAGTCCGGCCACAGCTCGTCACGGAACACGAGCTCGGAGTAGGCCGACTGCCAGAGCAGGTAGTTGCTCAGCCGGCGCTCGCCGGACGTGCGGATGATCAGGTCGGGATCGTGCATCTCGGGCGCGTAGAGCAACTTCGCGAAATCGGCCTCGTCGCCTCCGTCGAAGCGGGCGGCGGCATCCACGATCTCGGCCCGGCCGCCGTAGTTGAACGCCACGAACAGGGTGATGCGGTCGTTGTCCGCGGTCTCGCTCTCCGCCCACGCCATGCGCTCGACGAGCTCGGGCCCGACGCCCTCGCGGCGCCCGATGAAACGCATGCGCACGCCCTCGTCGTTGAGCTCCGGGGTCTCGCGGTCGATGCGCTCCGCGAACATCGCCATGAGCCCCGCAACCTCCTCCGGCGCACGCGACCAGTTCTCGGTCGAGAACGAGTACACGGTCAGCTCGAGCACCCCGAGGTCGGTGGCGTCGCGCAGGCGCGCCTTCACGGTGTCGGCGCCCGCCCGGTGACCCTCGACGACCGGCAGCCCCCGGCTCGACGCCCAGCGCCCGTTGCCGTCGGTGATGATGGCGACGTACCTCGCCGCGCCGTCGGGCGGCGGGGCCATCAGACCTCGAGGATCTCTTCTTCCTTGGCCTTGAGGTGAGCGTCGAGCTCGCCGATGCGCTGGTCGGTGAGCTTCTGGAGCTCGGACTCGCCGCGGTGCTCCTCGTCCTTGCCGACCTCGCCCTCCCCCTTGAGCTCCTTGAGGTCGTGCATGACGTCGCGGCGGACGTTGCGGATCTTGATCCGTCCCTCCTCGGCGATGTTGCGCACGACCTTGACGAACTCCCTGCGGCGCTCCTCGGTCAGCTCCGGGACGGCCAGGCGGATGAGGTTGCCGTCGTTGCTGGGGTTCAGCCCGACGTCGGACTCCTGAATGGCCTTCTCGATCGCCTTGATGGAGCTCTTGTCGTACGGCTGGACGGTCAGCAGGCGGGCCTCGGGCGCCGAGATCGTCGCGAGCTGCCGCAGCGGGGTTGCCGTCCCGTAGTAGTCCACGGCGACGCGGTCGAGCAGCGACGGGTTCGCGCGCCCGGTGCGCACCGACCCGAAGTCGAGCATCGTCGCCTCGACGGACTTGCCCATGCGCGCGCGGGCGTCGACCAGCAGGTCGTCGATGATGTCGCTCATGCGCTGGTCACCAGGGTGCCCACGGTCTCACCAACAATAATTCGTTCGATGTTGCGCTCGTCGTCCATGTTGAAGACGTAGATCGGAAGGTCGTTCTCCATGCACAGCGTCAGCGCGGTCAGGTCCATCACCCGCAGCCGGCGCTCGAGCGCCTCCATGTGGGTGAGCTGTGGGATGAACTCGGCGTCCGGGTCGGTCGCGGGATCGGCCGTGAAGACCCCCTCGACGCCGTTCTTGGCCATCAGCAGCGCCTCGGCATGGATCTCCACGGCGCGCAGAGCCGCCGCGGTGTCCGACGTGAAGAACGGGTTGCCGGTGCCCGCCGCGAAGATGACGACCCGGCCCTTCTCGAGGTGGCGCATCGCGCGGCGCCGGATGTAGGGCTCGGCGACCTCCTGGACGGCGATCGCGGACTGGACGCGGGTGTGGATGCCCTGCTTCTCGAGGGCGTCCTGGAGCGCGAGCGCGTTGAGGACGATCGCCAGCATCCCCATGTAGTCGGCCGTGGCGCGGTCCATGCCGGCCGCTGCGCCGGCCATGCCTCGATAGATGTTGCCCGCGCCCAGGACGATGGCGATCTCCAGGCCGCGCTCGTGCGCGGAGGCGATCTGGCGGGCGATGGCCTCGAGGCGCGCGGGATCCGTGCCGTAGTCGAGGTCCCCCATGAGCGCCTCGCCCGACAGCTTGAGCAGGATCCTCCGGAACACCGGCTGCCCGTTCGTCGCCATGTCGGGGCGGGAGGCTACTCGCCGACGACGAAGCGCACGAAGCGGCGGATCACGACGTTCTCGCCGGTCTTCGCCGACAGCTCCGCGCGGAGCTGCTCGATCGTCTTGCCCTCGTACTTGTCACCGTTGACGTGCACCTGGCGCAGGAGGACGACCTCCTCGAGGCGCTTGCCGAGCTTTCCCTCGGCCGCCTTCTCGCGCGCGTGCTCGGGAACGTTGTCGAGCTGGCTCGCGGCGATGCGCAGCTCCTCGGCGCGCCAGTCGTCCGGGACCTCCTCGTCGGAGACGTAGAGCGGCGCCGCCGCGGCCACGTGCAGGGCGAGGTCGCGTGCGAACGCGACGAAGTCTTCGTTGCGAGCGACGAAGTCGGTGTTGCAGTCGAGCTCGACGAGCACGCCCACCTTGCCGTTCGCGTGGATGTAGGACTGGACCGTCCCCTCGGTCGCCTCGCGGCCACCGAGCTTGGCGGCGCCCGCGATGCCCTTCTCGCGCAGCCAGACGATCGCCTCCTCAACGTCGCCGCCGCTCTCCTGGAGGGCCTTCTTGCAATCCATCATCCCCGCGCCGGTGCGGTCGCGGAGCGCCTTGACGTCGCTTGCGGAGATCGTGGTGTCGGTCACTTGGCGGGCTCCTCCGCGGGAGTCTCGGGGGTCTCGGCGGCGACGGGCGCCTCCGCGGCGGGCTCCGGCTCGGCCGCGGGCTCCGGCTCGGCCGCGGGC
>DAINCW010000101.1:8424-9432 GCA_036732205.1 Solirubrobacteraceae bacterium | reverse complement strand
GCTGGTGGCGGCGCTGCGAAGGGGCGGGCTCTCGGTGACGACCGGGACGGTCAACGACCGGGTGCTGCGTTTCGGGCCGGATGCGCTGACCACGGACGTGCCGCACGCGCTGCGCGGCGGTGTCAGGTCCCGGGCCGCCTGAGCGTTGCGAGGATCCGTGGGTGCCCGTCTACCATCTGGATCGCGCTCACCTCGACCTCGGGCAGGCCCGCCAGCCGGCCGAGCGCAGCCAGGCCACCGGCCGCGAACCCCCAGTAGACGTAGTCGTCGCCCGCGTAGACTTCGCCGCGCTGCTTGACCTCGATCGTGGACTGGTCGACGCGGCCGTCACCGGCGATCCCGTAGGTCTCCACCAGCACCCGGCCGCCGGGCTCCAGCAGGCTGCCGAGCAGCCGCAGCAGCCCGAGGGGGTTCTCCACGCGGTGCAGGATGCCGAAGCAGAAGGTCGACCGCCAGCACGCGCGCGGCGCCGCGATGCTCGGCGAGGTAGGCGTAGAAGCCGTCGAACGTGCCGACGTCCAGCACGCGTTGTCCTACGAAGGACGCCGGCAGGAAGGGCACTCGATGCGAGTTCGCAGCCTTCCTCAGGGCGTTGGAGTCCTTCGGCGCCAGGGCGAGGTGGTCGAGCCGGTGCTCGGCACCAAGTGGAGAGGGCATTCGTCGGGCCGGCTTGCGTCCCCACCGCGGGTGGTGAACCACAGAGGATCGAGCGTCGTGGGGCGGTGGGCGCATCCCGCGGCTCTTCCGAATCGCTTGCCTTCGAGGGCCGCAAGGCGCACTATTAGGCCAGTGAGCCTGGACGGTCCCTCGCGACGGATCATCTCGGAGCCGATCGAGGATCCGGCGGTCGAGCCGGCGCAGCCTCCCGAGCCTGAGCCGTGTCCGGAACCGCGCGAGCCTGCTCGTGAGCCCGAGCCCGCGAGGCGGTCGTGAGCGACACGCCGCTCGTCCCGACTCCGCTCTACGGCCTGCGGACGTGGACCGTCGTCGGGGAGAGGGGTGCCGAGC
>DAINCW010000101.1:0-8414 GCA_036732205.1 Solirubrobacteraceae bacterium | reverse complement strand
CGGCTCGCGAGCCCGCACCAGGGCGCGACGTGGCCGCCCGGCGGCGCATGGCTCGAGGCCACGTGCGCGCAGTCGCCGGGACACCCCCCGACCCACGGCTGCGGCCTCCACGCGTGGCATCCCTCCCGGCGCTCCGCCCGGCGCGTCCTCGCCGGCCACCGCGAGATTCCCGGAATCGCCGAGGCCCGCGGGGCGATCGAGGTCCACGAGGTCGGATTCCGCGCGGAGCGAGCGCGGCCGTACGCGCTCGTGCTCGCCCCCGGCCGCAACGCCCGGCTCGTGCGCCGGCTGGCGGAGGCGTACGGCGCGCAGGTCGTCGAGGCCGACGGCCCCGACGCCGTGCTCGCCTCCTGTCGAGCGCGCGGGCTTGGGCTCGATGAGTCCATCGTGGCGGAGCTGTTGGGGCCGGTGAAGGCCGAGGAGTGCCGGCGGGGGAGGCGCGAGAGGGCGCGAGCAGACGCGCTCCGGCTCGCGGCCGCGGTGGCGGTGGTGGCGCTGCTGGTCGTCGCCGGCCTACGGGTCGCGACCGACCCGCCGGGCGATCGGGTGCTTCACGGCCGGACGGGTGAGATCCACACGCACTCGCGTTAGTTCCAGGGGAGCTCGGCGCGCGCGAGCGCGGCGAGGCCGAGCCCGATACGTGCGCCGCCACGGTCGTCCGGCATGCGCGAGGCCCATGGTCAGCGTGCCGACGACGCCTCCGAGACGGGGAGAAACCGTCCCTGAGGAGTGGAGTACTTGGGGACATGGGGGACGGAAGAATCAATCGCGCCATCCAGCAGGGCAAGGCGCGCACCACCGATATCAAGACCCGCGTACCCGACCTCCGGGAGCGGGTGCCGGAGCTGCGGGAACGCGTGCCCGAGCTGACCGACGAGCTCAAGAACCGCGGCAGCGAGCTGCGCAGCAAGGGCGGCGAGCTGGCGCGCCAATACGCCAAGATGGACGTCTCCTGGGCGAGGTGCAGCTACGCGAAGGCGGCGCGCGCGGCGCTGCTCTCCTTCGGGCTCGGCCCGATGATCGACTACTACGTGCGCAAGCGCGTCGTAGGAAGTGAGGTCTTCGACACGCTCTCACACCCTGTCGTCTTCGTGGCCAACCACTCGAGCCATCTCGACACGCCAACGATCCTGCGCGCGATGCCGCGCAAGTGGCGCAGCCGCACGGCGGTGGCCGCCGCGGCCGACTACTTCTACAACAAGCGCTGGAAGGCGAACGGCGTCGCCCTCCTGTTCAACACCGTGCCCCTCGAGCGAAAGGGCGGCGGCCTCGGCAACGGGGCGACTGACCACGTCGACCGCCTCATCGACGAAGGCTGGAACCTCGTCATGTTTGCCGAGGGCACGCGCTCGCGCGACGGCGAAATCGGCAAGGTGCATTCTGGCGCTGCCGTGATCGCGGCACAGCACGGCATCGACATCGTTCCGATCTACGTCAGCGGCACTCACGACGCCATGCCCCCCGGCCAGAATTGGCCCAAGCGCAAGCCGGGGCGCATCCTCTCGCGCCGTCACAAGGTCGAGGTGCGGTTCGGCGCCCCGATCGCGCCCCGCGACGAGTCGCTGCGGCGCGAGGTCATGGACGAGGTGGGGAAGTTCTGGGACCGCAAGGGCCTGCCCGCCGAGCCGCAGGCGCCGGCGGCGCCGGTGGAGCACGACGTTCCTGCTCATCCACAAGACGCTCCTGGCGCACGAGGCGACGCTCGCCGAGCAGCCGGCCCGGCGGTCGATCCCCTCATGCCGGTCGCTTCCGAGCACGCCCGACGCCCGCCGCCTGATTGACCGCTGCCCCGGCCGCCGGTACGGTCCCGGCACGGGAGATCCGCCAACGTAGTGGAGGGCAGCATGAAGAAGCTCATCAACGACCCGGACGCCGTCGTCCGGGAGGCGCTCGAGGGAATCGAGGCCGCACACCGCGATCACGTGCGCGTGATCCACGACCCGATGGTCATCGTCCGGGCCGACGCGCCCGTTCAGGGCAAGGTCGGGATCGTGTCCGGCGGCGGTTCAGGCCACGAGCCGATGCACGGCGGCTTCGTCGGCAGCGGGATGCTCGACGCGGCATGTCCCGGCGAGGTCTTCACGTCGCCGACGCCCGACCAGATGCTCGAAGCGACGAAGGCCGTCGACGGCGGCGCTGGCGTCCTGCACATCGTTAAGAACTACACCGGCGACGTCCTCAACTTCGAGATGGCCGCGGACCTCGCCAAGGGCGAGGACATCGAGGTCGAGGCCGTGGTGACCAACGACGACGTGGCGGTGCAGGACAGCCTCTACACCGCGGGGCGCCGCGGTGTCGGGATCACGGTGATCGCCGAGAAGATCTGCGGCGCCGCCGCCGAGGAGGGCCAGTCGCTCGCCGAGGTCGCCGAGCTGTGCCGCAAGGTCAACGGCCAGGGCCGCAGCATGGGCATGGCCCTCACCCCGTGCGTCACGCCGGGCTCCGGCGAGCCGAGCTTCGAGCTGGGCGACGACGAGATGGAGATCGGCATCGGCATCCACGGCGAGCCCGGCCGCCACCGCGAGAAGCTCGCTCCGGCCGCCGACGTCGTCCACCGCCTGGCGACGGCGATCGTCGAGGACCTCCCGTACGAATCGGGCGACCGCGTGCTGGCGTTCGTGAACGGGATGGGCGGCACGCCGCTGATCGAGCTCTACATCGTCTACCGGGAGCTCGACCGCTTCCTGCAGGGTCGCGGCATCAGCATCGAGCGGCGCCTCATCGGCGACTACATCACCTCGCTGGAGATGGCCGGGTGCTCGATCACGCTGCTGAAGCTCGACGACGATCTGACGCGCCTCTGGGACGCGCCCGTCGACACGCCGGCCCTGCGCTGGAGCTGAGGAGGCCGGCGTAAGCCTCACCGCCTCGGATGTCCGCGCCTGGATCGGCGGCTACGCGACGGCCATCGCCGAGCACCGGGCCGAGCTGGTCAAGCTGGACACCGCGATCGGCGACGGCGACCACGGGACCAACATGGACCGGGGGATGCGCGCGGCGGTGGAGAAGCTCGAGGCCACCGACGGCGATGACATCGGCGCCCTGCTCAAGGCGGTGGGCATGGCGCTGGTGTCGAAGGTCGGCGGCGCCGCCGGCCCGCTCTACGGGACGCTGTTTCTGCAGATGGGGACGGCGACGGCCGGGCGCGACGCGCTCGACCTCGCCGGTTGGGCGGACGCCCTGGAGGCCGGCGTCAAGGGCGTCCAGGCGCGCGGCAAGGCCGAGCCGGAGGACAAGACCATGATCGACGCGCTGCTGCCGGCGCTCGCGGCGCTCCGCGCAGCGGAGGCCGACGGGGCGGGGCTCGGCGACGCGCTCCGCCGCTCCGCCGACGCGGCGGAGGAGGGCATGCGGGCGACCATCCCGCTGGAGGCCCGCAAGGGCCGGGCCAGCTACCTGGGTCCGCGCAGCGTCGGGCACCAGGACCCGGGGGCAACCTCGGCGCACCTGCTGCTGCTCACCGCCGCGGAGACGTTCGGGGGCGACGGCTGAGCGGGTGCGCTCAGTCGTCGCCGTCCTCGTCCACCCAGTCGACGGTCCTTGCCGCCGCCTTGCGCCACTTGCGGTAGCCCTTCTCGCGCACGGCCGGCTCCATGGCGGGCAGCCAGTCAGCGCCACGCCCGCGTCCTACCAGCTTCGCCGTGGTCACCACGGGATCGCTCCCAGATCGCGTGAGACGGCGCGCGCCGCCTCACGCACGAACGACACGAGATCGTTGCGCGGCGCGCCGTCTTCCGTCAGCCGCTCGACCGGACCGGAGATCCCGATCGCGCCGACGGTCACGCCGCGCCGGTCGTCGATCGGCGCCGCCAGCGACACCTCGCCAACCACGAGCTCCTGTGCGTCCCCGGCCCAGCCGCGCTCGAGCACGGCCTCCAGCTCGGAGGAGAGCGCCTTCCAGTCCGTGATCGTGGCCGGCGTATATCGCTGCAGGCCCTCGCCGGCGAGCTCCGCGGCCGCGTGGCGGTTGGCCGCGAGCAGCACCTTGCCCATGGCCGTCGCGTGCGCCGGCTGCAGCACGCCGACCTCGAGCGCCTGGCGGCTGTCATCGGGGCGGAAGGCGTGGTGCACGACCAGCACCTTGCCGTCGTGCAGCGTGCCGATCCGGACGCTCTCGCCGCTGTGGGCCGCCAGCGAGTCCGACCAGTTGAGCGCTCGGGCGCGCAGCTCGTTGCCGTCGAGATAGGAGCTGCCCATGTGCAGCAGCGCCGCGCCGAGCTGGTACTGCCCGTCTCCTCATCCTGCTCGACGAATCCGACCGCCGCGAGCGTGCGCAGGATTCCGTGCACCGTCGCCTTCGGCAGGTCGAGCTCACCGGCCAGCTGGACCACGCCCAGCCGCCGATTGCGTCCCGACAGCAGCCGGAGGATCGCGGCAGCACGCTCGATCGACTGAATTCGGGCGGTCAACGGGAAAAAGCTATCCGAAACCCGTCCGGCATTGACGAACAGCGTTCTTGGGCAGCGCGCCTGAACAGCGTTTGACATCGCCGGACGCCGAAGCTAGTGTCGCCCTTCGCTGGGTCCAAAGCAGCTCGACGGAGGAGGAGGAAAGGCTTTTGAGCATCTTCGGAGCTGAGGTGATCGGGACGGCGCTCCTGATTCTGCTGGGCAACGGGGTCGTGGCCGGTGTCCTGCTCAAGCAGTCCAAGGCCGAGAACGGGGGCTGGATCGTCATCGCGTTCGGCTGGGGTATGGCGGTCATGGTGGGCGTGTTCGCGGTGGGCCAGTTCAGCGGCGCCCATCTGAACCCGGCGATCACGCTCGGGTTCGCGGTCGCCGGCAAAACGAATTGGGGCGACGTGCCAAAGTACCTGGCCGGCGAGTTCGTCGGCGCGTTCATCGGCGCCACGCTGGTGTGGCTGGCGTACCTGGACCACTGGCGCGAGACCGAGGATCCCGGCCTGAAGCTCGCGTGCTTCAGCACGGCTCCGGCGATCCGCAACCCGGTGTCCAACTTCATCACCGAGGTGATCGGGACGTTCGTCCTGGTGTTCGGCGTCCTGGCGATCTTCGCCGACAAGGCGACGGCGGCGACCGGACTGGGCGGGCTGATCGTCGGCCTGCTGGTGTTCGCAATCGGCCTCTCGCTCGGCGGGCCCACGGGCTACGCGATCAACCCGGCCCGCGACCTGGGTCCGCGGATCATGCACGCCATCCTGCCGATCGCCGGCAAGGGCACGTCCGACTGGGGCTATGCGTGGATCCCGGTCATGGCTCCGCTCGTCGGCGGCGTGCTGGCAGCGGGCGGCTTCAAGCTGTTTTACCCCGGCTAATCGCAGGGGCCGATCGCCCTGGAGAGTTCGAACACGAGGAGAGGGAGCCTGATGGCGAAGTACGCGGCAGCGATCGACCAGGGCACCACCAGCACGCGGTGCATGGTCTTCGACCACAGCGGCCAGGTGGTCAGCGTGGCGCAGAAGGAGCACGAGCAGATCTTTCCCAAGCCGGGTTGGGTCGAGCACGACGTGAAGGAGATCTGGGCGCGGACCCAGGAGGTCGTCGACGAGGCGATGCAGTCGGCCGGCGCGAGCGCCGGCGACGTCGCGGGCGTCGGCATCACCAACCAACGCGAGACGGCGGTGGTGTGGGACCGCACGACGGGCGAGCCGATCCACAACGCGCTCGTCTGGCAGGACACTCGCACCGACCGCCTCGTGGAGGAGTTCTCGCGCGACGGCGGGCAGGCGCGCTTCCAGGAGAAGGTGGGCCTGCCGCTGGCGACCTACTTCTCCGGGCCGAAGGTCCGCTGGATCCTCGACAACGTCGACGGTGCGGCCGACCGCGCCGACTCCGGTGACCTGCTGTTCGGCAACATGGACACCTGGCTGCTGTGGAACCTCACGGGCGGCACGGACGGCGGGCTGCACATCACCGACGTGACGAACGCCAGCCGCACGATGCTCATGGACCTCAAGACCCTGGACTGGGACGAGGAGGTGATGGGCGTCATGGGCATCCCGCGAGCGATGCTGCCGGAGATCAAGGCGTCCAGCGAGGTCTACGGCGAGGTCAGCTCGGGCGGCGCGCTGCAGGGCGTGGCGATCGCGGGCGACCTCGGCGACCAGCAGGCCGCCACGTTCGGGCAGACGTGCTTCTCCCCGGGCGAGGCCAAGAACACCTACGGAACCGGCAACTTCCTGCTGCTCAACACGGGCACGGAGGCGGTGCCGTCCAAGCACGGCCTGCTCACTACGGTCGGCTACAAGATCGGCGACCAGGACCCCGTGTACTGCCTGGAGGGCTCGATCGCGGTCACCGGCTCGCTCGTGCAGTGGCTGCGCGACAACCTCAAGATGATCAAGGCGGCCCCCGAGGTCGAGGATCTCGCCCGCTCGGTCGAGGACAACGGCGGCTGCTACATCGTCCCGGCGTTCTCGGGCCTGTTCGCGCCGTACTGGAAGTCCAACGCCCGCGGTGTCGTGGCGGGTCTCACTAGCTTCGTCAACGCCGGGCACATCGCTCGCGCGACGCTGGAGGCGACCGCCTTCCAGAGCCGCGAGGTGGTCGAAGCGATGAACAACGACTCCGGCGTGGCGCTCGAGTCGCTCAAGGTCGACGGCGGCATGGTCGGCAACGACCTGCTGATGCAGTTCCAGGCCGACCTGCTCGGCGTGCCGGTGATCCGCCCGAAGGTGCCCGAGACCACGTCGCTGGGCGCCGCCTACGCGGCCGGCCTCGCCACCGGCTTCTGGGGCGAGGTCGAGGACCTGCGCGAGAACTGGGTCGAGGACAAGCGCTGGGAGCCCTCGATGGACGCCGAGAAGCGCGACGAGTACTACAAGTACTGGAAGAAGGCCGTCACGCGGACGTTCGACTGGTTCGACGCCGAAGAGGCCTGAGGCGCGACGGTAACGGGGCGGCGCGCCGGTGGCGCCGCCCCGCTTCGCCGGGGCAATAACATCCGCAACGTGCCTCAGCTCCGGGCCGAAGTCCTGGTGATCGGTGGCGGCGCCACCGGCGCCGGCGTGGCGTGGGACGCCGCGCTGCGCGGCTTCGACGTGGTGCTGGTCGAGCGCGGCGATCTCGCCGAGGGCACGAGCGGGCGCTTCCACGGCCTGCTGCACTCGGGCGGCCGCTACGTCGTCAAGGATCCCGTGGCGGCCGAGGAGTGCGTCGTGGAGAACGCGATCCTGCGCGACGTCATCCCGGCCTGCATCGAGGACACCGGCGGGCTGTTCGTCACCACGCCCGACGACGATCCCGCCTACGGCGACCGGTTCCTGGAGGGCTGTCGCGCCGCGAAGCTGCCCGCCGAGGAGATCGACGTCGCCGAGGCGCTGCGGCGCGAGCCGCGGCTCAACCCGGGGATCCGGCGGGCCTTCACCGTTCCGGACGCGTCGATCGAGGTTTGGAAGACGGTCTGGTCGTTCGCGCGCGGCGCCGCCGCCCACGGCGCCCGCATCCTGACCTACCACCGCGTGATCGACCTGCACCGGACGGGCGACGCCGTCACCGGCGCGCGCGTGCGCAATGAGCTCACTGGCGAGGACCTCGACATCGAGGCCGGCTTCATCCTCAACGCGTCCGGCGCCTGGGCGGCGCAGATCCTGCACATGGCCGGGATCGAGGACGTCGGCGTCGTGCCCGGCAAGGGCATCATGATCGCCATGAACCACCGGCTCGTGAACACGGTGATCAACCGCTGCACGATGCCGGCCGACGGCGACATCCTCGTGCCGATCCGGACGGTCAGCGTCATCGGCACGACCGACATCCGCTCCGCCGACCCCGACGAGATCCCCGTCACGCAAGCGGAGGTCGACCAGATGCTCGACGGCGGCGAGCGCCTCGTGCCGGGCTTCCGCGACGCGCGCGCGCTGCGCGTGTGGGCGGGCGTGCGCCCGCTGTTCCAGGACGCCAAGGCCGGCGCGGTGAAGGACACCCGCGACGTCAGCCGCACCCACGCGGTCGTCGACCATCGCCGGCGCGACGGGGTCGACGGCCTGCTCACCATGTCCGGCGGCAAGCTCACGACGCTGCGCCTGATGGCGCAGGACCTGGTCGACGCCATGTGCGCCCAGCTCGGCGAGGACCGGCCCTGCCGCACGCGCGAGGAGCGCCCGCCCGGCAACGAGGACGGGGAGGCCTACCGGCTCGGATCACGGCTGCGGCGGCGCGAGGAGACGCTGCAGGAGGAGCAGCTGATCTGCGAGTGCGAGCTGATCGGCCGCCGTCGCCTGGAGGAGGCCATGCGCCGGCGCGGCACCGCGAGCCTCGACGACATCCGCCGCAGCCTGCGGCTCGGCATGGGGCCGTGCCAGGGCGGCTTCTGCATCTACCGCGCCACCGGGATCCTGCACGGTGTGGACCGCCTCGACGGCGAGGAGGCGGCCGCCTCGCTCCGGGACTTCCTGCAGGAGCGCTGGAAGGGCGTCTGGCCGATCCTCTACGGCGATCAGCTGCGCCAGGCGC
>DAINCW010000100.1:5331-9477 GCA_036732205.1 Solirubrobacteraceae bacterium | reverse complement strand
CTGCTGGAGGATCGCGGCGAAGGGGTTGAGCATCAGCACCTTGGCGACCCAGTGCGGCGCGGTCTTCTGCACCGTCTCGACGGCGTAGAAGATCGGCGAGCCGTAGAACAGGAGCTGGAGGAACACGTCCCAGATCGGCTTGACGTCGCGCGCGCGCACGAACGTCGCCGACAGCAGCATCGAAAGCCCGGCGGCCAGGATCGCCAGCAGCACGATGAGCGGGATCAGCTCGAGCCACGCGATCCGGACCTTCCCGCCGCTCCCGATCAAGAAGGCGAACACGACGACGACGTTCAGCGCGAGGTTGAACAGCGCCGTCAGCACGACGGCCATCGGCACCGCGAGGCGCGGGAACTCGATCTTGCGCACGAGGTTCTCGCGGTCGACGACCGAGGTGACCGCGGCGCCCGTGGACTCCGACAGGAACGTGAAGAGCACGAGCCCGAACAGCAGCGCCACGCCGTAGAACGGCACGTCGTGGCCGATGTTGATGACCTGCGTGAAGAGCACGTACAGCACGCCGAAGAGCATCAGCGGGCGCATGACCTGCCACGCGTAGCCGAGCACGGAGCCGAAGAAGCGCAGCTTGAACTCCGTCGTGGCGAGCGCGCGGGTCAAGTGCCAGAAGCGCCGGGGGTCCTCGCCGACCGCGCTCGGGCCCTTGATCTGCCGGCCGAAGTCAGTCTCGAGCGTGCTCACGGCTTCCGATCCGCAGGTCGAAGGGGACGGCGAGGATCGCGTCGGTCGCGCGCGCCGGGCTCGTCACGACCGTGCTCACCATCCGCTCGCGGCGGTCCACCCACGCCACGCCGCTGCCGCCGCGCGCCACGGCCGGAGTGGCGTGGTAGCGCCCGGAGCACAGGACGTTGGAGAACTCGATCTCGACCGTCGTCTCGTCGCCCGGCCGGAAGGTCCCCGCGCCGCCCTCCAGCGCGTTGGACGCCTCGAACACCGCGACGCCCTGGTCGTTGACCACGACGGCGCCGAACAGCGGGTCGGTGAGCTCCTCCTTGAAGCGCACGCGGAACGTCACCCGCCCGCGCTCGCCGGAGAGGTCGAGCGCCGCCTCGGTGATCTCCGCCCGCCCGTCGCCGTAGCGGCCGGTCTCGTTCGCGGGACGATTCTCGTCAAAGCCCTGGAAGTTGACCTCGAGGTAGCGGTTGGCCACGCGGTTGGGGTCGCCCAGCTCGACGACCCTGCCGTGCTCGAGCAGCATCGCCCGGTCGCAGAAGCGCTGGACGTTGCCCATGTCGTGGGTGACGAGCAGGACGGTCTTGCCCTCGCGGCGGATGCGCCCGAACTCGTCGAAGCACTTCTGCTGGAAGCTCGCGTCGCCCACCGCGAGGACCTCGTCGATCAGCAGCACCTCGGCGTCCACCTGCATCATCACGCTGAAGGCGAGGCGCACCTCCATGCCGCTGGAGTAGTTCTTCAGCTTGAGGTCCTCGAAGTCGCGCAGCTCGGCGAACTCGATGACTGCGTCGTAGCGGCGGCGAGCCTCGCGCGGCGACAGGCCGAGCATGGTCGCGTTGATCATCACGTTGTCGCGGGCGGGCAGGTCGTTGTTGAAGCCGACGCCCAGCTCGATGAAGGTCGACAGGCGGCCGTTGACGTAGATGCGCCCGTCGTCGACCGCGTAGATGCCGGCCATGCACTTGAGCAGCGTCGACTTCCCGGATCCGTTGCGCCCGACGATCCCGAAGAACTCTCCATGGTCCACGGCGAACGACACGTCTCCGAGCGCGCGCAGCGCGTCGTGGCTGCGGCGACGCAGCGGATGCAGCGCGCGCTCCTTGAGCGTGTGCACGCGCTCGTGGGGCAGGCGGAAGGCCTTGCTCACCCCGTCGACGACGACGGCCGGATGGCTCACACCGACAGCGTAGGCTGCGCGGCCGATGCGCCGGATCGAAACGCGCCTGCCCGACCTCGTCCTGATCGAGCCCGACGTGCACGGCGACGAGCGCGGATTCTTCGTCGAGACGTGGCGCGGGGAGTGGCTGCCCGGGGTGGAGTTCGTGCAGTCCAACCAGTCGCGCTCCTCGCGCGGCGTGCTGCGCGGCATGCACTTCCAGGTGGGCTCAGGGATCGCGAAGCTGGTGCGCTGCGGGCGCGGCCGGATCCTCGATGTCGCGGTCGACGTGCGGCCCGGCTCGACCACGTTCGGGCAATGGGACGCGCACGAGCTCGACGACGTCAGCCACCGCCAGCTCTTCGTGCCCGTCGGCTTCGCGCACGGGTTCTGCGTGCTCTCCGAGGTCGCCGACGTGGTCTACCAGCAGGACGGCTACTACGACCCGCAGGCCGAGCGCGGCATCAACTACTCCGATCCCGACATCGGGATCGACTGGCCGGACGTGGGCGAGCTGACGGTCTCCGAGAAGGATGCGGCCGCCCCGCGGCTGGCCGAGATCGGCGATCAGCTGCACTTCGCCCGCTAGCCTCCCGGACCGTGATTTCCCGGCTTCCCGAGGTCACGCCCGAGCGCTTCGCGCGCCTGGCCACGCTCGCGCTCGGCGCGCTGTTTCTCATCGTGCTGACGGGCGCTGCGGTGCGCCTTACGGGCTCCGGGCTCGCCTGTCCCGACTGGCCGACCTGCAAGGGCAATGTCGTGCAGGACAACCTCAGCTCCCACTCGATCGTCGAATACGGCAACCGCATCGTCTCGGGGCTCGTCGGGATCGTGGCGCTCGTGGCCTTCGCGGCGGCGCTGCGCCGGCGCCCGCGCCGCCGCGACCTCGTCCTGCTCGCCGCCGCCCTGCCAGTCGGCGTCGCCGCGCAGGGCGTGCTCGGCGCGCTGACCGTCCAGTACGGCCTGAAGCCGGGCTGGGTGATGTCGCACTTCGGGCTGTCGATGGTCATTCTCGCCGCCGCCGTCGCCCTCGCCTTCCGCGCGCGCCACGAGCCCGGCGAGCGCGAGCCCGTGGCCGATCGCCTGCTCGTGTGGCCCGTGCGGGCGCTGCTCGGCTGGGGCGCGTTCGTGCTCTTCGCGGGCACGGTCGCGACGGCGTCCGGCCCGCATCCGGGGTCGTCGGGCACCGGGCAGGTCGTCGACCGCCTGCACTTCTGGGGCGGCCACACGATGAACCAGGTCATCCACTGGCACGGCCGGGCGTCGACGCTGCTGGGCGTCGCCGCCGTGGGTACGTTCTTCCTGCTGCGCCGCCGCGGCGCGCGGCCGCAGGTGATCCGCTCGATGGGCATCGCCTGCGTGCTGATGGCGGTGCAGGGGATCGTCGGCGCGATCCAATACGAGACGGGCCTGCCGACCGAGCTGGTGTGGATCCACGTCGGCCTGGCGACGGCGACCTGGCTGGCCCTGCTGTGGACGACGGCGGAGGCCGGAACGCCGGCGCCCGAGGCGCTGCGTCAGCGCGAGCGGCTGCCCGTCACCCAGCGCGCCTGAGTCCGCGGCACCCGGCGCAGCGACCAGCGCCGGCGGCCCCGTCGCGCACGGGTCCACGACCGGTCACGACGGTCGAGGCACGAGGCGTAGATGAAGACCGGACGACGCATCGCGGATGTGCGCGCGATAGGAGCAGACAGTCCGGACGGAAGTCAACGTCCCGGAAAGCGGTTACTTCCCAAAATCCGGGTTCTTCCGCTAGACGGCGGCCGGCTGGACGGCGGCGGGCTGGACAGCGGCGGGCTCGAGCGCCACGGCGAGCACTTCGTCGATCGTCATTGCGACGTGGAAGTTCATCGCGTCGCGAACCTCCTGCGGGACGTCCTCGAGATCGCCGCGGTTTCGCTCCGGCAGGATCACATCGGTCAACCCGGCCGCGTGGGCGGCGAGGACCTTTTGCTTCAGCCCGCCGATCGGCAGCACCCGGCCCTGGAGCGTGACCTCGCCGGTCATGCCGACCGTGTGCTTGACCGGGCGGCCCGTGAGCAGCGACGTCAGCGCGGTCACCATCGTCACGCCCGCGCTCGGGCCGTCCTTGGGGATCGCGCCCGCGGGGACGTGTACGTGGAACTCGCCGCCGTCCTCGTGCTCGCGCGCCTGGACCAGCGACAGCGCGATACGCGCCGACTCCTTCATGACGTCGCCGAGCTGGCCCGTCAGGACCAGGCCGCTGTCGCCCGGGAGCTTCGTCGCCTCGACGAACAGGACGTCGCCGCCCGTGCCCGTCACGGCCAGGCCGGTCG
>DAINCW010000100.1:762-5321 GCA_036732205.1 Solirubrobacteraceae bacterium | reverse complement strand
GTCGCGACCCCCGGCACCGCCGTGCGGATGGCGGCCTCCTGGAAGTGCTTTTGGCGCCCGAGCGCATCGCGCACGGCGTCGAGGTCGATCGCCACGGGCGTGTCCGCGCCGGAGGCGACCTTCGTCGCGGTCTTGCGCAGGAGCGTGCCCAGCTCGCGCTCGAGCTGGCGTACGCCCGCCTCGCGGGTGTACTCGCGCACGAGCAGGTCGAGGGTCTCGTCGTCGATGGACACCTCCCCGTCGCGCAGCCCGTTGCGCTCCAGCTGGCGCGGCCACAGGTAGCCGCGAGCGATCGCCGTCTTCTCGGTGGTCGTGTAGCCGTCGAAGCGGATGACCTCCATGCGGTCCAGCAGCGCGCCGGGGATCGTCTCGGCGACGTTCGCGGTCGCGATGAAGATCACCTCGCTGAGGTCGAGCTCGACATCGAGGTAGTGGTCGCGGAACGTGGAGTTCTGCGCGGGGTCGAGCACCTCGAGCAGGGCCGAGCTGGGGTCGCCGCGCCAGTCGGCACCGACCTTGTCGACCTCGTCGAGCAGGATCACGGCGTTCATCGTCCCGGCGTCGCGCAGCGCGCGGACCAGGCGGCCCGGGAGGGCGCCGATGTACGTGCGGCGGTGGCCGCGGATCTCGGCCTCGTCGCGCACGCCGCCCAGCGACATGCGGACGAACTCGCGCCCCATCGCCCGGGCGATGGACTCGCCGATCGAGGTCTTGCCCGTGCCGGGAGGCCCGATGAGGGTGAGGATGGCGCCGGACTTCTTATCGGGCTCGATTCCGCGCTCCTCGCGCAGCTTGCGCACCGCCACGTACTCGACGATGCGGTCCTTGACGTCCTCCAGGCCCGCGTGGTCTGCGTCGAGCACCTCGCGCGTGTGCTGCGGGTCGAGCTTCTCCTCGGAGTGCTTGCTCCACGGGACGGCGATCAGCCAGTCGAGGTACGTGCGGATCATCGAGGCCTCGCCGCCGCCGTCGCCGGTGCGCTCGAGACGGCCCACCTCGCGCTCGGCCTGCTCGCGCACGGCCTCGGGCATGCCGGCCTCCTCGATCTTCGTCCGGTACTCCGCGATGACGTCGCCTTCGTCCTCGCCGAGCTCCTTGCGGATCGACTCCATCTGCTTGCGCAGGAAGTACTCGCGCTGCTGCTTGTTCGCGCCCGACTCGACGTCCTCGCGGATGCGCCGGCGCACCTGGAGCTCGGCCAGCCGCGCCTTCTGGAACTCCAGCGCCTTCTCGAGGCGCGCGGTCACGTCCAGGGTCTCCAGCAGCTCGACCTTCTGGGCGAAGCTCAGGTCGGGGGAGTAGCCGGACGTGTCGGCCAGGGCGCCGGGCTCGGTGATCGAGCGCACGAAGGCGGAGACACGGCCGTCGTCGCCGCGCAGCTCGAGGATCTCCTCGACGACTGCGCGGTACTCGCGCTCCAGCTCGCGCGTCTTGCCGTCCACGGGCACCGGGTCGGGGGCGTCGGTGACCTCGATGCGCAGCCTGCCCATCGGATCGGTGCTCGCCGCGCCGGCGACGCCGCGGGCCACGCCCTCGAGCATTGCGCCGTGGGCGCCGCCCGGCAGGCGGACGCGGTCGGCCACGTGGGCGATGGTCCCGACCGAGGCGAAGCTGCCCTCGTGGCGGGGGACGAGGAGGACCTCCGCCTCGTCGCCGACGTCCACCGGCAGGGTGACGTCCATGGTCGGGAAGATGACGGTGTCGTCGAGCGGGATCAGCAGTAGCGTGCGCGCCATGAGAGAATTCCTTGAGCTGGAAAATGGTTGCGGATGTCAAGGATATCACGATCTGCGTCGTTCTCACTGAGATATGAGCTCGACCCAGCGCCGCCTGACGATCGTCGCCGCGATCCTGGGCTCGCTCGTCGTCTTCATCGACGGCACGGTGGTCAACGTCGCGCTGCCGGCGATCCGCCGCGACCTGGGCGGCGGGCTGGCCGGGCAGCAGTGGCTGACCGACGCCTATCTGCTCACGCTGGGGTCGCTGTTGCTGGTCGGCGGATCGATCGGGGACCTCTTCGGACGGCGCCGCGCGTTCGCCATCGGCCTCGTCGGCTTCGGCGCGATGTCGGTGCTCTGCGCGGTCGCGCCGACGATCGAGCTGCTGATCGTCGCGCGCGGCCTCCAGGGCGCGGCGGGCGCGCTGCTGGTCCCCAGCACGCTCGGCCTGATCGTCGCCAAGTTCCCGTCCGGCGAGCGCGGCGCGGCAATCGGCACGTGGACCGCCTGGTCGGGGATCGCGATGGTCATCGGCCCGCTGCTCGGCGGGCTGATCGTGGACTCCGTCTCATGGCGCTGGATCTTCGCCGTCAACGTCGTCCCGGTCACGCTGGCTCTCACCGTCCTCGCGCGCGTGGACTCCGAGCACGACCGCCCGGATGGCGGGCGCGTGGACGCGATCGGCGCGATGCTGTGCACGCTGGGCCTCGCCGGCCCGGTGTACGCGCTGATCGAGGCGCCCAACCGCGGCTGGACCAGTCCGGTGATCCTCGCCACGGCGATCGGCGGGCTCGCCCTGCTTGCCGCCTTCGTCGTCTACGAGCGCCGGGCCAGTCACCCGATGCTGCCGCTCGAGCTGTTCCGCCAGCGCAACTTCGCCGTGGGCAACGCGGCCACGCTCGCGGTCTATGGCGGCCTGAGCGCGGTGCCGTTCTTCTTGATCCTGTTCCTCCAGCAGGTCGCGGGCTACTCGGCGCTGCACGCCGGCATGGCGATGATGCCCATCACCGTGCTGATGTTCTTCGGGTCCCGGCGCTTCGGCGCGCTGGCGGACCGGATGGGCCCGAGGCTCTTCATGGGCGCCGGGCCGGTGATCGCGGGCGCCGGCCTCGCCCTGCTCGCGCGCCTGGATGCGTCGGGCGACTACCTCGGCGACGTGCTGCCGGCGATCCTGGTCTTCGGCCTGGGCCTGTCGATGACCGTCGCGCCGCTGACCGCGACGGTCCTCGGCGGCGTGGCCGAGGAGCACGCCGGCATGGCGTCGGCCATCAACAACGCCACCGCGCGGGTCGCGGGGCTGCTGGCTGTCGCGGCCATCGGCGCCGTCGTCGCCGCGCAGTTCCGCTCCAGCGTCGACGCGCACGCCGCCGGCCTGCCGCGCGGCTTCTCCGACTCGGCGCGCCGGCGCCCGCTCGTCGTCTCCGGCCCGCCGTCTGCGCGGCCGGTGCTGCGCGGCGCCTCCGAGGACGCGTTCCGCCTCGCGATGCTGATCGTGGGTGGCCTCGTGGCTGTGGGCGGCGCGCTGAGCGCCGCCGGCATCGAGAACCCGCGGCGCTCGGTGCCGTGCGCCGACTGCCCCGGCGGCGCGCAGGTTGGCGCCAGCGCGGACGCGGGTCGCGCGCCGGAGCCGGTTCCCGCCTGATTTCCAGCCTCCAGAAGTCGCGCCGAACGACCGATATGCCCAGTGTGCGTCGCCCCCGGAGCGCTCTGTTCGCCTGCGTGCTTGCGTGCCTGCTCGCGCCCGCGGCTGCTCACGCTGCGCCGTTGTGGCCGTACTCGTCGCTTCAGCTCGGGCTCGTCGACAACGAGAACGGCGCCGCCGCGCTGAAGCAGAGCGCGCCGTTCGGTTTCCGCTACCACTACCTCTCGGGCGGCGTGAACACGCCCCAGAGCTGGCAGCTGTGGGGCCGCGGCAACGGTGACTACGTCACCGACTACGTCGCCGACTCCGCGGCCGGCGGGATGGTCTCCGTCTTCACGTACTACGAGATGCGCCAGAGCCAGCCGGGCACGCGCCAGTCCGACGAGGCGACGGCGGTCCTGTCGAACCTGAACAACAGGCAGACGATGCGCGCGTACTTCGAGGACCTCAGGGTATTCCTCCAGCGCGCCGCCGCCACGGGCCAGACGGTCATCCTCCACATCGAGCCCGACCTGTGGGGCTACGTCGAGCAGCAGTCGGGCGGGGACGCGACGAAGGTGCCGGCGATGGTCACCGCCAGCGGCATGCCCGACCTCCAGGGCCTGCCGAACACGGTCGCGGGCTTCGCCAAGGCGATCGTGCAGCTGCGCGACAACTACGCCTCCAACGTCCTGCTCGGCTGGCATCTGTCGATCTGGGGCACGGGCAAGAACATCACCGCCACCGACGAGACGGAGTCGAGCATCGACGCGCTGGCCAGCCAGGCCGCCGCCTTCTACCACTCGCTCGGCGCGCGCTTCGACAGCGTCTTCGCCGAGTTCGCCGACCGCGACGCCGGCTCCGCCCAGACCGTGAACGGCAAGTCGACCGCGTGGTGGGACTCCGGCGACTTCGGGCGCCACGTGCGCTTCCTCGCCGACTTCCACTCCAAGGTCGGACTGCCCATCGCCCTGTGGCAGATTCCGCTGGGCAACACGCTGTTTCGCGCGATGAACAACACGCCGCATCACTGGCAGGACAACCGCGTCGAGTGGCTGCTGGCGACCGGGACGCGCGTGAGCGAGCTGGTGGCGCTGCGGATCGACGACCTGCATCTCCGCGACCGTCCCCCTTACGTGAGAGTGCAGCGCAGCGCGCACAGCCCCGATCTCACCAAGAACGGTCGCGATCGAACGGTACCGCTGCTGTCCACCCACGGT
>DAINCW010000100.1:0-752 GCA_036732205.1 Solirubrobacteraceae bacterium | reverse complement strand
ACCTCGTCGCGTACGCCGGCGCGGGCGTCACCGCCCTGCTGTTCGGCAACGGTCAGGGCGACGGGACCTGCGCGTGCGACGCCGCGCACGACGGGATCACCAACCCCGCGGCCATCCTGGGCAACCGCGTCGCCTCGCTCTCGGCGGACGACGACGGCGGCTACTTCCGCTCGCGCGCGGCCGCGTACTACGCGGAGGGCCCCGTGGCACTGCCCCAGCACTTCGTCGTGCCCAAGCCCCACGCCCGGCCGTCGTCCAGCGGCTCGGGGCCGTTCTCGAGCCACGCCACCGTGAGCCCCAAGGTCGCCAAGCCCGGCTGGCGCGTGACCATCCACGCGGCCGGGCGCAGCCCCGTCGCGCAGACCGCGCTGTTCGACATCGAGGTCTCGCGGGAAACGTCCTCGACGCACATCTTCCAGCGCTACTTCGACCGCTCGGCGTTCCGCGTCAACCGTGCGCGCTCGTTCGACGCGACGTGGACGATCCCCAAGAACCTCCGGCCGGGCGACTACGTCGTGAACGTCGGGGTCTTCGGCCCCGGGTTCGGCAAGCTGCGCCACTGGCACCCCGCCGCGGCGCGGATCCACGTCATCGCGTGAGACCCGAGCGCGTCGCCGCGACGCTGCGCGAGTGGGTCGCCGTGACCGGCTCCCCGTGGGCCGTGGCGCTGGTCGACGGGGTCGAGGTCAGCGCCTATGCGGATGGGAGCACCGAGGGCGCGGAGGCGGGCGACGCCGCGCCGCTGGAGCTCG
>DAINCW010000099.1:0-9563 GCA_036732205.1 Solirubrobacteraceae bacterium | reverse complement strand
GCAACGCGCCGTTCCTCGTCTTCGACGACGCCGACGTCGACGACGCGGTCGAGGGGGCGCTCATCGCCAAGATGCGCAACGTCGGCGAGGCATGCACCGCCGCGAACCGCTTCCACGTCGCCGACGCCGTTGCGGACGAGTTCGCGGAAAAGCTGGCGAAGCGCATGGGCGCGATGAAGGTCGGCCGTGGGACGGAGCCCGACGTGAAGGTCGGCCCGCTCATCGATGACGTCCAGCGCTCCAAGGTGGCCGAGCTCGTCGACGACGCGACGGGCCGGGGCGCCAGCGTGCTCGTCGGCGGCGGGCGCATCGACGGCGCCGGCTACTTCTACGCGCCGACCGTGCTGAGCGACGTCCCCGGTGACGCGCGGCTGCTGCGGGAGGAGATCTTCGGTCCGGTCGCCCCCGTGCGTGGCTTCTCCGACGAGGACGAGGCGATCGCGGCGGCCAACGACACCGAGTTCGGCCTCGTCGCCTACGTCTACACATCGAACCTCAAGCGTGCGTTCCGCGTGATCGAGGGCCTTCAGACCGGCATGGTCGGCCTCAACCAGGGCGTGGTCTCCAACGCGAGCGCGCCGTTCGGCGGCGTCAAGCAGTCCGGCTTCGGCCGCGAGGGCGGCCGCGAGGGGATCGGCGAGTACCTCGAGACGAAGTACGTGGCGATGAAGCTGTAGGCGGGGTGGGCCGGCGTCCCCCGATCACCGCGGAGCAAGCCCCAGCGCGCGGCGCAGCTCGCCGGGCGCGACTCCTTCGACGCGCACGACCTTCTCGCGCGAGCGCTCGCCACGGATCACGCTGACCCGTCCGCGTGCGACGCCGGCGCGCTTCGCGATCAGCTTGCACAGCGCCGCGTTCGCCTGGCCGTCGACGGGCGCCGCCGCGACACTCACGCGCAGGACGCCGTCACGCTCCCCGACGATCGCGTTGCGCTTCGCGCGCGGCTGCAGACGGACCGTGAGATCGACGTCGGGCATCGGGCGCAGTGTGTCCCATTGACGCGACGACCAAGGCGGTCAGCTTCCGGCTGACGTAGCCTCCGGGGCGTGTTCGCGCTCCCGGCCATACCCGCCGTCGCCCAGCCGTGCCGGCCGGCGGCGCTCGTCGCCGCGTTCTCCGAGGTGCGCGGCAGCGCGGGCGCCGGCAGCATCACCTACCGGCTGCGCCTGACCAACGGCGGCCCGGTCGCCTGCACGGTCTCCGGGCGCCCAGGCCTGCGCCTGCTGGACCGCCGCGGCCGGGCGCTCCCGACGCGGGTGAGCCCGGATCACCCCGGGACCGGCACCGCCGTGCTCGTGACCCTCAAGCACCTGGCCTCCGCGATCGCGGATGCCCGCTTCTCGCCGGACGTCCCCGGCAAGGGCGAGCCCTCCAACCGCGCATGCGAGCCGACGGCGACCCGTGTGCGCGTCACGCTCGCCTCCCCGGGCAGCGGCAGGGTGACGGCCCCGGTGCGCCCGGCGACACCCGTGTGCGAGCACGGGGCGATCGTCGAGGGCCTGCTGCACCGCCCCAGGTAGCCGCGGCGGGCGCCCCCAGCGCGCTGACCGCTGCGCACTGAGCCGACCCTGACGTCACCGGCGCTAGCCTGCTCGCGGTGCGCCGAGCTCTCCTTCCGGTGGCCGCGGCGATCGCCTGCGCGGCCCCCGTCGCCCAGGCGGCGGTCCCCAACGTCGTCAACGGCCCGCCGGATCGCGTGGCGCTGGACGGCCCTTGGACCGCCCGGCTCGACCCGGGCGACACGGGCTTGCACAGCGGCTGGCGGACCGGCGCGTTCGCCGGGACGCCGGTGACGATCCCCTGGGACTTCAACGTGAACGAGGTCACCGGCACGGCCGGGATCCGAGCGTTCCAGGGCAGCGTCGGCTGGTATCGCACGACGTTCACCGTGCCCGGGACGGGTCGCTACGTCCTGCGCTTCGAGTCGGTCAACCACCGCGCCGCGGTCTTCCTCGACGGCCGTCTGCTCGGCGGTCACACCGGGACCTACCTGCCGTTCGAGTTCCGCGTCCCGGTCGACGGGGGCCGCCCGCACACCCTCGTCGTGCGCGCCGACTGGCGCTGCCCGCGATGCATGCGCGCCCAGGGATGGGGCCGGACGTGGTTCAACTTCGGCGGGATCAACAGGGAAGCAACGATTCGCCCGGTCGGCCGCAGCGAGATCGTCGCGCCGACGCTGCACACGACCCTGAGCGGCGCCGAAGCCCAAGTGTCGGTCAGCGCGCACGTGCGCAACGACACGGGCGCACCGCGGGAGATCGGTGTCATGGGCGCGCTCACCCACGGCGACCAGCGCGTCGACTTCTCGCTGGCGGGGCCCGTCATCGCGCCCCACGCCACGGCGGTCGACCGGGGCACGGTGACCGTGCCCCGCGCCGCGCTCTGGGCCCCGGGGTCGCCGAACCTCTACGACCTCGACCTGCGCGCCGGCGCCGGCGGCGCGAACGAGGGAGGCTGGCACGCGCGCGTCGGCCTGCGCGAGCTGACCTGGCGAGACGGCGCGCTGCGGCTGAACGGCAAGCCGCTCACGCTGCGCGGCGTGTCGATCCAGGAGGACGCGCGCGGGCGCGGCGACGCTCTGCTGCCCGCCGACCAGGACCTCCTCGCCGCGATCCTCGCCGGGATGGGGGCGAACACGACGCGCAGCCAGCACCCGCTCGACGAGGGGATGCTCGAGCGGCTGGACGCGGCCGGCGTGCTGGTCTGGCAGGGGGTCGGCCCCGTCGACCCGCCCGGGCGCTGGACCTCGACGACCCCCGCGCTCGCGCGGCACGCGCGAGACCGGGTGCGGGCGACGCTGCGCCAGGCGCAGCTCCACCCGTCCATCGTGGCGTGGAACCTCGCGAACGAGGTCGGCGGCAACGGCCAGCCGGGCCAGGTCGCCTACGTGCGCGCCATGGCCCGCGAGCTCCACGTCCACGACCCCGGCCGCCTCGTCGCTCTGGACGTCTGGGGCGCGCACGCGCCGCTTCGCCCCGGCGCGATCTACCGCGACGTCGACGCGGTCGGCGTGACGAACTACGTGGGCTGGTACCAGGACCCCTTCGCGCCGCCCGCCACGACGGCTGCCCGCGTGGCGCGCCGGGTCGGCCGGCTCCTGCGCGCCTTCCGCGGCAAGGTCGTCGTCGTCAGCGAGTTCGGCGCGGAGGGCAACACCCGCAACGCGCAGAACGCGCCCGGTGGCTACGCGTTCCAGTCCCAGCTGCTGACGACCCACATCGACGCGTACCGCCAGATCCGCGGGCTGGACGGCTGGCTCGTGTGGGACCTGCGTGACTTCGCCGTCGCGCCGTCGTTCGCCGGCGGCTCGATCCACCGGGTCGTGCCGAACATCCGCCTCGTGCGCGGCCTCAACCAGAAGGGCCTGGTGACGTGGGGCGACCGTGCGAAGCCCGCGGCGCTGACGGTGCGCGGGCTGCTGCTGGACCTCGACGCGCTGGCCCACGCGCGCGGCGCGCTCTAGCGTGAGAAAAAGGGCACAGTCCCCTTTTTCTCACTCCTCGTCGGCCGCTGATCCCGCCGCCATGCGGCGTAGGTCCATCGCCTTCTCGTAGGTCGCCTCGTCGACGCCGTGCTCGAGTGCGACCTCGCGGAGCATGCGGCCCGAGGCGGCGGCGTCCTTCACGATCTCGCCGACCTTGTCGTAGCCGAGGTATGGGACCAGCGCGGTCGACGCGACGAGCGTCGACTCCGCGGAGCGCTTCGTCGCCTCGAGGTTGGCCTCGATGCCGTCGATGCACTTCTCCGCGAAGAGCGTCGACGCGGACGTGAGCAGGTGGAGCGACTGGAGCAGGTTGCGCGCCATCAGCGGGATGCGCACGTTGAGCTCGAACTGGCCCTGCATCCCGCCGATGGTGATCGCGGTGTCGTTGCCGATCACCTGGGCGCCGACCTGGAGCACGACCTCGGCCATGACGGGGTTGACCTTCCCGGGCATGATCGACGAGCCCTTCTGGAGCTCGGGCAGGAAGATCTCGCCGATCCCCGCCCGCGGGCCCGAGCCCATCAGCGCGAGGTCGTTGGCGATCTTCGTCAGCGACACCGCGACGACCTTGAGCGCGCCCGACAGCTCGACGAGCGCGTCGCGGCTGCCCTGGGCCTCGAAGGGATCCTCGGCCGCGCGGATGTCGAGCTTCGTGTCCGCGGCCAGCCGGGTGCGCACCCCCTCGGCGAACCGCGGGTGCGTGTTCAGGCCGGTGCCCGTCGCGGTCCCGCCGAGCGGGATCTGCGCCACGTGCGGCAGCGCGTTGCGCACGCGCTCGGCACCCAGGCGGATCTGCGCGGCGTAGCCGCCGAACTCCTGGCCGAGCGTCACCGGGACGGCGTCCATAAGGTGCGTGCGTCCGGACTTCACGACGTCGGCGAACTGGGTCGCCTTGGCCGCAAGCGACGCCTCGAGCCGCTCGAGCGCGGGCAGCAGCGCGTTGGTGGCCTCGTCGAGCGCGGCGAGGTGCACGGCGCTCGGGAACACGTCGTTGGTCGACTGGCCCATGTTCACGTGGTCGTTGGCGTGGGCGCCGTCCCCGGCGAGGTTCGCGATGACCTCGTTGGCGTTCATGTTCGACGAGGTGCCCGAGCCGGTCTGGAACACGTCGATCGGGAACTGGTCGTCGAACTCGCCTTCGGCGATGCGGTCGCCGGCTGCGGCGATGCGCTCGGCGAGATCGGCGTCGAGCTTGCCCAGCTCCGCGTTGGTCCGCGCGGCGGCGGCCTTGATGCGGCCCAGCCAGCGCACGACGGAGACGGGCACGCGCTCGCCCGAGACCGGGAAGTTGTCGATGGCCTTGGCGGTCTCGGCGCCCCAGAGTTGGGTGTCCGTGGTCATGTCCTTCACGTTAGACGAGGAACGCGGCGAGCTCCCTCGCCACGCCGGCCGGGTCGTCGTAGGCCATGAGGAACCCGGTGCTCTGGAGCACGCGCAGCTGTCCGTGGCGCAGCGCGCCCTGCGCGCGCTCGGCGATCGCGAGCGGGTGGACGCGGTCCTCGTCGGCCCACAGCAACAGCGTCGGGCAGTCGACGGCGCGCAGCTCGTCGAGCGCCCCCGAGTCGGCCCGCCGCGGCGGCCAGCGCCGGGCGAAGCGCGCCCAGGACCGGGCGAGGTTCGCGTTGCCGCCCGCGTCGGCGACGGCGTGACGCACGACGTCCGCGGCGGCGGCGTCGCCACGTGCCGACAGGCGGATGCCGTCCTCCGGGCGCAGCATCAGCTTCGCCCCGTGCCCGACCACGCGGTTGGCCAGCGGCAGCGCCCCGGTCCGCGCGGCCAGCCGCCAGCCGCGCCTCCGGACACCGCGCTCGGGCGGGGCGTCCAGCCGTGTCGGCATGACGACGAGCTTGCCCGGCCGCAGGCGCCCCGCGGCGATCGCGCGCAGGAGCACCTCGGCCCCGAGCTCGTGCCCCGCGACGAGGGGGCGCGGGCCCACGACCTCGTCGACGAAGCCCGCCATCACCTCGGCCAGCCAGTCGACCGTGTACGGATGGCGCGGGCGGTCCTCGGAGTCGCCGTGTAGCGGCAGGTCGGGCAGCACGACGCGGAAGCGGTCGGAGAGGAACTCGACCACGGGCTCCCACTCCTTGTGGGACAGCATCGCCGAGTGCAGGATCGCGAGCCCGGGGCCGGTGCCGGCCTCGCGGTAGGCGACCCGCGCCCCGTCGGAGTGGTGGTAGAGCCGCAGCTTCATCCGGTACGCGCGCCGGCCGACAGGCCGCGCGCCAGGTCTACGCGGGCTCCGGCACCGGTCGCCGCGCGGCGCATGGCCGCCTCGACGCGGTGCACGAGCTCTGCCGCGATGCCGTTGGTGTGGCTCGCGCCGCGGCGCACGGCGCCCACGAGGTAGCCCAGCGCCAGCGCGGCGCCGGGGCGCTTGGCGGCGGCGCCGTCGGCGAGCTGGTCGGCGGCGCGGGTGACGACCGCGCCGAGGTTCTCGAGCTCGGCGTCCGACGTCGAGCGCCTCACGCAGTCCGAGAGCCGCGCGCCGTCGGACAGCGTTACCGGCGCAGGCGCGTGGCGCAGGGCGGCGAGGATGGGCGCGTCGCCATCGGTGCACGTCGCGGACGGGGCCGGCTGACCGCCACAGCCCGCGGCGACGAGCGCGAGGAACAGGGCGAGCGCAACGAGACAGCGGGACACGGCTCGGATCGTAGGGTGGCGGCGTGGTCCGCTCGCCGTCACTGCGCTCCGCGCTGCGCCGCCGCTCGCCCCACGACCGGGAGATCCTCGCCTTCGCGGTGCCCGCGCTCGGCGCGCTCGCGGCGGGCCCGCTGTACATCCTGGCCGACACAGCGATCGTCGGGCACCTCGGCACGCCGCAGCTCGGGGCCCTCGCGCTCGCGGGCACGCTGGTCACGGCGCTGCTCCAGCTCTCGGACTTCCTGTCGTACGGCACGACGGCCCAGGTCGCCCGCTTGCACGGCGCCGGCGAGGTGTGCTACCTCGCCGGCGCCATGGTCGCCGCGCTGGTCGTGTTCGCGCCGATCGCCCTGGCCGCGAGCACCCTCACGGCGCTGTGGGCGGCGCTGCTCGCGCTCATGGCCGTGCGTCTGTTGACGACCGGCGCGCGCTTCGCTCGCGGGCGGTGGGCGGTGCTCGGCGCGGGATAGGGAGGTTTGGCCATCACCCGGCCTGATCAGGGGTCCGTACAACGACCGTCCGGAACCGCGCGAGTCCTGCGCGCAGCGGGCCCTTTGGGGTCGCGAAAGCTGCGCAAAGGCGGTCGCAGCGCTTCACCGCTCGCCATCGGGGCGTACAACCAGCCCATGACCGCACCTCCCGTCACCACGAACCGCCTCGGACTGTCCACGTCCCAGGCCGCCCGTGCGCTCGGCGTCTCGCTCAGCACCATTCGCCGGTGGTCGGATGCCGGCGCGCTGCGCAGCTACCGCACGCCCGGGGGCCAGCGGCGGTTCAGCCGCGACCAGATCGACACCTTCCTCGAGTCCCTCGAGCAGGGTGACCCGGCCGGCGTCGACGGCGACTAGACCGCTCCTGCGGCTGCAACGACACGTGCAGGATGCACCGCTGCTTGCGTTCCTTGCCCAAATCGGGCCAAAGCTCGACAACTTGGTCCATGAGCGTCGTCCGCACCAACGCAGCTGCCGTCATGCTCGGGGTCAGCCCGAACACGCTTCGGTCCTGGGAGCGCCGCTTCGGCTATCCGCAGCCGCGCCGGACCCAGGGTGGCCACCGGCAGTTCGAGCTTCAGGAGATCGAGGCGCTGCGCCAGGCCTTCGCGGAGACGCAGAACATCTCGTCCGCCATCTCGATCGCGCGTGAGCGCGGCGAGGGCCCGGCCACGGAGTTCCGCATGCGGGACGCGTTCGTGAGCTTCGACGAGACCAAGGCCGACCGGCTGCTGGAGGAGAGCCTCGCGGTGCGCTCGGTCGAGCGCACGGTCGAGGAGGTCCTGCTGCCCGCCGTCACCGAGCTCGCCGCCCAGGCGCGCTCGCCCGAGCTGGGCTTCGCGTGGCGTTACGCCACCGGCTGGCTCGCCGCTGTCCAGCGCGTCGCGCCGCCCGCGCACCGCGCCGACGGCGTCCTGATCTTCGACGGCAGCGGCCCGCTCGACGTGGACGCGCTGTACATCCAGGCCTTCGAGCTGTGCCTGCGGCGCAGCGGCCTGCGAACCCTGACGCTCGCGGTCGACCTCGATCACGAGCGTGTCGCGCGCGCCCTTCGCGCGCTCGCGCCCACGACGGTCGTCCTGTCGGGGCGCTCCGCCCCGCTCGACATGCTCGGGCGGCTGGTCTTCGCGTCGCGCCGTGCGGCGCCGGGCGTCGACATCGTCGACTTCCGCGGGGCGATGCCCGAGACCGGCTCGTCCACGATGCCCCGTCTCGGCTCCACGCCGATGAAGGCGCGCGACGCGCTGCTCGATCGCCTCGCCGGTCTTCCCGCCGGGCTCGACGCCGACCTCCCGGCGGCGGCCACCACCGTCTGAGGGTTCGGGTCCGAGCCGTCCGCACCGGGGGCTACGGTCCTCGGTCGATGAGCCTCGTTCCGGGCGACCCGCTGGCCCACCGTGCACTGGAGTCCCTGCTGCGCGCGGAGGCGAACGTTCGCCGCCGGCTTTCGGCGGACCTCGAGCGCGAGGGAATCTCGGCCACGGGCTTCTCGGTCCTGGTGCTTCTGACGACGGCCGGCGGCGAGGCCGAGCTGCGCACCCTGCGCAAGCGGCTGCGGACGTCCAAGGCCAACGCGACCGAGGTCGTCTCGACGCTGGAGACGCGCGGCTTCGTGCTGCGCCGCCGCCTTCCGCAGGACCGCCGCGCCGCCTCGGTGATCCTCACCCCGCCCGGGCGCGAGATCGTCGACCGGCTGTTCCCCGAGCACACGCTGCGCGTCTCGGACACCTTCTCGGTCCTCGACGAGGACGAGAAGCGCTCGCTCGCCGAGATCTGCCGCAAGCTCGCGGCCTGAGGGCCGCGGCTCAGGCGAACGTCAGCGGGTCCGCGCGCCAGACGCCGTCGGTCGCGGGTGCGACGCCGAGGCTCGAGCTCGAGTAGAAGAGCGTGCCGCCGGCGACGTCGAAGCTGTTCGTGCCGAACGGAAGGGACGCCGATGCGGTCTGGACCGGCGGACCGCCGCACGCGGCGTGGGCGCGGCGCAGGACGTCGGTGCGCGCAGCCTGGTCGGAGTCGACCCAGTAGACGTAGGCGCCGTCCAGCCGTGGCGCGAGCAGGATCGAGCCCGACGGCTGCGCCCCGCGGACCCACGTCGCGCTGGCGACGGTGCACGTGTGCGGGTGGTGCATGCCGAAGCGAAGGGTGACGGTGCTCGTCTCAGGCGGGCCATACGGGTTGCCGTCGGCCGGCCCTTGGGTCTGGCCCAGGTACGCGACCGTCGTGCCGCGCAGGTCGCCCACGACGGTGTTCAGCCCGCCGGGCATGCCGACCTCGGCACCGTGCGCCGGCCGCAGCCACCACCGCGTGTTGCCAACGTACGCCAGCAGCCCGTTCCAGCCGAAGATCCGCGTGCCGCTGCCCGCGTGCAGGTTGTGCAGGTGCAGGGTCTGCGTGGCGCCGCCGCCCAGCGGCACGGCGAGTGGCGTGCAGGCGACCGGCGAAGCGTCGGCTCCGGCGCGCCGGTTGCAGCGCTGCGTGTAGGCGACGATGGCGCCGCCGCGCGGCCCGAGCTGCGCGCACGGGTTCGTCCCAGTCACGGGCGGCATCGAGGTTGCGCCGCCCTGGAGCACGGTGAGCGTGGCGGAGTCCTCCGGGCTCGCGACCCAGCTGACGGCACCGGCGTGCGCTGAGACGCAGTCGCCGTTGGCGGCGAGCTGGGTGTCCGCCCGCGTCGCGGCGGGAAGCACGGCGGCGGCCACGGTGAGGGCAAGCAGGCAGCGACGCACGATCACGACCCTCGCCGACGTGGGCCGCGGGCGCAAGTTGCGGGCATCAGCCCAGCCGCACGTAGCGCCCGGCAGCCGTGGCGGTGATCTCGCCGTTGTGCTCCACGGTGGACTCGGTGAGGGCCCCGCGCTCGTCGAGCTCGACCACGCGCCCGCGCACCCGCAGCGGCCGGCCCGTCGGGGTCGGGCGGCGCGGTCGCACCGTGTACTCGGCCAGGA
>DAINCW010000098.1:0-9603 GCA_036732205.1 Solirubrobacteraceae bacterium | reverse complement strand
GATGGCGAGACCCGGACTCGAACCGGGGACACCACGATTTTCAGTCGTGTGCTCTACCAACTGAGCTATCTCGCCGAGCGATTGCTCAGGGTAGCGGCCGGGGTAGGGTCGAGAGATGCCCTCCCATTCGTCCCGCCTCCTCGTCGTGCCCGTCCTCGCCGCCCTCGCCGTCGCCGGGTGCGGCGGCTCCTCAAGCAAGGGCTCGTCATCCTCGAGCGCAGCCGCCCCGCCGGGCGCCGGTGTGCAGCAGGACGCGCAGGCCAAGGCCGACGCTCGCAACGTCGAGACCCTTCTCGAGACCTGTTTCACGGACCACCAGACCTACACCGGGTGCGGGAGCGCGAGCCGGCTGCGGGGCATCGGCGGGCAGGCGACACCGGCGCTCGGGACGGGTCGCGGGCAGGTCGAGGTGGCGGCGACCGCCAGCGGCTACACGATCACGGCGCATTCGGAGTCGGGCAACAGCTTCACGGTCGCGAAGGGCGCCGCCGGGACGATCGCGCTGACGTGCCGCGGCCAGACGCCCGGCGGCTGCCACGGCGGGAGCTGGTGACCGCTCCCCGCGGGCGGGACTACGACAGCCCGGAGTCCACGGCTGCCAGCGCCTGCTCCGTCGTGTTGTACTCCCAGCCCTCCACCACGAGCCCGTCGCGCAGGCTGGTCACGGCGCCGGAACGAGGCGGTGGACCGCGACCGGACTCGAGACGCCGCGGAGCGTGCGCTCGCCGAGCGCTTCCCACGCGAACGTGTCATGGGACGGTCCCACGACCGTGTCGGTCGCGATCAGCTCGTCGCGGCCGGCGACTCCGAGCAGCCGCGCGGCGAGGTTGACCGCGCTGCCGAAGTAGTCGCCCGAGCGCACGATCGCGATGCCGCGATGGACGCTCGCGTGCACTCCGGGCAACTCGGTCGCGCGGATCGCGGCAATGACGCGCAAGCCCGCTGCCACCGCCTCGGCCGGGTCGTCGTAGACGAGCATCGCACCGTCGCCGACCGACTTGATGAGCTCGCCGTCGTCGCCTCGCTCGTGGGCGACGACATCGAGGAACCGCTCGATCGCGGTGATCGCGGCTGCGTCGCCGTTGGCCTGCGTGTACGCGGTGAAGTCCTTCAGATCACAGAACAGGAACGTCACCTCTGCGGCGCCCGGCAACCTGCCGGCACCGGCCCGCTGCTCCGCCACGCTGACCGCTCGCTGGCCGAGCTCGTGCTCGATCCAGCGGCGGTGCACGCCCAGCAGCAGCGGGTCGGCGAGCGGGAGCAGCTGCTCTAACGCTGACTTGAGGGCGTGCAGCTGCGTGGCGGCGTCGCCGCCCTGATCGCGAACCAGTTGCTGCGTGTGCATCTGAAACGCCTGCACCTCGGCGCGGGCGACCCCGGACAGCATGGCTCCATAGGCGCGTGCAACCTGCGTGCGAACGTCGGCCGGCCAGAGCTCGTCCAGCCTCCCGAGCTCGATCAACACGCGTGCCTCCGCGGGAGTGAAGGCCGGCTCCTGCGCTGCCGGCCCCGGCAGGCCGAAGGCCTCCATCATCTCGGCGATCCGGTCTACGGCGAGTCCGCCCTGCGACGCGATCTCGGCCGGCGACACGGTCCGCTCGAGACGCTCCGACAGCAGCACGGCATCGAAGACCGCTGCCTCCTGGCTAGCAGGCGGGTCGGGCATCGGCCCATCATCGCCTACGCCGGCAAACGAGACGAAGCGGGGCTCAGTGGTCCCAGGCGCGCAGCTGCGGCAGCGGGTCGATCGGGTGGCCGCCGGTGTGCCAGCCGCCCACCCAGATCTCGAAGTGCAGGTGCGGCCCGGTGGCGTCGCCCGTGTGGCCGACGCGGCAGAGCTGCTGCCCGGCGTGCACGGCCGCGCCCGCGGCGACCGTCGTCGAGTCCCTCTGGCAGTGCGCGAAGAAGAACGTGCGCCCGTCGACCGAGGTCTCGGCGACGTAGTAGCCGGCGGCGGAAGCCTGGTAGCCGACGGTGAGGATCGTCCCCGCCGTCGGGGCGACGACCGGCGTCCCCTCTGCGGCCAGGACATCCTGGCCCTGGTGCGAGTAGCCCTTGCGCGGGGCGCCGAAGGGGTCGCCGTAGGAGTGGGCCCCGGTCACCGGGAACGCGGTGTCGCCGCTCGGCGGCGGGGTGGGAGCCTGGGCGGGCGGCTTGGGATGGGGCTTCGGCTTGGGCTTGGGGCGGGGCTTGGGCTTGGGCTTCGGATGGGCGCTGACCGACGCGCCGAACTGGCTCCCGCCGTCAGGGCGCGGGTAGGCTGAGCCCCCCTGCGCCGCCGACGCGGCGGCCGGGGAGACCAGCAGTGCGGCGGTCGCGATCGCGGTGAAGCGCATACACCGTCAAACGGCCCGCGCTCGCCGAATCGGACCCTGCAATGGGGTTTGCGCACCATTGCGACACCGAGTCTGATGCGAGGCTCACGGCGGCTCCCCGCCTCCTGCTCCGCGCATACCGCGGTCATGCCTGTAACAGCGGCCGGAGGGCCGTCCACCCGGACGTTCGTCAGCGCTCGAGCATGCGCGCCATCAGCTCGCGCGCCCCGGCCTTGCTCAGCGGCTCGTTGAGGTTCCCGCACTTCGGCGACTGCACGCATGACGGGCACCCGGCCTTGCACGGGCATTCGCAGATGAGGCGGTGCGCGTCGGCGACGAGGGTCTCGAACTCCTGGTACGCACGGCGCGTGATCCCCACGCCGCCCGGGTGGCCGTCGTAGATGAAGATCGTCGGTCCGCCCGTCTGCGGGTGCATGTTGGTCGACAGGCCGCCGATGTCCCAGCGGTCGCACATCGCGAGCAGCGGGAGCACCGCGATCTGCGTGTGCTCGGCGGCGTGCAGCGCGCCGAGCAGGACCTCCGTCGGGAAGTCCTCGGCCAGCAGGTCGTCGTCGAGCTCGTACCAGAGCGCCTGTGTGGAGAACGTGGTCTGCGGCAGGTCGAGCGCCTGGATGTCGATCTGCTCGTGGCTGGGCAGGCGCTTGCGCTGGTAGGCGAGCACCGTCTCGGTGACCGACACGAGCCCGAAGGACAGCGTCACGCCCATCGTGTCGCGGCGCTCGATGAGGCGCTCGACGTGGGTCACCGTCTCCTTCTTGGGCTGGGTGTACCAGTCGCCGTGGAAGGGGCGGACCATCGCGCGGCGCGCCTCGAGGTCGAGGTCGAGCACCTCGTAGGAGCGCGCCTGGTGGAGGTAGATGGCGCCCTGGTGCGTGGTCGTGAACGCGCGCGCCGCCTCGACCGTGCCCATGATTTCCCCGGAGTCGGTGTTGACCACCGCGAAGCTGTCGGGCGACGCCGAGCGCAGCGAGATGCGAGCGGCCGGGTAGTCCTCGGGATGGCGCAGCAGGTAGGTCCCGGCCTTCTCGCGCAGGATCCCGGCGCTGACCAGCGCGTTCGCGTGCTCGGTCCAGCCCTCGCCGAGGAACTCGCTGTCGCCGGCGGCGAGCGGGCCCTCGTGGGCGGCGCAGACGAGGTGCGCCCGGTGGATCTCCTCGTTGGCGTGGTCGAGGATGGCGGCCTCGACCGGGCGCTCGAGGAACTGGTCGGGATGGCGGCAGAAGAACTGGTCGAGCGCGTCCTCGCCCGCGATGTAGACGGCGAGGCCGGCGCTACGGCGCCCCGCGCGGCCCCACATCTGCCGCAGCGAGGCGACCGTCCCCGGGAACGTGACGACGACGCACGCATCGAGCGCGCCGATGTCGATGCCCAGCTCGAGCGCGTCCGTCGTCACGACGCAGCGCAGGTCGCCCGCGACCAGGCGCGCCTCGATCTCCCGGCGCTGCTGGGGCGTGTAGCCCGCGCGATAGGGGGCGACGCTGTCGGCGAGGGCCGGATGCGCGTCGGCCAGCAGCTCGGACACGATCTTCGAGACGAGCTCCACGCCGCGGCGCGACTTGATGAAGCAGATGGTCCGCGCGCCGGCGACGACGAGGTCGCGCAGCAGGTCGGCCGCCCCGCCCATGACCGAGCGGCGCCGGGCGAGCGTCTCGTCGACGATCGGCGGGTTCCACATGGCGATCTGGCGCGTCGCGGACGGCGAGCCGTCGTTGTCGATCAGCGCGACGTCCTCGAGGCCCGTGAGGCGCTCGGCCAGCTCGACGGGGTTCGCGATCGTCGCGCTGGCCATCAGGATGCGCGGCTCGGAGCCGTAGGCGGCGGCCACGCGCCGCAGCCGGCGCAGGACGTTCGCGACGTGCGAGCCGAACACGCCGCGGTAGACGTGCGCCTCGTCGACGACTACGACCGCGAGGTTCGTGAAGAGGTTGGCCCACGCCCGGTGGTTGGGCAGGATCCCGACATGGAGCATGTCGGGGTTGGTCAGGACGACGTTCGCGTTGCGGCGGAGCGCCGAGCGTGCCTCGCGCGGCGTGTCGCCGTCGTAGATCGCGGGCCGGACCTGCTTGGTCAGGCCGAACGCGTTCAGCCCCCGCGCCTGGTCCTGGGCGAGCGCCTTGGTCGGGTAGAGGTAGATCGCCCGCGCCGTGGGCACCTGGAGCAGGTGGTTGAGCGTCGGGAGGTTGAAGCACATGGATTTCCCGCTGGCGGTGCCGCTTGTGACGATGAACGGCCCGGCCATGGCGGCGTGGACCGCGTCGGCCTGGTGGGAGTAGAGGCGGTCCACGCCCGCGTGCGCGAGAGCCTCGAGCAGCTTGGGATGCAGCGGCGGCGGGTCGGCCAGCACGGCCTGGCGGCTCCCCTCGAAGGCCTCGCGGACGAGGCGCTCGTCGGCGCGACCGGCGTCGAGCAGGTCGCTCCAGGGCTGCTTGGCGGACACGACGGCCATCCCTTGCCACGATAGGCGACCGATGCGCTCCCATCACCACGGCGACTTCGACGCGGCCGCACTGAGCGGGAACGCGTCCGTGTGCCTGCCCGCCAAGGAGTGCGCCGGGACGGTCGGCGCCATCGTCGAGGCCGTCCAGGCGCTGCCGTTCGTCGGCGAGGTTGTCGTCGTGGACGCCGCGTCAGCGGACGGGACGGCGGACGTGGCGCTCGCCGCGGGCGCGGTCGTGCACCAGGAGGCCGAGCTCGTGCCGGATGCCGGGCCTGTGCGCGGCAAGGGCGACGCGATGTGGCGCGCGCTGACCGTGCTGCGCGAGGACGTCGTCTGCTTCGTGGACGCGGACACGGAGGACTTCGGCGCCCACTTCGTCACCGGGCTGTGCGGGCCGCTGCTGACCGACGACGACGTGGACTTCGTCAAGGCGTTCTACCGCCGGCCGCTCGGCGAGGACCCGGCCGGCGGCGGGCGCGTGAACCACCTGATGGCCCGCCCGGCGCTGCGGGTGTTCTTCCCCGAGCTCGCCGACGTGCGCCAGCCGCTGGCGGGCGAGGTCGCGGCGCGCAGAGAGCTGCTCGAGCGCCTGCCGTTCGCGACCGGCTACGGCGTGGAGACGGCGATGCTCATCGACGTGTGGCGCGCTGTCGGCCTCGAGCGGATGGCCCAGGTCGACCTGGGGACGATGAGCAACGCGCACCAGCCCCTCCAGGCGCTGACGCCGATGGCGGAGGCCGTGCTGCGCGTGGTCGCCTCGCGGGCCGGCGTCGACGTCGAGGGCGTGCCCGAGCGCCCGGCCCACCGCCCGTGAGCCTGCGCTGCGCCTACGTCGACCTCGACGGCACGCTGCTCGGCCGCGACGCGTCGCTGCTGCACGACGGCGAGGGCGCGATCAGCCTGCTCGGCGCGCGGGCGATGGAGGCCTGCCTGCGAGCAGGGGTCGAGGTCGTCCTCGTGTCGGGGCGCCGCAAGGCGCAGGTGGCGGAGCCCGCGCGCCTGCTCGGCCAGTCCGCGTACGTCTTCGAGGCGGGCGCGTGCCTGGTCGTCGACGGCGAGGAGGAATGGCACGTCGGCGGGTTCGACCCCCACGGCGCGACCACGGTCCACGAGCAGATCGAGGCCACGGGCGCGCCGGCGCTGCTGCTCGAGCAATTCGCGGGTCGCCTGGAGTACCACGACCCGTGGCACGTCGAACGCGAGGTCTCGCACCTGTTCCGCGGGCTGGTCGAAGCGTTCGAGGTCGACGACCTGCTGGCGGCCCGGGGCCTGGGCGCCCTGCGCCTCGTCGACAACGGTGTGGTCGGGCACCGGTCGCCGGCGCTCGCCGCCCTGCCGCAGGTGCGCGCGTACCACCTGGTTCCCGTCGAGGCGAGCAAGGCCGGGGCCGTCGCGCGGCACATGCGCATCCGCGACGTGTCGCGCGAGGAGGCGATCGGCGTCGGCGACTCGCGCGAGGACCTCGAGCTGGCGTCGCTCGTCGGCACCTTCTGGCTCGTCGCCAACGCGGTGGAGCGCGACCCGACGCTGCGTGAGGCGATGGCCGAGCTCGACAACGTGCGCGTGGCCGAGGCCGCGCACGGCGACGGGGTCTACGAGGCGGTCGTCACGAGCCTCGCGGAAGCTCGCGGCGCGCCGGCCTGAACAGCCCTCGCACACGTCCCCACGCGCGCGACCAGAACCCCCCGGTCGGCCGCACGCGCCGCCACCGGGCCGGGCGGGGAACGGTCGTGCGCACCAGCTCGATCCAGCCGTCCAGCGGCAGGTCGCCCGCGATCAGCCGCGCGAGCCCCGCGGTCACGGGCGCCTCGACACCGGCGGTATCGAGCGCGGTGTGCAGCATCGGCACGAGGTCGAGCGCCTCGACGGCCTGGCCGATCCGCGCTGGGATCTCGGCGCTCGGGACGCCCTGCGCGAGCAGCTCGCCCGCGCGGCGGTTGCGGCTCTGGGGCGCGAGCGCGGTGCCGACGAGGTCGCCCGTTCCGGCGAGGCCGATGAACGACTCGGCGTGCCCGCCCTGTGACTCGGCCCAGGCCCACACCTCCGCGAAGATGTGGCCGGCCGCCGCGCCGGCCGCGTTGAGGCCCTGGGCCTCGGTCGCGCCGGCGGCAAGCGCAGCGGCGTTCTTGGCGGCCCCGGCGAGCTCCACCCCCACGGGATCGTTGCTCTCCTCGCACACGACGCCCGCGCGGCTGAAGACCTGCGCGATGAGGCTCGCCAGGCGGTCGGACGCCGAGGCGGCGACCAGGGCTGCGCCCTCGCCGACCATCTCGCGGGCGTGCGCCGGGCCACCGATGCAGGCCACGCGCGAGGCGCCGAAGCCGTCCGAGAGCATCACCGTCGGCGGCGTGCCGTTCGGCGGCACGAGCCCCTTGGCCAGCGAGACGATGGCGGCGCGGCGCCGCAGCCCGGCCGCCGGCAGCCCAGCGATGACCTGGTCGAGGCCCCGCGACGGGACGCCCAGGAAGACCAGGTCGGCCCGGCTCAGGCCGGCGCTGACCGCCTCGACGCGCAGCTCGCGCGGCAGCTCGGTCCCGGGCAGGTAGATGCGGTTCTCGCGATCGGTGCGCAGGCGCTCGGCCTGCTCGGAGGTGCGCGCCTGGAGCGTGGTGCGCAGGCCGCCGCGCGCGAGGAGCACCGCGACCGCGGTGCCGAACGACCCCGCGCCGACCACGACGGCGCGGCGGGGCTGGCGCTCGGGCATCGGCGAAGACCCTACGCGCCCGTGCCGGCCGGCTGCGTGTCCACCGCCAGCCGGCGGGCCAGCTCGGCCCCAGCGGCCTCGATCTCGGCCAGGGTCGTGGCCTCGAGCACGTGCCCGAGGTCGAGGATGCGCAGGCCGAAGCTGTCGAGGGCTGCCTGGCCGACGATCGCGTGCGTGGGCACGCCGGCCTGGCGCGCGCGCACCGCGACCTCGGCGGCGATCTTGCCCTCCAGCGTGGTTGCGTCCAGCCGCCCCTCGCCGCACACGACGGCGAACGCCGCCCGCATCCGCGCGTCGTAGCCCAGGGCGTCGAGGACGAAGGGCGCCCCGGCCTCCAGCCGTGCGCCGAACGTGGCCCACAGCCCGCCGGCGAGGCCGCCCGCCGCGCCGGTCATCGCGATGCCGCGCGGGTCGCGGGGAAGCCGCTTCGCGAGCGTGTCGAGCCGGCGGCGCAGGCGCCTCACGGCGGCGGGGTCCGCGCCCTTCTGCGGCGCGAACGTCGCGGCGGCGTCCTCCCAGCGGGTGCGCACGTCGCACAGCACGACGAGGCGGGTGCCGCGCAGCCCGCCGGTCTCCTCGATCGCGGCGATCGCGCCCGCACCGCCGTCCGTGGTCGCGCTGCCGCCCGCGCAGACGAGCACGACCTGCGCGCCGGTCTCCACGGCCGCGGCGATCAGGTCACCGGTGCCGGCGCTGGACGCGGCCTCTGGGTCGCGATCGGCCCTGCACACGCGCTGCAGGCCCGTGGCCTCCGCGACCTCGACGATCGCCGTGTCGCCATCCTCGACCAGCGCGAACCCGGCACGGATCTCCCGTCCGAGCGGGTCGCGGGCGGTCGTCGCGGCGGTGTCGCCGCCGAGCGCCGTCAGCAGCACCTCGGCCGTGCCCTCGCCGCCGTCGGCGACGGGGCAGAGGTCGGGCGGCTCGAGGCCCTCGGACTCCAGGCCGCGACCGATGGCCGCCGCGACCTGCGTGGCGCGGAAGGTCCCCTTGAAGGCGTCCGGGGCGACGAGCAGGCGCATGGCCCGGCATCCTCTCCCACGCATGCCCAAGCGCGAGTACACGGAGCTGGAGGTGGCGGGCCACGAGCTGCGGTTCTCGTCGCCCGGCAAGGTCGTCTTCCCGGGCCCGGGCTGGACGAAGCTCGACCTCGCGCAGTTCTACATCGAGTGCGCGGAGGCCACGATCCGCGGGCTGTACGACCGGCCGACGGTGCTCAAACGCTGGAAGGACGGGATCGAGGGCGAGTTCTTCTTCCAAAAGCGCGTACCGGAGAAGCGGCCGGAGTGGCTTCAGACCGCAACGGTGCAGTTCCCCAGCGGGCGCAGCGCGACCGAGCTGTGTCCCAACGATGCGGCGCACCTCGTGTGGGCGGTCAACCTAGGCAACATCGACTGGAACCCGTGGCCGGTGCGCCGCGCCGATCTCGACCATCCCGACGAGCTGCGCGTGGACCTCGACCCGCAGCCGGACGTGGCGTGGTCGGAGGTGCGGGAGGTGGCGCTGTGCGCGAAGGACGTCCTCGAGGAGCACGGCCTGCGCGGCTACCCGAAGACGTCGGGCTCGCGCGGCATCCACGTCAACGTGCGCATCGAGCCGCGGTGGGACTTCACCGAGGTGCGCCGGGCGGCGCTGGCGCTGGCGCGCGAGGTGGAGCGGCGGATGCCGGGCCGCGCGACGTCGAAGTGGTGGAAGGAGGAGCGCGTCGGCGTGTTCCTCGACTACAACCAGAACGCGCGCGACCGCACGGTGGCCTCGCAGTACTCGGTGCGACCGGTGCCCGACGCGCGCGTCTCGACGCCGCTGGAATGGGACGAGGTCGGTGACGTGGAGCCCGAGGACCTGCGCCTGGACACGGTTCCGGCGCGGCTGAAGCAGCGCGGCGACCCGACGGCGACGATCGACGACGTTCACCACTCGCTCGACGCGCTGCTCGACCTCGCCCGGCGCGACGAGGAGGAGGGCCTGGGGGACGCGCCATGGCCGCCGAACTTCGCCAAGCAGCCGGGCGAGCCGAAGCGGGTGCAGCCAAGCCGCGCGAAGCGCGACTAGCGCCAGCCTGCCGCGGGGTGTGGGTGAGCGCCCCTTCGGGCGCGACGCAACGGCAGCTTCGAGGGAGAGAGATG
>DAINCW010000097.1:0-9641 GCA_036732205.1 Solirubrobacteraceae bacterium | reverse complement strand
GAGCAGCGGCGTGTCGAACAGCCCGGGAGCGATGGTGTTCACGCGGATGCCGTTGCGCGACAGGTCGCGCGCGGCCGGCAGCGTCATGCCCACGACCCCGCCCTTGCTGGCGGAGTAGGCGATCTGTCCGATCTGGCCGTCGAAGGCGGCGATCGACGCGGTGTTGACGCACACCCCGCGCTCGCCCTCGGCGTCGGGGTCGTTGGGCAGCATCGCGCTGGCGGCGAAGCGCAGCGCGTTGAAGGTCCCGATCAGGTTGATCGCGATGACCTTCTCGAAGAACTCGAGCTGGTGCGGGCCGCGGGAGCTGGCGACGCGCTCGGCCCAGCCGACGCCCGCGCAGTGCATCGAGATCCGCAGGCCACCGGGCGCCTTGGCGGCCTCGGTCACGGCGGCGGCCACCTCCTCGGCGTTGCACACGTCGGCCTTGACGAAGCTGACCTGGCCTTCGAGCTCGCTCGCGAGCGCGTTGCCCTTCTCCTCGTTGACGTCGGCCACGACGACCTGCGCTCCGTTGTCGACCAGGCGCCGGGTGGTTGCCTCGCCGAGCCCGGACGCGCCGCCGACGACGATCGCTCCACTGCCCTCGATTCGCATGGCGCGAGACCCTATCTGGCGCCCGAAGGCCCGTGCGCGGCGGCGAAGCCCAGGCGGTCCTTGCCGCTGCGCTTGGCCTCGCGCAGGGCGGTGTCGGCGTTCGCGAGCAGCTCGTCGGCCGAGGTGGGGTCGTCGCTGCTCGACATGCCGATCGAGGCCGACACCGCCTCGTGGCGGCCGTTGGAGAGGACGTTGATCTCGTGGATCCGGTGCAGCGCGCGGCGCGCGGCGATCTCGGCCCGCGGGCCGTGGGTGCCCGACAGGATCACGACGAACTCGTCACCGCCCCACCGCGCCACGCAGTCGTTGGAGCGGAACTCCTGGCGCAGCGTCTCGCCGACCTGTCGCAGCACGCCGTCGCCGACAAGGTGCCCGTGGCGGTCGTTGATCGCCTTGAAGTCGTCGAGGTCGATGAGCAGCACGCCGAGTGCCCCACCCTCGCGCCGCGCGCGCGCCAATTCCTCGCCGAGGCGGCGCAGCATCGCGCCCTGGTTCAGGCAACCGGTGAGAGCGTCGTGGCTCGCGGCGGCACGGGCCTCGACCATTGCGAGCGCCGCCGCGGCCTGCGCGGCGAGCGTCTGGGCCACCTGCACCTCGTACTCGTCGAACGCGCGTTCAGCGTGGCTCGCCGTCAGCGCGACGGCCCGGGCACGACCGTCTCCGGGCACCGGGACGATGAGGGCGCTCGCGACGTGCCAGTCGTCGGTCAGGACGCCGGGCAGCGTGGCCCCGGCGCGCGACCACGGCACCACGAGGGGCAACCCGGTCGCCGCGACCCATTCGACGCCCGGCGGGACGGCGCCGGCCTCCAGCCGGTACGCGGCGGCGGGCCTGCCGGGAAGGAAGACGAGGCATCGCAGGGTGCCCTCGCGGTCCGGTTCGGTCGCGAGCACGTGCACCTGGTCGGCGCGCAGCGCGACGAGCAGCTCCACCGCCACGGCGGCGTGCACGGAGTCGGTGTCGTAGGCAGCCTCGGCCACCGTCGCCATCCGCTGCATGGCGGCGAGTACGTCCGTCGCGTCGATTGCGTCCTCGTTTGCCAGTCGAGCGGCGCCGCTCCCCGGACGAGACCGCGCTCTGCCAGACCGATGCACCCGTTTCCGGGCGACAGAGAAACGTACACGTTCGCGTGAGGATGCGCGGCCTGGGATTTTCGACTGGTCCGCGGTGGTGGTAGACAGTGTGCCCATGGACACCTGGAACCTCAGCGAGCTGGACGTCGAGCCCCGTCATCCGCAGGTGCTGCGCTCCGACGACGGCGCCGCGCGCGCCATCGCGATCAACCTTCCAGCGGGCGAGGAGCTCCAGGATCACGAGGTCCACGAGCACGCGTGGCTCCACGTGCACGCCGGCGAGGTCGAGGTCGCACAGAACGGTCAGAGCACGACCGCGGGCGCCGGGGTCGTCGCCCACTTCGATCCCCACGAGCGCCACGAGGTGCGGGCCAAGCAGGACGCGACGCTGCTGCTCGTCCTGGCGCCGTGGCCCGGCGACGGCCGCGACAAGGACTTCGACGCCTAGACCCCCACCGGCCGCGACAGCGAGAGCGCGAAGAGACCGTCGGGGTCCGTCAGGACCTCGTCGATCGCCAGGCCCGCGGCGGCCAGGTCGCCCGACAGCCGCTCGTGCGTGAACTTCGCGCTGATCTCCGTGCGGATCTCTTCGCGGTGGGTGAGGCTCACGCGCAGGCCCAGGGCGGGGATCGTCACGAGCTGCGGGCGCAGCGCGCGCAGGCGCATCTCGATCCACTCGCGCTCGCGGTCGAAGAACGCGACGTGCTCGAACGCGTCGAGGTCGAAGTCCGCGCCGAGCTCGCGGTTGAGCACGCGCAGGACGTTGAGGTTGAACTCCGCCGTGACGCCCTCAGCGTCGTTGTAGGCCGCCTCGAGGATCGCCGGGTCCTTGACGAGGTCCGTCCCCAGCAGCAGCCGGTCGTCGGGGCCCAGCCCCTTCGCCAGCCGCCGCAGGAAGCGGCGGCGGCTGCCCGGCGGGAAGTTGCCGATCGTGCCGCCCAGGAACGCGACGAGGCGCGGTCCCTCGGCGGCCGGCAGGCGGTCGAGGTGGCGCTCGAAGTCCGCGACCACGCCGTGGATGCGCACGTGCGGCAGGTCGGCGGCCAGCTGCGCGGCGGCGCCCCGCAGCGCGGACTCGGACACGTCGACGCCGACGTACCGCCGCGCGCCGCCCGCGGCCAGCAGGATCCTGGCCTTGTCCGCCGAGCCCGACCCGAGCTCCACGAGCTCGTCGACGCCCTCCATGATCTCGGGCCCGCGGCTGGAGAGGATCGAGCGCTCGGTGCGCGTGGGGTAGTACTCGGGCAGCTCGCAGATGCGGTCGAAGAGCTCGGATCCGCGCGTGTCGTAGAAGTGCTTGGGCGGCAGCTCCTTGAACGGGCGAGTCAGCCCGTCGAGGACGTCGTCGGCGAGTGACCGCTCCGCGGCCACGGCCAGGTGGTCGTCGAGCAGCGTCATGCGGCGAGCCTCACGCCGGCGAACAGCTGGCGGCGCAGCGGCTTATCCCAGTTGCGGAAGGTCGTCGTCGCCACGCGCGGGTGCGTGGCGCACGACCCGCCGCGCAGGACGCGGTAGCCGCGGTCGAAGAAGGGCTCGGAGTACTCGCGGTACGGGCGGGCCACGAAACCTGGATACGCGGCGAACTCCGACGCGGTCCACTCCCACACGCATCCGACGCCCTCGAGGAGGTCCGATGTCGCTGCCTTCTCCCACTCCGCCTCGCTCGGCAGTCGGGCGCCGGCGAAGCGCGAGAAGGCCTCGGCCTCGAACCAGGAGACGTGGACGACGGGCGCGTCCGCGCCTCCCGACAAGGCCCCGGGGTGCCCCGAGATGTCGTACTCCTCCTTCCACGCCCAGCCCTCGCGCGACCACCACTCGCGGCGCACATAGCCGCCGCCCTCGGAGAATGAGAGCCAGCTCGCGTTCGTGACGGGGGTGCGCCCGATGCAAAACGCCGGCAGCTCGACATCGCGCCGGTCGCGCTCGTTGTCGTAGGCGAACCCGCCGGGCTCCGCGCCCATGGCGAAAGGCCCCGCGGGCACGTCGACGAGCTCCATGCCGTCGCCGTCGACGGGCTCCGGACGGCCGGCGCTGTCGGGCAGCCAGCCCGCCAGCGCCATCGTCTGCAGCATCGTCTCGGTGTGCTGGAGCTCATGGCGCAGGACGAGCTCGTGCAGCAGCGGCTCGAGGCCGCGCTCGCGCGTCACCTCCGCGGCGCGCTCGCGCACCGCGCCCAGGTAGGCGTGCAACTCGTCGCCGCGCAGGATCTCGAGGTCGCCGCGGACGGCGCGGGGGGTCTCGAATGCGTCGTACAGCGCGGCGAGGTCGTCGCGCACCAGGTCGAGCCCGCCGTGTCGATGGCAGAGCCACAGGTCCTCGTAGGCGGCGATGTGTCCGAGGTCCCAGTCGAGCGGGCTCATGATCGGGTCGACAACGGTCGCGAGCTGCTGCGCGTCGAGGTGCGCCACGAGCTGGAACGTGCGGTCGCGGACCGCGCCGAGCTCCCCGATCGTTCCCGCCGCGATGCCGTCGAGCGTCTCCGCCATGCGCGTCACGACCCTACCGGGTCGCCCGTCCGGGCCCGGACCCGTCAGGCCGCCGCGGGGCGGATGTCGCGGTGCACGATGAGGCCGTCGACCAGGGTCAACGTGCTGTGCAGCAACAGGTCCGCCTGGATCTCCGTGTGGCGCGTGGTGCCGACGATGCGGATGTCTTGGACGATGCGCCCGCCTCCCTCGTCTCGCATGCCCAGGTCCTCCGCGTCGAAGTCCTTCCACACGCCGGTGACCGCCATCTCGTACCACTGCCGAACCGCGTCGTGGCCGCGATAGACCTCCTCCAGGTCCGGGAAGCCCGAGTGGTCCTCCCAGACGACGTCGGGTGACATGAAGGCGACGAAGGCTGCGAGGTCGCCACGGTTGAACGCGTGGAGCGCCCGCAACGCCACCTCGAGGTCGGTCTGCGACACGTCTTCGTCACTCCTCCACGGGGTGGCTGTCCCGGTGGACGATGAGGCCGTCGACGACGCGGATCGTGTGGCTCAGTCGCCGCTCCGCCTGCATTCCCGTGCTGCGCGCCGTGCCGGTGATGCGCACGTCCTGGATCAGCCGGCCGCCGCCGGCGTCACGCATGCCGAGGATCTCGACGCCGAAGTTCTCCCACGCCGCGTCGATCGCGTCCCGGTACCACTGGCGTACGCCGTCGTGGCCGCGGTAGAGCTCGGCCAGGTCGGGGAAGCCCCCGTGGTCCTCCCAGACGACCTCCGGCGACACGGAGGTGAGGAGTGCGTCGACATCGCCGCTGTTGAACGCCGCGTGCGCCCGCCTGGTGACGTCCATGTCCGCCGGCCGCACGTCTAGGCCCGTGTTTCCGCCATGTCCCGTGCGACCGTACCCGGTCGCCGTTCGACCGGATTCGCGTGTCTAGGCACGCGGGCGGATGCGCGCCGGCACGGCGGCGTCGTCCGCGATGACCTCCAGGCGCCCGAACCGCAGCAGCGAGGCCGGCACGTGCGGATCGGGCCGGGCGATCACCGCGGCCATCGCGTCGGCCTTCGACGCGCCGGCGGCGAGCAGGATCAGCCGCCGCGCCGCGTGCAGCAGCGGGAACGTGAACGTGATTCGGTCCGGCGGGGGCTTGGGCGCGTCGTGCACCGGAGCGACCAGGCGGTCCTCGATGTGGATCTCGTCGTGGCCCGGGAACAGCGAGCACGTGTGGCCGTCCTCCCCGAGCCCGCACATGATCACGTCGAGCGCCGGCGCGCCGTTGCCGCCGACGGTCTCGCGGACGTCGGTCTCGTAGCCGTCGGCCGCCACCTCGGCTCCGTCCTCACCGCGGGGCCGGTGAACGTTGCCCGCGGGGATGTCGATGCGGTCCAGCAGCGACTCGCAGACCATCTTGAAGTTCGAGTCGTCGTCGTTGGGTGGCACCGCTCGCTCGTCCGACAGCCAGATGTGGATCGGCATCCAGTCGTCGATCAGCGGGGCGAGGTGCTCGTGGCAGCGCCGTGGGGTGGAGCCGCCGGCGAGCGCGAGATGGGCGACCCCGCGCGCGGCCACCGCGGCGCTGACCTCGCGGGCGACGGACTGCGCGGCGCGCATGGCCGCCGCCTCGCCGTCGGCCACCGTCGTGAACCTCATACGCCGGTCACCAGCCCCGCGTCGTCGCGGCGCGCCGACAGCGGCTGGGCGTCGATCGTCACCTGCTCGTCGGCGCGGATGACGTGCATGACGGCGTTGATGAGCGCCAGGTGGGTGAACGCCTGCGGGAAGTTGCCCAGGTGGCGGCCGGACGCCGGGTCGATCTCCTCGGCGTACAGCTGCAGCGGCGACGCGAAGCCCAGCAGCCGCTCGCACAGGTCCCGCGCGCGCTGGTGCTCGCCGATCTCGCTGAGCGCCGAGACCAGCCAGAACGAGCAGATCGTGAAGGTGCCCTCCTCGCCGGACATCCCGTCGTCGGTCTCGGAGACCTTGTAGCGGAGGACCAGGCCATGCGTCGTCAGCTCCTCGCAGATGGCCAGCACGGTCGCCCGGATGCGCTCGTCGTCGGGCGGCAGGAAGCGCACGAGCGGCAGCAGCAGCGCGCTCGCGTCGAGCGCGTCGGTGTCGTAGTGCTGCTTGAACACGCCGCGCTTGTCGACGCCCTTCTCGCAGATGTCGGCGTGCATCCGGTCCGCCGCCTCGCGCCAGCGATCGTGCATCTCGGTGTCCTCGCGCAGGGCGGCCAGCCGGGCGCCGCGGTCGGCCGCGACCCAGCACATGACCTTCGACGACACGAAGTGCTTCGGCTCCCCGCGCACCTCCCAGATCCCGCGGTCGGGCTCGTCGAAGTGCTTGCACGCGTTGTCGACGAGCTTCTCGATTATCGGCCAGCGACTCTCCGCGAGATGGTCGCGCGACTTCGTGTGCAGGAAGATCGAGTCGAGCATCGCGCCCCACACGTCGTGCTGCTTCTGGTCGAACGCGCCGTTGCCGATGCGCACGGGCTTCGCGCCGTCGTAGCCGTGGAGGTGGGGCAGCTCCTTCTCGTCGAGGCGCTGCTCGCCGTCGATCCCGTACATGATCTGGATGTCCGGGTCGCGCTCGGCCAGGTCGGCGATGAAGTAGAAGAAGTCGTTGGCCTCCCAGTCGAAGCCGAGCGTGAAGAGGCCCCAGAGCATGAACGTGGAGTCGCGGATCCACGTGTAGCGGTAATCCCAGTTGCGCTCGCCGCGCGGTGTCTCGGGCAGCGACGTCGTGGGCGCGGCGACCATCGCGCCCGTCGGCGCGTACGTAAGCCCCTTGAGCGTCAGCGCGGAGCGCTGCAGGAACGCGCGCCACGGGTGGTCCGGGAACTCTCCGTGCGACAGCCACTCGTGCCAGTAGTCGGCCGTGCGGACCACGCGCTGGTAGGCGTCCTCGTGGTTCTCGGGCCCGTTGTGCTCGCTGAACGCCATGGCGACGAACGCCGTCTCCTGGTCGTGCAGCGTCGTGCGAGCGCGCACGCGAGAGCCCTCGAAGCCCAGGCGTAGGTCGGTCGTCATGCGCAGGGTCAGGTCGTGGCCCTCGAAGGTGGCGACGGCGGAGTTGTAGCCGGGGCCGTCGTACTCCCACTGCGCGTGGACGCGCCCGTAGTCGTAGAGCGGCTGGCAGTCGAGGTGCACCTCCACCGAGCCGTTGACGCAGCGCAGTGTGCGCAGCAGGACGTGCTCGGCGTCGTCGTCGGTGGGCGAGCGCCGGTGGGTGTGTGACCGGTCGTTGTCGTGGTGCCACGGCCCCACGAGCAGCAGGTCGCGGACGATCAGCCAGCCCAGCCGGGTGCCCCACGTGGTCTCCAGGATCATCGTCCCGGGGAGGTAGCGCCGGGACGCGGGGACGAGAGTGTCCGCCGGGCCGAGGCGGAAGCCGCCGGCGTCGCGGTCGAGCAGCGCGCCGAAGACCGACGGGCTGTCGAACCGCGGCAGGCACATCCACTCGATGTTGCCGCTCGGCGCGACGAGCGCGCACGCCTCGCAGTCCGAGAGGAACGCGTACTCCGCGATCGGTGGGAACGCGCTGCCCAGGACGGTGTCGGGGACGATGCCGCCGGTCGGGGTCATCAGCGCACCATCGCGGCCGCCGCGTCGAGCGCCGGGCCGTAGGTCGGGTCGCGCAGCAGCGCCTGGCGGATGCCCTCGCCGAGGATGCCGGCCTCGCCACGCGATGCGCCGAGAACCGTCCACTCGCGCTCGACGTCCTTGCCCGTGTTGCGGTAGCGCGCCTTGAGCCCGCCGGGACCGCGGTCGAGCTCGAGGTGGCGCCCGGATGCGGTCTCGACCGTGATCCCCGCCAGGCCGCGCACCTGCTGCCCGGGCTCGGGGACCAGGCGGATCTCGACGTCCTGGCGCTTGGCGTGCGCCTTGCCGTGGAGCACCCCGTCGCGCTTGTCGGCCATCAGGCTCCCGACCTCCCAGCCCAGGCGCGACGCCAGCCAGCCCACGAGCAGCGCTGCGGCGACCGTCGAGTCGGGGTGATGGCGGATGTAGATCGACGAGATGATCGGCAGGTCGCGGCGCAGCAGGACCGGGTCGAACGTCGCCGCGATGCGCTCGCGCCACGGGACTGAGCGCAGCCACGCGAGGTCGACCACGTAGGCCTCCTTCGCCAGCTCCTGCGCGCGTGCGATCGCGTCGCTGGGGTCGGGCACGTCGACCGAGTCCACGAGGACGACCTGGCTGAGCTCCAGCAGCGCGTCGACGGCCTCGTCGTGACCGTGCGGCGACCACACGACCGTCGCGAGGTCCGTGATCACGAGCGGGTCGACGATCGTCTCGAGGCGGGCGAGGTGCTGCTCGCCGACGGTGACGACGATGGTCTCGCGCGTGGGGACGAACTCGCCGGGCTTCGGCTCGGCGTCGGCGGCGATCGTCACCATGGCATCGAGGGTCGTGCGGTTGGGCTCGACCGAGCAGACGACGGTGCGCGACGCGTGGTAGCGACCCACTCCGCGCAGGCGGTTGGCGATCTCGCCGCTCCACTCACGGTCGACCACGCAGACGAGGTTCAGCACGCGCGCGGGCACGTACGCGGCGTTCTCGTCGTGGCGCTCGATCAGCAGCTGGCGGACGGCCGCCTCGATCGCGCTGGGCGTCGTGTCCTCGGCGTGCCAGACGTTGTCGGAGACCGCGGGCATGGCGGGCTAGATCGCGCGCCAGTGGTCGTCGTCGACCAGCAGCCGCTCGGCCTCGGCCGGGCCCTGCGAGCCGGCCTCGTACTGCGGCAGCGGCCCTGGCGTCTGCTCCCACCTGTGCACGATCGGGTCGCAGATGCGCCACTGCGCCTCGACCTCGTCGTTGCGGGTGAACAGCGTCGCGTCGCCGCGCATGGCGTCCATGATCAGGCGCTCGTAGGCCTCCGGCGACTGTGACATGAAGGTCGTCCCGTAGAGGAACTCCATGTTCACGGGGCGGATGCGCATGCGGGTGCCCGGGATCTTGGCGCCCAGCGAGAGCGACACGCCCTCGTTGGGCTGCATCGTGAGGACGAGCATGTTGGGCTTGACGCCGACGGAGCCCTCGGTCCGGAACGCCTGGTGGGGCACCGGCTTCAGCGTCACGGCGATCTCCGTGACCTTGCGCGCGAGCCGCTTGCCCGTGCGCATGTAGAACGGCACGCCGGCCCAGCGCCAGTTCTGCACCGACAGCCGCAGGGCGGCGTAGGTCTCCGTGTTGGAGTCCTTGGGGACACCCTCCTCGTCGAGGTAGCCGATGGCCTGCTCGCCGGCGGACGTCCCCGCGGCGTACTGGGCGCGCACGGCCATGTCGTCGATGGTCTCCTCCGTCGGCGCGGTGATCGCATGCAGGACCTTGACCTTCTCGTCGCGCACCTGGCCGGCCGAGAAGTCGACGGGCGGCTCCATGCACAGCAGGCACAGCAGCTGCATCATGTGGTTCTGGACAAGGTCGCGCAGCGCGCCGGCGGAGTCGTAGTAGCCCGCGCGCGTGCCGATGCCGATGTCCTCCGACGCGGTGATCTGGACGTTGTCGATGTAGTTGCGGTTCCAAACCGGCTCGAA
>DAINCW010000096.1:7673-9703 GCA_036732205.1 Solirubrobacteraceae bacterium | reverse complement strand
CGCACCAGCAGCTCCAGCAGCTCGGCGCGGTGGCGGTCGGCCTCGCCGGCGCGCTCGGCCTGCTCGCGCGCGAAGCCCTCGGCCGACTCCGCGGAGAGCTCATCGATGTAGGCGAAGATCGACTCGGCGAAGAGGACGAGGGTCTCCGGGGTGAGGCCGGCCTCCACACCCACCTCCGCGAGCCGGCGCCACGCCACCCGGGCGCCGACGCGGTAGGCGGCGAGCAGCGCCTCCAGCGTCCGTCCGTCGCGCGCCTCTCCGCGGCCGAGCGCGCGGTACACGTTGCGCCCACTGCCGCGGTCGCCCGAGGGCGACCCGGTCATCGCGACGAACTGCTCGAGGGCCTGCTCGACGCCCATCCGCAGCGCATGGCCGAAGGCGCCCTCCAGCGGCCGCGCGTACGCCGGGACCTCGTCGGCGATCGTCGCGATGATCTCGTCGGTCACCCGCGGCAGGTGCGGGGCGAACGCCGCGAGTGCGTCGGGTGGAAGGGCATCCCATGGGCGGCTCACGCTTTGTCATGAGAGCACAAATTCTGCGCGCATGTCGTGGATCTACAGCGAAGAATCGTGGCCGTCGGGCCCGTACCGTGCTGGCCATGACCATTCTCGAGCGCCGGATCACCGTCACCGCCGTCGTCCTGCCGTTCGCCGGCTTCATCGCCGCGATCGTCCTGCTGTGGGGCGGCGCCGTCACCGGCCGCGACCTCGCGATCTTCGCCGTCATGTACCTCTTCGTCGGCTTCGGCGTGACGATCGGCTACCACCGCCTGCTCACGCACCGCGCGTTCGACGCGCCCTCCTGGGTGCGCGCGACGCTCGCCGCGGTGGGCTCGATGTCGGTGCAGGGCGCCGTCATCCACTGGGTCGCCGACCACCGCAAGCACCACACGTTCACCGACGAGGAGGGTGATCCCCACAGCCCGCACACGCACGGCGAGCCCGGCTGGCGCGGTGCCCTGGGCGGCTGGTGGCACTCCCACATGGGCTGGCTCTTCGACCGCAACCACCGGGCATCCGCGCGCCGCTTCGCGCCCGACCTGCGCGAGGACCCGGCCATCCGCTTCGTCGACCGCATGTTCTTGTGGTGGGTCCTGCTGGGCCTCGCGCTCCCGTTCGTCGCGGGGCTCGCGCTCTCGGGTGGCAGCCTGACCGCCGGCCTCACCGCGCTGGTCTGGGGCGGCCTGGTCCGCATCTTCCTCCTGCACCACGCGACGTGGAGCGTGAACTCGATCTGCCACATGTACGGCGCGCAGCCGTTCGACAACGAGGACGAGAGCCGCAACAACTGGGCGGTCGCGCTCGTGTCGATGGGGGAGGGCTGGCACCACAACCACCACGCGTTCCCGACGTCCGCGCGCCATGGGCTCCAGGGCTTTCAGCCCGATCCGTCCTACTGGGTGATCCGCGGGCTGGAGCTCGTCGGCCTCGCGAGCAACGTCCGGCGTCCCGGGCAGGCCGAGATCGCGCGTAAGGTCGCCGGCGCCGTCCCGGCGGCCCAGCCGTCGCAGACGACTTTGTGACGACTTTGTGACATTGGTCTCCATGGGGGTCGCGGGCGTACCGTGATCGCCATGGCATGGGATGTCGTGATCGCCGGTGGCGGGTTCGGGGGCTTCTACGCCGCCCGGACGCTCGAGCGGATACTGCCGCCGCAGACGGCGCGGATCACGCTCGTCAACGACGTCAACTTCATGCTCTTCACGCCGCTGCTGCCGGGCGCGGCGGCGGGCACGCTGGAGCCGCGCCACGTCGTGGTGCCGCTGCGCGAGGAGCTGCGGCGCACGGACCTGCGCGTGGGGACCGTCGTCGGCGCCGCCCCCGAGCGCAACGCCCTGAAGCTGCGCACGCTGGAGGGCCACACCGAGGACCTGCGCTACGACCAGCTGATCGTCGCGCTCGGATCGGTGTCGCGCACGCTGCCGATACCCGGCCTGGCCGAGCACGCCATCGGCTTCAAGACGCTGTCGGAGGCGATCGCGCTGCGCAACCGCGTCCTGCGCTGCCTCGAGGCCGCCGAGACGCTGGAGG
>DAINCW010000096.1:0-7663 GCA_036732205.1 Solirubrobacteraceae bacterium | reverse complement strand
CGCCGCCTGGCTGACCTTCGTCTTCGTCGGCGCGGGCTACGCAGGGGTCGAGGGGCTCGCGGAGCTTCAGGACTTCGTCGCCGACGTGCTGCACCTGTACCCGCGCAGCCGGGTGCAGGGCACGCGCTGGATCCTGGTCGAGGCGCGCCACCAGATCATGCCCGAGATCCCGCGTTCGCTGGCCGACTTCGCGACGCGGGAGCTGCGCGGCCGCGGGATCGACGTGCGGACCGGCACGACCCTCGAGGAGGTCGGTGAGGACTTCGCGCGGCTGAGCGGGCACACACGGGGCGAAGGCCCCGTGGGTCGGAGCGAGACGATCGCCACGCGCACGCTGGCGTGGACCGCCGGCGTCAAGCCCCATCCGGTCGTCGCGCGGCTCGGACTGCCGCTCGCGGCGGGCGGTCGCATCGAGGTCGACTCCCACCTCCAGGTCGCAGGCTTCGACAACGTGTGGGCCGTCGGCGACGCCGCCGCGGTCCCCGACGCCGCCCAGCGCTACAAGGGGCCCACGCCGCCGACGGCCCAGCACGCGATGCGCCAGGGTCGCACCGCCGCGCGCAACGTCGCCGTGGCACTTGGCGCGCGCCGGCGCCGCAGGAGGTTCACCTACAAGACGAAGGGCGTCTTCGTGGACATGGGCCGCGGCGAGGCCGTCGCCCAGACGCTGTGGTTCCGCTGGCGGGGCGCCTTCGCGTGGTGGCTGGCCCGCACCTACCACCTGCTGCTCATGCCGGGCGCCAAGCGCCGGCTGCGCCTCGTGATCGACTGGACGATCGGCCTCTTCTTCGGCCGCGACGCGTCCGAGCTCGGCCAGCTGGGCCACCCGCCGTCGCTCGCCGAGGCAGCGCCGCTGCTCGAGGGCCAGAGCGCGGGCGGCACGGGCGGCGAGCGCGAGCGCGCTGCCGTGTGGCTGCCCCCGGCCGAGCCGACCTTGAGCGCCACTACCATGGGCGCAGACAGCATGTCGGTTGCCGAGCAGATCCAGTCCGATGTCCGGGACGCCATGAAGGCGGGGGAGAAGGAGCGCGTCGGCGCCCTTCGCCTCGTGCTGAGCGAGCTGCAGAAGGCCGCGAAGGACGGCGGCGCCGACGAGGTCGCCGTGCTGCGCCGCGAGCGCAAGCGCCGCCACGAGTCCGCCAAGGCGTTTCGCGATGGCGGGCGCCCGGAGCTGGCCGACGCCGAGGACGCCGAGGCGCAGCTCATCGAGGCCTACCTTCCGGCCGAGATGAGCGACGACGAGCTCGGCGGCATCGTCGCCCAGGCCGTCGCGCAGAGCGGCGCGAGCTCGCCGCAGGACATGGGCAAGGTCATGCCGCTCGTGATGAAGCAGGTCGCGGGCAAGGCCGACGGCCGGCGCGTGTCCGACAAGGTCAAGGAGCTGCTGGTGGCGACGCCGCCCTTCCCGGTCGGACGTCACGAGACGGACCACTCCGCTTCGTGAAGGCCCAGGTCGAGCTCTCCAACTCCGTCGCCGCCGAGCTCGCGGGCAGCGAGGACGCCGTGCTCAAGGCCCTCGAGGGCCACCTGGACTGCGAGCTGTACCTGCGTGGCAACGTCGTCACGCTCGAGGGTGAAGCCGACGCCGTGCGCGCCGGCGAACAGGTCGTGCGCGAGCTGGCCGAGCTGGTCGAGGCCGGCCACCAGATCTCGCCGGGGACGATCAACGCCGTCACCGGCGCGCTCGACGCCCACACCTCGCCCGCCGAGATCCTCGAGGACGTCGTATGGCGCCACCGCTCCACGAAGGTGGCCCCCAAGACGGTCAACCAGAAGCGCTACGTCGACTCGATCCGCGACAACACGATCACCTTCGGCATCGGCCCCGCCGGCACCGGCAAGACGTGGCTGGCCGTCGCGCTCGCCGCGGCCGCGCTCCAGCGTCGCGAGGTCAACCGCGTGATCCTTACGCGCCCGGCCGTCGAGGCCGGCGAGCGCCTGGGCTTCCTGCCTGGCGACCTCATGGCGAAGATCGACCCGTACCTGCGCCCGCTGTTCGACGCGCTGCACGACATGCTCGACGCGGAGAAGGTCAGCCAGTACCTGGAGCGCAACGTGATCGAGGTGGCACCGCTGGCCTTCATGCGTGGCAGAACGATTAATGACTCCTTCGTCATCCTCGACGAGGCGCAGAACACGAGCCCGGAGCAGATGAAGATGTTCCTCACCCGGCTCGGCTTCGGCTCGAAGATGGTCGTGACCGGCGACGTCACGCAGGTCGATCTGCCGCGTGAGCAGCAGTCCGGCCTGGTCGTCGTCTCGGAGATCCTGGAGGGCATCGACGGCGTCGACTTCGTGCGCTTCGGCGGAGAGGACGTCGTGCGGCACAAGCTCGTCCAGCGCATCGTCGAGGCCTACGACTCCCACGCGACCAGCCAGACCGGCCAGCTGGCTGACCGCCGTGCTCGAGGTTGAGGTCGTCGGCGCCGCGGACGTGGCGCCCGAGGAGGTCGAGCGCCTGGTCACCCTCGCGCTCGCTGCCGCTGACGTGCACGACGGCCACATCGCGGTTGCCTTCGTCGGCTCGGCGCGCATCCGGGAGCTGAACCGCGAGCGCCGCGGCAAGGACGAGCCGACCGACGTCCTGTCCTTCCCGGTCGACGAGACCGGCGCGTCGGCCGGCCCGCGCGAGCTGGGCGACGTCGTGATCGCACCGGCCCACACCGAGGACGTGCGTGAGGCGATCGTCCACGGCGCGCTGCACCTCGTCGGCATGGACCACGAGACCGACGACGGCGAGATGCTCACCGTGCAGCGCGAGCTGCTGTCCTGGTGAGCGGCGAGCCGGACGTCGCCACACGGTCCGGGTTCGTCGCGCTCGCCGGGCGCCCCAACGTCGGCAAGTCCACCCTCGTCAACGCGATCGTCGGCCAGAAGGTCGCGATCGTCTCCGACAAGCCGCAGACCACCCGCCGCGCGATTCGCGGCGTCGCGACGACCGCTGGCTCGCAGCTCGTCCTCGTCGACCTGCCCGGTGTCCAGCGCCCCCTCGACGCGCTCACCCAGCGGATGCAGCGCCGCGTCGAGCGCGAGCTCGCCGACTCCGACGCCGCGCTGATCGTCCTCAACGCCCGGGAGGGCGTCGGCCCGGGCGACCGCTTCATCGCCACCTCGCTGCGCGCGTCCCCGGTGCCCGTCGTGATCGCGGTCAACAAGGTCGACCGGCTCGACCGCCCGCGGACCATGGCGGCTCTCCAGGCGGCGGCGGACCTCGGCGTGAGCAACGACGTCTTCCCGATCTCGGCGCGCACGGGCAAGGGCGTGGTGGAGCTGGTCGAGCACCTGAGCGGCCTGCTGCCGGCCGGGCCGTTCCTGTTCCCGGCCTCCGACCACTCCGACCAGTCGCTGGAGGTGCTGCTCGCCGAGCTCGTGCGCGAGCAGGTGCTGCGGCGCACCTTCCAGGAGGTCCCGCACGCGGTCGAGGTCGTCGTCGACGACATCGAGAAGGTGCGCGGCGGCCTCGTGCGCGTGCGCGCCCTCGTCTGGGTCGAGGCCGAGTCGCAGAAGGGGATCCTCATCGGGGCCGGCGGCTCGATGATCAAGGCGATCGGGACCGCCGCGCGCAAGGAGATCCAGCGCGAGCTCGGCGACCGTGTCCACCTGGACCTGTCGGTGCGCGTGCGCCGGTCGTGGCGAGGGGACGACGCCCTGCTGGACCGGTTGGGCATCGATTAGACACAAGACGCTCCCGGCTCGGCCGGACCGGCCGGTACTCTCGACCCGATGCGCCTGCCGGAGCCGACCCTCGATGCGGCGCCAATCGGCATCGCCGTGGTGGACGCCCGCCGCGACGGCCGCCCGGTCGTGTACGCGAACGCGGGCTTCGAGGCGCTCACCGGCTTCTCGGCCACCGAGTCCGTCGGGCGGCCGCTCGACGGACTCGTCGGCGAGCACAGCATCGTGCGCGAGGACGGCACGACGATCGCGGTCGAGGTCTCGGTCGGCGAGGCCGACGCCGAGGGCCACGCGATCGCCGTCCTCACCGACGTCAGTGCGCACGTCGAGGTGATCGACCGCCTCGCCACCGCCGAGATCCGCTACGAGCGCCTGATCGACGACCTCACCGCGGCCGAGCTGCGCTACCGCGAGCTCGTCGAGCAGATCCCGGCGGTCGTCTATGTCGCCGACTTCAACGAGGTCGGCGCGCTGCGCTACATCTCGCCGCAGATCGGCGAGCTGCTCGGCCCCGACCCGGGGGCGTTCGTCGCCGACCCTGAGCTCTGGTACCGCCACGTCCACCCCGACGACCTCGAGCGCTACCGCGCCGAGGAGCGGCGCACGTTCGAGGCCGAGGAGACCTTCGACCTCGAGTTCCGGATGGTCCGCGAGGACGGCAGGGTGATCTGGGCGTGGGAGCGTGACACGATCGTCCGCGGAGACGACGGCACGCCGCTGTTCACGCAGGGCGTCCTCGTCGACATCACGGCCCAGCGGCAGGCCGAGGAGGACGTGCGCGAGGAGCGCGACCGCGCCCAGCGCTACCTCGACCTCGCCGGCATGGCGGTCGTCGTGCTCGGCACCGACGAGCGCATCGCGCTGCTCAACCGCGCCGGCCACCAGCTCCTGGGCTACGACGAGGGCACGTTGCTGGGGCACAACTGGTTCGACACGTGCATCCCCGACCGGGACCGCGAGGTCGCGCGGCCGAGCTTCCACCGCCTCCTGGGCGACGAACGGGACCCGATCGAGCCGTACGAGAGCGCCGTGCTCACACGGGAGGGCAACGAGCGCATCGTGCGCTGGAACAACACGATCCTGCGCGACGAGCGCGGCCAGGTCACCGCCACGCTCTCGTCGGGCGTCGACGTCACCGAGCGCCGCCAGGCCGAGGCGCAGATCGCGTACCTCGCCTACCACGACTCGCTGACCGGCCTGCCCAACCGCGCGCTGCTGCGCGAGCACCTCGAGCTCGCGCTCGCCCGCGCGCGGCGCAACCACTCCGCCGTGGCGCTGCTCTACATCGACCTCGACGACTTCAAGCTCGTCAACGACTCGCTTGGTCACGCCGCCGGCGACGAGCTGCTGTGCCGCATCGCCATGGAGCTTCGCACGCGCACGCGCGAGACCGACCTGCTGGCGCGCCAGGGCGGCGACGAGTTCCTGTTGCTGCTCTCGGACGTCGAGTCGGACGCCGCGCCCGCGGCCGCCGAGGCGGCGGCCGGCCAGGTGATGGCGGCCCTCGCCGACCCGTTCACCATCTCCGGCGCCGAGTTCCACATCGGCGCGTCGATCGGCATCTCGCTGTTCCCCCGCGACGCGCAGGACGCCGAGTCGCTGCTCAAGCACGCCGACGCCGCCATGTATCAGGCCAAGGCCGCGGGCCGCAACGAGATCACCGTGTACGCCGCCGACGCCGGGCGTCCGCTGGAGCGCCTGTCGATGACGACCCGCCTGCGGCGCGCCATCGCCGAGAGCCAGCTCGCCCTGCACTGGCAGCCGGTCGTCGTGCTCCAGGACGACACGATCCGGGCCATCGAGGCCCTCGTGCGCTGGAACGACCCCGAGCGCGGCGAGCTCGTGCTGCCCAACGACTTCGTCCCGTTCGCCGAGGACACGGGGCTGATCGACCGCCTCGGCGACTGGGTGGTCGACGCCCTCGTCGAGCAGCGGCAGACGTGGCGCGCCGCCGGCCTCGACCCGCCGGTGACGTTCAACGTCTCGCCCCGACAGCTGCGGCGCGCGGGCTTCGCGGGCGCGCTGGTCGCCCGGCTGAGCAATGGCGAGCTGGACCTCGATCGCGTCACGGTGGAGATCACCGAGTCCGCCGCGGTGCGCGAGGACACGCGCATCGAGCCGCTGCTCCAGGACCTCCACGCCGCCGGGCTGCGCGTCGCCATCGACGACTTCGGCGCGGGGTGGTCCTCGCTCGCGCGCCTGCGTGATCTCCCGGTGCAGATGGTCAAGATCGACCGCTCGTTCCTGGCGGACGTGCCCGCGAGCGAGGGCGGGCGGGCCATCGTCACAGCGATCCAAGGCCTCGCCGACGCGCTGGGGATGGACGCGGTCGCCGAGGGCGTCGAGACCGAGGAGCAGCGCGAGTTCCTCGTCGGGCGCGGGTTCCACAGCGCGCAGGGCTTCCTGCTCGGGCGCCCGGTGCCGGCCGGGGACCTGGAGGACCGGCTGCGACAATCACCCGCATGCTCGATGAATCGCTCATCGAATTCGACGAACAGGGACTCGTCGCGTGCGTCGTCCAGGACTGGCGCAGCGGAGAGGTCCTGACGCTGGCGTACATGAACGCCGAGGCCCTGCGCGCGACGCAGGCCTCTGGTGAGCTGCACCTCTGGAGCCGGTCGCGCGACGAGCTGTGGCACAAGGGGGCGACCTCCGGCAACACCCAGGCCGTCCGCGCGCTGCGCGTGGACTGCGACGGCGACGCCGTGCTCGCGCTGGTCGAGCCGGCCGGCCCGGCGTGCCACACGGGCGAGCGCACGTGCTTTCACCGCGGCGAGCTCGAGTCGCGGGCCCCGCACGAGGCGCTGCCCGCCCTCGAGCGCACGATCGCGCAGCGCGACGTGCAGCGGCCCGAGGGCTCGTGGGTGTCGCAGCTGCTCGCCGACGACGACCTGCGCGGCGAGAAGGTGCGCGAGGAGGCCGAGGAGGTCACGCGCGCCGCGCGTGAGGAGACCGACGAGCGCGTCGACTCCGAGGCCGCGGACGTGCTGTTCCACCTCGCCGTGCTGCTGCGCGGCCGCGCTCGCTCGCTCGCCGACGCCGAGGAGGTGCTCAATGGCCGTCGACGCTGAGTCGCGCACCCTCACGCCGGTCACCCACACCTTCATCGCCGACTGCGAGACGCCGGTCTCGGCGTTCCTCAAGCTCCGCGGCGACGGTCCCGCCTTCCTGCTCGAGTCCGCCGAGCAGGGTCAGCGCGTGGGGCGCTGGTCGTTCATCGGCTTCTCCCCGAGGAAGGTGCTGCGCTGGTCTCTGGGCGATCCCGGGGACCCGTACGCGCTGGCCGCCGAGGAGGTCGGGCGGCTGCGGCTGGAGTCGACCGAGGGCCTGCCGCCGTTCGCCGGCGGCGCGGTCGGGTTCTTCGGCTATGACCTCGTGCGCACCGTCGAGCCGCTCGGCGAGCCGAACCCCGACGTCCTGGGCCTGCCGGACATGGCGCTGATGCTCACCGACGTCCTCGTCGCCTTCGACCACCTCAAGCACACGATCACCGTCGTCGCGCTCGACGACCCGGGCGCCATCGACGAGGTCCGGGAGCGCCTCGCCGGGCCGGTGCCCCCGCAGGCCGTCCCGGCCGGCCCTCGCGCCATGCCCGAGTTCGAGTCGAACATGCCGCGCGAGCAGTTCGAGGGGATGGTCGCGCGCATCGTCGAGTACGTGCACGCGGGCGACGCGTTCCAGGTCGTGCCGTCGCAGCGGTGGTCGGCGGACGTGGAGATGGAGCCGTTCTCGCTCTACCGGGGCCTGCGAGCGGTCAACCCGAGCCCGTACATGTACTTCCTGGACTTCGGGGACTTCTCGCTCGTCGGCGCGAGCCCGGAGCCGCTGCTGACGGTCACGGGCCGTCACGTCTCGACGCGCCCGATCGCCGGCACGCGCCCGCGCGGCGCCGACCTCGCCGAGGACGAGCGCATCGCGGCCGAGCTGATGGCCGACGAGAAGGAGCGCGCCGAGCACGTGATGCTGGTCGACCTCGGCCGCAACGACC
>DAINCW010000095.1:0-9898 GCA_036732205.1 Solirubrobacteraceae bacterium | reverse complement strand
GCGCGGAGGCCGTCCCGTCGCGGTTCAGCGCCGCCCGCTGCCCGGGAACGGTGGCGGCGCCGGGCGCCGGACCGGCGACGCCGGGCGCCGGCGCGGCGCCTGCGGGCTGCGCCGGGCGGTCGGGCTGCGTGGGCGTGGGGGCGTCGCCGTACGGGGCGCCACCCGTGGGAGCTGCGGCGCGCGCGCTCCCGCTCGGGATGACGCCCAGGGCCAGGCAGACGATGAGTGCGCGCCGCATGGCCCCCTCGTCGGCTAACGCGCATCGGGGACACGAGCCGGTCGCGAGCTTTGTGGCCCCTCGTGCGCCGAGCCTGGAGCTTTGCGGCAGGTTCGCAGCAAAAAGCCCTGCAAATCCCGTATGTATTGGGTTTGGCTGGGGTGTGCGGAGGGTCGCGGCGCCCGCCCGGGGTCCTCCGCCGAGCGCCCTCGGCGCTTCAGGCAATCGGGCACGCGCCCGATAAGCGGAGTGAGGTGAGCACGCCGCTGGTTGGTCCAGGGCCCCGCCGCCGCCGGCTTGGCGGTTTGCAGCTGCCTGCCCTGCTCCCGGAAGAGCGCCCGCTGGCCGGCAGGCTCGCCGGCGCGCTCTACCTCGTCGGTGCCGGTTCGGCCGTGCTCCTGCTCATCGTCCCCGGTGGCATGCACGAGCGGGCGGACGTGATCCTGCCCCTGGCCGCCGTCGGTGCGATCTGGGGCGTCTGCTGCCTGACGGTCGTGCCGTGGAAGACGGCGCCTCCCGTGGTCTCGCACCTGTCGAGCTCGATGGGCTTCGTCATCGCCGCCGCGGTGATCGCCGCGAGCGGCGGCGCGGACTCCCCCGCGCGCTTCTACTTCCTCTTCATCGCGATCTACGCGGCGTGCTTCTACCCACGTCGCTGCGCCTGGCTGTACCTCGCGGGCTGCGCGATCGCCCACGCCATGCCGCTCGTCTACGACACGGGCGCGATCCACCAGGGCTTCCTGCGCGAGCTGATGGTCATCGTGCCGACCTACGCGGTTCTCGGCGGCGGCGTCATCGCGGGCAAGGCCCACCTCCATCAGCTGCGCGAGGACGCCGACCGGCTGGCCCACGAGCAGGGAGCGCTGCGCCGGGTCGCGACCAGCGTCGCGGCACGCCGCACGCCCGACGAGATCTACGAGATGGTCTCGCTCGAGATCGCCGGCCTGCTCGGCGCCTCCGCCTCGGGGATCGTACGGATCGACTCCGTCGAGCAGTACACCGTCGTCGGCGCGTGGTCGCAGAAGCCGGGCGGGCGCTACGAGCCGGGTACGGTCGGCGAGATCGGGCCCGGCTCCGAGCTCGAGCAGATGCTGCGGACCGGCCGCCCGGCTCGGAGCGACCACCACCCCCCGGGCTCGGTGGGCGCGGAGCTCGGCTTCCTCAGCAGCGTCATCGCGCCCGTGCACGTCGGCAAGCGCGTGTGGGGCGCGCTGGCCATCACGTCGGACCGGCTGGACGGCCTGCACGCGGACGCCCCCGAGCGCCTCAGCGACTTCGGCGACCTGCTCGCGACGGCCATCGCGAACACCGAGGACCGCCGCAAGCTGGCGGCCCAGGCGAGCACGGACCCGCTCACCGGCCTGGCCAACCACCGCACCTTCCACGAGCGTCTGCGCTCGGAGGTCGGCCGGGCGCAGCGCCATGGCCGAACCCTCGCCCTCGCGCTCATCGACCTCGATCAGTTCAAGGAGATCAACGACAGCGAGGGCCACCGCATCGGCGACGGGATCCTCTCCGCGGTCGCCGACCGCCTGCGCCAGGTGGCCCGCGGCGAGGATCTCCTCGCCCGCATCGGAGGCGACGAGTTCGCGCTGCTGCTGCCCGAGACCGGGAGTCTCGAGGCCCTCAACGCGATCGAGCGCGCCCGGCGCCTCGTCGCCACCGCGCCGGTGGGCGGGCGGCGGGTCACACTCTCGGCGGGCATCGCGGACCTCGAGCACGCCGGCAGCGCCGACGACCTGTTCCGCCTGGCCGACGGAGCCCTCTACTGGAGCAAGGCGCATGGCCGCGACTGCGCGTGGATCTACGACCCGGCCGTCATCCAGGAGCTCTCGGCACAGGAGCGCGCGGAGCACCTCGAGCGCTCCCAGGCGCTCACCGGCCTGCGCGCCCTGGCTCGCGCCATCGATGCGAAGGACCCCACCACGCGGCTGCACTCCGAGCGGGTCGCCGCCCTGGCCTGCCGCCTGGCCGAGAACCGCGAATGGCCCGGCGAGAGCCTGACGGCGCTCCAGGAGGCAGCGCTGATCCACGACGTGGGCAAGATCGGCGTGCCCGACGCCGTGCTGCTCAAGCCGGGGGCGCTGAACGACGCCGAGTACGAGCAGGTCAAGCAGCACGCCGCCCTCAGCGCCCAGATCGCCGAGGAGGTCCTGGGCGCCGAGCAGGTCGACTGGATCCGCGCCCACCACGAGCGCCCGGACGGCGGCGGCTACCCCGCGGGCCTCGTCGAGGACCAGATCTCACAGGGCGCGGCCCTCCTCGCTCTGGCCGACGCGTGGGACGTCATGACGGTCAGCCGGCCCTACAGCGCACCGAAGACCGTTGACCAGGCGCTGTCTGAGTGTCAGAATCTCGTTGGGCGCCAGTTCACGGCCGCAGCCGTGGCAGCACTGGTTGAGCTTCACGCGCAGGGGCTGTTTGATCAGCTCGAGCCCGCGAAGGCCTAACACCGCTTAACCCTCGCCGAACGCGAAACCTTTTCGCGTCTTCGGCGTTCTTTGTGGTCCGGGTGCTCTGCGCTCGCCACCCCAGCCCTGCCCGCGCGTTTATCCCCGCGCGGCGCGGGAACGCGAAATACAAGGACATGGCCATAGACACAGACAAGATCGAGGACGTCGTGACCGGGCTGGTCGAACAGCACGGCGACGACGAGACCCTCACCGCCACCGAAGTGGACGCAGCCGCCCGCGAGGCCGGCCTGGACGACGACGCCGTCGCGGAGCTCACCGCACGGCTGGGCCAGGCGGGCATCGCGGTCGCCGACGACGCCGGCAAGGTCGCTGCGCCCCCCGCCAAGTACACCCATTCCTCGCTCGCCCGCGACACGAGCGACGCCCTGGCCCAGTTCCTGGACGGGATCGGCCGCCACCGGCTGCTGCGCCCCGACGAGGAGCTCGAGCTCGCCCGCCGCATCGAGCGCGGCGACCTGGACGCCAAGGACCGACTGATCAACTCCAACCTGCGCCTGGTGGTCTCGATCGCCCGCCAGTACCAGGGCAATCACGAGCTCAGCCTGCTGGACCTCATCCAGGAGGGCGTGCTCGGGCTCGTCCGCGCCGCCGAGAAGTTCGACTGGCGCAAGGGCCTGCGGTTCTCGACCTACGCGACGCTGTGGATCCGCCAGGCGATCCAGCGCGGCATCGCCGATCGCGGCCGCACGATCCGCCTGCCCACGAACGTGGCGCAGCGCGAGCGCAAGGTCGGCGCCGTCCAGCGCCGCCTGACCGTCGAGCTCGGTCGCGACCCGACTACCGAAGAGATCGCCGAGGCGGCGAACCTCGAGGTCGAGCAGGTCCAGCAGATGATCGAGGTCTCCCGCGTGGTGACCAGCCTCGACGTGCCCGTGGGCGACGACGGGGACGCCGTCCTCGGCGACCTCATGGCCGCACAGGAGGCGCCGATCGACGAGACGGTCCACGTGACGATGGCGGAGGCACTGGTCCGCCGCACCGTCGAGGAGCTCCCCAGCCCGCAGCGCGAGGTGGTCAAGCTCCGCTACGGCCTCAACGGCAGCCCGGACCCGCTCCCGCTGTCACAGGTGGCCGATCGCCTCGGCCTGGCGCAGAAGGACGTGCGCCGGATCGAGGAGCACGCCCTGCGCGCCCTCTCGCTCAGCCGCGAGATGGACGCCCTGCGCGACGCGGCGTAGCCGCTCACTCGTCTCGGTCGCGCTTCCCGTAGTGTCGGGGCATGCTCCGCGGCGCCCGCAACGGTCGGGCCACACTATGAGCACGAGCCGCTTCGACGACTTCGCGCGCACCGTCGCGACCCCGATGTCGCGGCGCCAGACGCTGCGGGCGGCCGCGGGGCTCGCGCTCGCGGCGTTCCTGCCCGCCGCACGCCCGAGCCTCGCGGCGGGAGCGGCCGAACAGGACTGCGCGGGCCGCAACGAGCTCTGCGGATCCGGCAACATCAACTGCGGACACTCCACACTGGGGCAGACCGGCGCCTGCTGCTGCTACTGCTGCGACAGCGCGGAAGAGTGCTTTTGCACCGGAAAGTATTGCGGCTGCTGCAAAATCAAGTGCGGCGACACGTGCTGCAACACGGGGCAGATCTGCGGGGACGCCGGACAGTGCATCACGTGCGACGCGGATCACGTGTGCGGCAGTGCCTGTTGTAAGGCCGACGAAACCTGCAACAGCTTCCTGGGGACCCACACCTGCCAGAAGCTGTGCCCGGCGGCGGTCTCGGGCGGGATCGCCCGGCCACACTGCGGCGAGGGCAGCTGCTGCACGACGAACGAGGTATGCGGATTCTTCGGCTGCAGCTGCCGGTCGGGATTCGTGTCCTGCGGCCTCGGCTGCTGCGTTGAGCCGAAGAAGGACCCAGGCAATCCGCCGGTCGGCGACAACGCTGCCAACCGGTGGCTCGATCTGGCCAGGCAGACGGCTGCGGCGCACGGTGGCAGCCGCAAGCGCGCCGTGTTCGCCGGTCCCGCCACGTCGGGCTCGGCGGCTGTCGACGCGGCGCTGGACGCCCTCGCCGCGGTCAACGGGCAGGGTACGGCCGCGCTGCTGGCGTTCCGATATGGCAAGCGTGACCCGGCCTTCAAGCAGAAGGTCACCGTCGCGCGCGCGGTGTCGCCAACGGTGGCCGCCGGCGCCGGCCTCGATGCGGGCTCCGCCACGGCGCTCAACAAGCTGCTCATCGCCGAGGCGCGCGCCAACGCGCTGATCGCCGCCACGGTGAAGGCGCTGTGGCGCGAACGGGCTGCCTACGCGAAGCACGACCGCGCCGCCGCCAGGCGCCAGCTGCGGGCGTCCGCGACGTTCGCAGCTCAGGCGGCCAAGGCACTGAAGCCCGTCCAGGCGCTGCGCACGGCCGCCGCCAATGCGCTGACAGCAGGCGGGGTGTCCGAGGTGATCGCGTCCGACGTCGCGGTGACCGCTTTCATCGCAACTGTGAAGTCCAGCGGGATCCCCGCGACCCTCAGCACGCCCATGCGCAAGCTCGGGGTCGGCAGCGCCGACCTCAAGGGCCTGCGCGCACGCGTCCTTGACCACACCGTGACCTCAGCCTCCGGGCCCGCTCTGATCGCACCGCTGACCGACTCGGCGCGGGCCACCTCGCTGAAGTCGCTGATCTCCGAGCTGTCGAAGTTCGCGGTGCGCGCGCGCAAGCACCCGATCGCTCACTGAGACCAGGCCGTCCTCTCGCGCGGCGGGCGAGCTCATCGAGGCGTCGGCCGCTCACAGCGTCAGGAAGAGCGCTGTTCTCCTACCTGGTGGATGCGCTCCACCAGATCGGGGAAGCGCTTGCGCAGGCGGCGCATGTCGAATGAGTCCAGCGACACGGTCGTCAGCGCCGTCTTGGCCTTCACCGTCGCGTTGCGCAGCTGGTTGTCGAGCACGCCGATCTCGCCGAAGAAGTCCCCGGCGCCGAGCGAGCCGACGACCTCGCCGCCGCGTTCGACCTCTGCCTCTCCGTCCTCGATGACGATGAGCTCGCGGGAGAAGTCGCCTTCCTCCACGAGCACCGTGCCCGGCGGGACCTGGTCCAGCTTGGCGTACGGCGCGATCGCTGTGCGCTCCTCATCCGTCAGCTCCGAGAAGAACGGCAGGTTCGCGAGCTGCTCGGCGTTCATCGTCTGGGTCTCCTCCCTCGGGTGCGCCGCGACCCTAACGGGTCCGAGGGACCCCGGCCAGCGCGCCTAGCGACCGGCCCAGGAGGTGGGCAGGCCGAGCACGGATGCCGGCGACGCATGACTGAGGCGGCGCTCCTCGGCGGTCTCGCCGCCGGGGGCCTCCTCGGCCGACAGGAACTCGAGCGACCCGGCGCAGTGCGGACAGCTCCCGAGCAGCCGGAGGCCGTGGGCCGCGGTCGCGCCGTACCAGGCGAAGCCGCAGTCGCCGCACCGGACGCGGGGGGCAGGGCGCATGGCTGCGACCTTAGATGGTCCGGCGGCAGACGTCAGTCGTCTTTCCGTCCAGACCCGGTCCTCAATGCGGAGCGACTGCGCGGATCGTGCCGGCCAGCCGCTCGAAGGAGACCGCCTTGTCGACCACGGCCGCGCTGCCGGGCACCGGCGTCTGGTTGGGCATGCCGGTGAGCACGACGACCCGCGTCGCCGGCGCGATCGCGTGAACTCGCGGCACGAGATCGGGGCCCCCGCCCTCGCACCGGACGTCGAGCAGCAGCACGTCCGGCGGCTGCGCCGAGATCGCGTCGAGCGCCGCGGCGCCGTCCTCGGCGTCCCCGACGACCTCGATGTCGTCCTCGTCGCGCAGCAGCTCGCGCACGAGCCGGCGGTAGGGCTCGCTGTCGTCGCAGTGGAAGACCCGGATCGCCACGCGGCGACCCTACTGCGCGCCCGGGAGCTCCTTGAGCGGCCGCGCCGGGACTCCTCCGATGACCCACCCGCCCGGGTAGTTGCCACCCGTCAGCACCGCGCCGGCGCCGATGACCGCGTTGGGCCCGACGTCGGTGCCGCGCAACACCACCGTGTTGGCCCCGGCCACGACGTTGCGTCCCACCCGCACCGGGCTCACGCGCAGCGGCTGGTCGAGGTAGAAGACGTCCGAGCCGTCCGCGGCGTGGTCGGAGTCGAGCAACGAGCTGCGCTCGCCGAGGCCCACCCGGTCACCGATCTCGATCCGCTCGGTGCAGTGCACCATCGTCCCGTGGCTGAGCACGGACCACTCGCCCACGGTCAGCTCGCCCTCGCTCTTGAGGATGACGAAGTCGCGCACCTGGACCGACGGCCCGATGCGGATGGCCCCGCCGCGCAGCTGGAGTCGCACCGCCTGCCCGAACGTGGTGCCGTCGCCGATGTCGAGTGTCGCGTCCGCGCCGGCCCAGATGTCGATCGTCATGTCGCGGCCGAGGTGCACGTCGCGGCCGAGGCGGAGCGTCAGCGTCCCGCCGGGGCCCCCGTCACCCGTCGGCTTGACCAGCGGCGGGCCGTCGAGGAACACCGGATGGGGCGCTTCGAGGCGCAGCCGGCCGCCGGAGCGGCGCAGCTGCCGGTCCAGCCCGGCCGCCCACGCGCGAAACCGCGCGCGGCGCCGGACGGCCGCCGTGACCCTCAACCGCCCGCGACCGCCGGGAGGATCGTGATCTCGCCGCCCTCGGGCACCGCCGTCTCCAGGCCGTCGAGGAACCGGATGTCCTCGCCGCCGACGTAGACGTTGACGAACCGGCGCAGGCCGCCGCCCTCGTCGGTGATGCGGTCGCGCAGGCCGTCGAAGTCGCCGTAGAGCGCCTCGAGCACCTCGCCCACGGTCGCGCCGTCGACCTGGGCCTCGCTCGCCCCACCCGCGGCGTCGCGCAACTGCGTCGGGAGCTTGACGGTGACCGCCACTACGCGGTCACCCCCACCGCCGCCTCGAATGCGTCGACGCTCGGCGCGATCTCGAGCGCATCGAACGTGCCGCGCACCGCGTCCAGCGTCTTGAGGCCGTCGCCCGTGATCACCAGGACGACCTGCTCGTCGGGGCCGATGTCGCCGCGCTCGGCGAGCTTGGCCAGCGTGGCCGTGGTCACGCCGCCGGCGGTCTCGGTGAAGATGCCGGTGGTCTCGGCGAGCAGGCGGATGCCCGCGCGGGTCTCGTCGTCGGTGACGGAGTCGACCGCCCCGCCCGTGGTGCGGGCGAGCTCGACGGCGTACGGCCCGTCGGCGGGGTTGCCGATGGCCAGCGACTTGGCGATCGTGTCGGGCTTGACCGGCCGGCACACGTCCGTTCCCGCCGCGAACGCCTGAGCGACCGGGGAGCACCCCGCCGCCTGGGCGCCGTTCATGGCCGGCGTGTCGCCGTCGATGAGCCCAAGCTCCTGCCACTCGGAGAAGCCCTTGGCGATCTTCGTGAACAGCGAGCCCGAGGCGACCGGCACGACGCAGCGGTCCGGCGTGCGCCAGCCGAGCTGCTCGGCGATCTCGTAGGCGACGGTCTTGGAGCCCTCGCCGTAGTACGGGCGCATGTTGACGTTGACGAATGCCCAGTTCTCGTGCTCGAAGCTGAGCTCCGTGCACAGGCGGTTGACCTCGTCGTAGTTGCCGTTGACCTTCACGAGGTTCGTCCCGTAGACGCCGGTGGCGAGGACCTTCTGCTCCTCGAGGTCGGCCGGGATGAACACGTAGGACGGCACGCCCAGCGCGGCGGCCTGGGCGGCGAGGGCGTTGGCCAGGTTGCCCGTGGAGGCGCACGCCAGCGTGTCGAAGCCCAGCTCGCGGGCGCGCTGGGAGGCGACGGCCACGACGCGGTCCTTGAACGAGTGGGTGGGGTTGTGGGCGTCGTTCTTGACCCACACCTCCCCGAGGCCGAGGCGCTCGGCGAGCAGGTCGGCCTTGACGAGCGGAGTGCAGCCCGCCGGAAGCCCGACGCGCGACAGCTTGCGCGACGACGGCCCCGGCTGCCCGCTCTCGAGCGGGAGAAAGTCCGCGTACCGCCAGATGTTCTGCGGGCCACCCTGGATGCGCCGCCGGGCGGCGGCGACGTCGTCGGGCCGCTCGTGCGAGTAGGCGACCTCGAGGGGGCCGAAGCACCGATCGCACACGAAGCGCGCCTCGAGCCCATACTCCACCCCACATTCCCTGCACTTCAACGCTTCTGCTGACATACGAAAAAACCTCCGCCGGGGACTGTGGCGAAGGCTCTGGGAACCGACCGCCACATCTCACAGGAATTGGCACCTTCCCCATTGCTGGGGGGTTGCCGGGGTTTCATCGGGCCAGTCCCTCCACCCCTCTGGATGTGTCCAGCTATATGCGACGCCCATGATACACACGCCACGGTCCGTTTCTCCCAGAACGAGCGCCTGCCCACGGTAAGCTCGGGGCAGAAGGCGAATGGAACCGAAGATGACCGACGAGCCACGAAGTCCCGATGCCGAACCTTCCCCGCCTGCGCCGGGGTGCTCGCGGCCAGGTCGCTCCCGGACCGCCTGAGCAGCCGGACACACCGAACGTCGAGATCGTCGAGGCCCAGGGCCTGCGATGGATCAACATCGAACGCCCACGCGCGATCGATCGCGCGTGGCTCGAGGAGCACTTCGACTTCCACTCCCTCGACTACGAGGACGTCTACTCGCGCAACCAGCGCCCGAAGGTCGACGAGTACGACGACTACCTGTTCGTCGTGCTGCACTTCCCGCGCTTCGACAAGCGCGCCGGCCGCCTGAACGCAGCCGAGCTCGACGTCTTCGTCGGGTCGGACTTCATCATCACCCTGCCCAACGAGCCGCTTGACCCGGTCGAGTACCTCTTCGAACGCTGCCGCACCAACGAGGAGCTGCGTGACCAGCTCTTCGCCAAGGGCGCGGGCTACCTGCTCTATCGCGTCGTCGACGACTGCGTGGACGCCGCGTTCCCGATGCTGCGCAAGGTCGGGCTCAAGCTCGAGCAGCTCGAGGAGGACATCTTCGAGGAGCGCGGCAACCGCGAGGTCGTCCAGTCGATCTCCGACGTCAAGCAGGAGATCATCAACTTCCGCAAGGTCGTCCGGCCGCAGCGCGTGGCCCTGCGCGACCTCGAGCGCACGAAGCGCTACATCCCCGAGGACCTCGAGATCTACTTCGACGACATCGTGGACGCGTCCGAGCGCGTGTGGGACATGCTCGAGAACTTCAAGGAGGTCGTGGAGGGCATCGAGTCGACGAACGAGTCGGTCATCTCCCACCGCCTCAACGACGTCCTGCTCGTGCTCACGTCGGCGAGCGTCGTCTTCCTGCCGCTGACGC
>DAINCW010000094.1:6361-9931 GCA_036732205.1 Solirubrobacteraceae bacterium | reverse complement strand
CCGAGCCGGGGCCGTAGCTGCCCGAGCCGCCGTCGCCCGTCACCGCTACCGCCGTGCCGGCTCCCCACGTCGCAAGCGCCGCCAGCGCCCCAGCGCTCGTGATCGCCAGCTTCCGCTCCAGAACTCTCCAGGTCAACTCCGCGGCTCCCGGTCTCGCTGAGCGGGCGACTCTCCCACAGGACCAGGGGAATTGCTATCCCCAAACGAGTAAGCCCGCGTGGTCAAGTGCGTCGAGCACCTGGCGTTTGGCGCGATTGCTCGTGTGGGTCGCGGCCACTTCGCCCTGCAGCCGGTGGTAGAAGTCACGCAACGCTCGGAGCGCCTCCAGCCCCGCAGGAGAGAGCGTCGGGTCATCAGCCACGAAATCGCCTATCCGCGCAACTTCGCGGCGGACGGGTAGTTGGCTGCGGTGATGGCCCGTCGCATGGTCCTGCTCCTCGCTGCCGCCGCGGCGATCACGATGCTGCGCGCCGGCGGGGCGCTCGCGGACCCGTGCCCCGGCGCGGACGCCTGCCCCTACTCGTCGGTCGCGGTCATCGGCGACCGCGACGGTGGCGTGCTCCGGCTCCCGCAGGCCGTGGGGCTGGCTCCCGACGGCACCGTCTACGTCGCCGACCAGTACACGCACGCGATCCAGGCATTCGCCCCTGACGGCACGTTCAAGCTCGCCTTCGGGATCCTCGGCTCGGGCGACGGCCAGCTGGGCGCGGTCGGCGGCCTGGCGGTGGGCTCCGACGGGACGATCTACGTCGTCGACTCGACGAACAACCGCATCCAGCGCTTCGCCCCCGACGGCCGCTTCCTGGATTCCTTCGGCTCGAGCGGCACCGCGCCCGGCCAGTTCCGCTTCGGCTCCGGTGGCACCGTCGGCCAGGGCGCCGGGGGCGGCATCGCGGTGCGCGGCGACGCGGTGTGGGTCGCGGACACGACCAGCCACCGCGTCGAGCGCTTCAACCTCGACGGCTCCAATCCGCAGGCGTTCGGCTCGCTCGGCTCGGGGCCGGGCCAGTTCGACTTCCCGCAGGGCCTGACGATCGCCGCGGACGGCTCGGTCTACGTCGCCGACGACCGCAACGGCCGCGTCGAGGTCCTCAACCCGGATGGCTCCTTCAGCCGCGTGATCGGCACCGAGGCCAGCGCCGGCCGGCTGAGCCAGCCCTACGACGTGACGATCGATCCCGCCGGCAGCATCTACGTCGCCGACAACATCAATCACCGCGTCGGGAAGTTCGCCTCCGACGGGCACTTCGTCCGCCTGATCGGCGGCGGCTTCGGGCGCGCGCCCAGCCAGCTCGCCTTCGTCCGCGGGCTCGCGGCCGGTCCCGATGGGGCGGTCTACACGGCGGACACGGCCAACGGGCGCGTCTCGGTGTTCAACTCGACCGGCACGTTCCTGCGCACGATTGGGCACAACGGGCGCGCGGCCGGGCAGTTCATCAACCCGGTGGGCATCGCGGCCCTGCCCGACGGCGGGCTGTCCGTCGCGGACTCGATCGACAGCCGGATCGAGGAGTTCGGGCCGGGCAACGCCGTCCTGACCGCGTTCGGCTCGGTCGGCGGCGGCCAGGCCAACCTGCGGGTGCCGCGCGGCGCCACTGGGGACGGCTCGTTCGGCACGTGGATCGCCGACACGGGAAACGACCGGATCGTCCGCCGCGACTACGACGGCAACGTGCTCGCCGTCTTCGGCGCGGGGCGGCTGCTCGAGCCCCAGGGGCTTGGCGTCGCGCCCAACGGCGACCTCATCGTGGCGGACACGGGTGACGATCGAATCGCCGAGCTCGATCCCGCGAACGGCACGACGCTGGCCTCGCTGCACCCGCAGGTGCCCAAGAGCGCCCATCCCGACCTCAACGGACCGCGGGACGTCGCGGTCGCGCCCGATGGCACGCTGTTCATCGCGGACACCGGCAACAACCGCATCGTCCACGCGGACGCCGACACCGGCAACGTCATCAAGGCGTGGGGCAGCGACGGGACCCGCCTGGGCCGGTTGCGCGTGCCGAGCGGAATCGCCGTCGACACGGCCGGCCATGTCTACGTCGTGGACTCGGGGAACCACCGGGTGCAGGAGTTCGACTCCGACGGGCAGGTGCTCACGGCCTGGGGCGAGCGGGGCACGGCGCTGGGACAGTTCGTGCGGCCGGCCGGGATCGCCGTCGACTGCACCGGCGCCGTCGACGTGACGGACACCGAGAACCACCGCGTGGAGCGCTTCCTGCCGCTGGCGCCGGTGACGGCGCCGTGCCTGACGAGCCCGCCGCCTCCGCCGCCCCCGGCCGAGGCGCCGCTGCAGCCGCCCGCGCCCGAGGCAGCGCAGCTCACGCTGACCCTGGCACGCGCCACCGGCCTGCTGGTCCAGCGCGGCACCGTCGTGAACGCTGCGTGCGATCGCACGTGCTCGCTGAGCGTCACCGCGACGCTCAGCCCCCCGGGAGGCAAGCCGTCGGTCGCGCTCGTCGGCAAGCCGCGCAAGCTCTTCGCCGGCAAGCCGCAGGCCGTTCGCCTCGCGCTGTCGGCAGCCGACGTCCGGCGCCTGGTCCGCGCGCTTCAGCCCAAGTCAAAGCGCGTGAAGAAGGGCAAGAAGACCAAGCTCGTGACGCCGAAGCCGCTGCGCCAGCTGGTGCTCTCGCTCACCGCCGTGGCCACGGCCACCGGTCCGACGGACCTCAAGACCGACACGACGGTCACGCGGACGTTCGTCGTGACGCGGTAAGCGCGTCGCCAGGCGGCGGCGCTGTCCGCGCGGAGACGCCGGGCTACTCTCGAGGCATGTACCGCGACCCGCGCAAGGCCCTGGCCCTCGGCTTCGCGTGCCTGGTCGGCCTGGTGGCCACCGGCGCGGTCGCGCTGCTGATCCCGGCCGCGCACCCGCGCGACGGCGCGGCGCTACACGGCTTCACGGTGTTCAACCGCGGGTGGATCACCGACGTCGCCGTCTGGATCGCGCACCTCTGCGACCCGCGCCCCTACGCCCTTGCGGGCACCGTGCTGGTCTGCGCGGCGATGGGTCGCCGACGCCCGCGCGTCGCCGTCGCGATCATCGTGATCCTCCTCGGCTCGGCCGCCACGACGCAGCTGCTCAAGCCGCTGCTGGCCACGCATCGCCCGCAGGAGTGGCTGTCGTCCCAGATCGCCTCCGCCTCGTGGCCGAGCGGGCACGCGACCGCCGCGCTGGCGCTGGCGCTGTGCGGCGTCGTGGCCGTGCCCGCCCGCTGGCGTCGTCTGGCGGGAGCGGTCGGCGGGGCGCTGGCGGTCGCGGTCGCCTACGCGATCCTCGTCCTGGCCTGGCATTTCCCGAGCGATGTGCTCGGCGGGTACCTCGTGGCCGGGATGTGGACGGCCGGGGCGGTCTGCGTGCTCTTCGCCCTGGAGCGGCGCTCGCCCGTCGACCGGTCCGTGGAGCCGCGGACCGTCCCGAGCCTCGGGATCGCCGTTGGGCTCTCCGCGGCCTTCGCGGCGTTCGTGGCCGCGGTCGCCCTTGCTCCGGCCGACCGGCGCAGCTTCCTCGTGGGCGCAGTGGCGATCGCCGGCCTGGCGGTCTCGCTCGCCGGCGGGCTGGCGCGGGCG
>DAINCW010000094.1:0-6351 GCA_036732205.1 Solirubrobacteraceae bacterium | reverse complement strand
GAACAGCAGGTCCGAGAGGCGGTTGAGGTAGCGCAGGACCTCGGGGTTGGAGTCCTCGACCTCCAGCGCGCGGCGCTCCGCGCGCCGGCAGACGGTCCGCGCGACGTGCAGGTGCGCCGCCGCCGGCGTTCCGCCGGGCAGCACGAACGACTTCAGCTTGGGCAGGTCGTCATTGACCTCGTCGCAGGCCGCCTCCAGCCACTGCACCTGCTCGGGCACGACGCGCAGGCGGTCGCGCTCGCCTCCGGAGGGAACCGAGAGGTCCGCGCCCACGTCGAACAGGTCGTTCTGCACGCGCTTCAGCCACTCGGCGTAGCGCTCGGGCAGCCCGGCGACGGTCAGCGTCAGCCCGATGAGCGCGTTGAGCTCGTCGACCGACCCGTACGCCTCGATGCGCGGGTGCGTCTTGGGCACCCGGCTCATGTCGCCGAGATGGGTCTCCCCGGCGTCTCCGAGCTTCGTGTAGATGCGGGTCAGGTTGACCGTCACTGGCCGGGGCCACGCTACCATCGGCCCGCAACCACGGCCGGTGGCCACGGGAAGCCGGTGAGATTCCGGCGCGGACCCGCCACTGTGACCGGGGAGGCCCGTCGCACGCACACGCAAGCCACTGGGCGCCATCGCCTGGGAAGGCGCGACGGGTGGGCCCGGAAGCCAGGAGACCGTCCTCCGGCCGCACCACAACGACGCCCTCGAGGAAGGGGTGGCTTGTCCGCATCGATCCGTTTTGCCTGCCTGCGCCGGCGACGCCGGGCCCCCTAACGGTGCAGGCCATCCACACAGGCATGGTTCGCTCCTTCCCCGAGACGGTGACCGTCGGATGACGCGCCGCCTCGCCGCCGCCGCGGTATTCGCCGCCAGCCTCGCCCTCGCCGGCTGCGGCCTGGGGGCGGGCCCGGGATCGAGCGACGTGCGCCTGACGGTCACGCGCGACTTCGGCGCGCACCCCGTGGGGCAGACCCGGCCCGCGCCGACCCGTGGCTCCGAGAACGTGATCCGCTTCCTCGAGCGCCACTTCTCCGTGACCACCCGCTACGGCGGCGGGTTCGTGCAATCCATCGCGGGCTACGGCGGCGGTCATCAGGGCGGCCGGCCGGTCGACTGGTTCTACTACGTCAACGGCGTCGAGGCGCCCCGTGGCGCGGCATCGACACCGCTGCACGCCGGCGACCGCGTGTGGTGGGACCGCCACGACTGGGGCACCGCGATGCGCGTCCCCGCGGTCGTCGGGTCGTTCCCCGAGCCCTTTCTGCACGGCGTCAAGGGGAAGCGCCTGCCGGTGCGCGTCGAGTGCGCGACCGACGCGGGACCGGCGTGCGGTGCGGTGGCGAAGGCGCTCGGCGACGTGCAGGTCCTCGCGGCCCGCGCGCTCGTGGCGACCGAGGGCGGCGACGACTCCCTGCGCGTCGTGGTCGGCCCCTGGTCAGGCGTGCGCACCGACCGCGCCGCGCGCCAGGTCGAGCAGGGGCCGTCGGCTTCGGGCGTGTACGCGCGGTTCGTCGCGGGCGGTCAGCGGCTGGAACTGCTCGACGCGCGTGGCCACGTCGTCAAGACGCTCGGCCCGGGTGGCGGGCTGATCGCCGCGACGCGTTACAACGACCAGCCGCCGACCTGGTTCGTCACCGGCACCGACGCGGCCGGCGCCAAGGCCGCCGCGGCGCTTTTGGACGGGGGCGACCTGGCCGACCGGTTCGCGCTGGCGGTCGACGCGGGACGCGCCGTCGCGCTGCCGGTCGCCGGGGGCGGCGCGTGACCTACCAGCACCGGGCGAGCCCGCTGCACGTGGCGCGCGCGGCGGTCGGCTGCCTGTGGTGCGCCGCGCTGGCGGCGATCGCCTTCGCCGTGTCGCACCCGGTCGTCCTGGCCGGCGTCCTGGTGGCCAGCCTCGCGGCGGCGTCGGCCGCGCGCGTCGGCGAGCCGGTGGTGCGTGTCACGCTGCGCCTCGGTCTGCCGCTCGCGGTGTTCATCGCGGTCCTCAACCCGACCGGCGGGGGATCATGAGATGAAGGCGCTGTCGATCGCGCGTGAGCAGAACGGCGACGGTGGCTGGAACTTCTATCGCCGGGGCAGCGCGAGTGGGATCGACGACAGCGCCGGCGCCGTCGAGGCCCTCGCCGTGGCCGGCGGCCACGCCCGGGCGGTGACCCGCGGGGCCGCGTTCATCGCGCGCCAGCGCAGCGCCGACGGGGGATTCCCGCTGGCCCAGGGCGGTCCGTCGAACGCGCAATCGACGGCGTGGGCGGTGCAGGCGCTCACAGCGGCCGGGCGCTCGCCCGGCGCCGCGCCGCTGCGCTACCTGGCCCGCCTCCAGGGCGCGGGCGGCGCCATCCGCTACTCGCACGGGTCGGCGCCGGCGCCCCGCTGATCGCGCTCGCCCCCCGCGCGCAGGCCGCGGGGGTTCTGTGCGCCGCAATGCTCGGCCTCGCCCAGATTCACTAGGGTCCGCGACCGCCATGCGGGTCGGAGTTCCCAAGGAGACCGCGGCCGGGGAGCGTCGTGTCGCCCTCGTCCCCGAGGTCGTCAAGCGCCTTGCCGCCAAGGACGTCAAGGTCGCCGTGCAGCCGGGGGCGGGCGAGGGCGCGCTCATCCCCGACCAGGCCTTCACCGACGCCGGCGCCGAGCTGACCGACGACGTCTGGGGCGCCGACGTCGTCCTCAAGGTCGCGCCGCCCAGCGACGAGGAGGTCGGCCGCCTGCGCCGCGACGGCGTCTTCATCGGCTTCCTCAACCCGCTCGGCGACCCCGATGGCGTCAAGCGCCTCGCCGACGCCGGGGTCAACGCCTTCGCCGTCGAGTCGATCCCGCGCATCAGCCGCGCGCAGGCCATGGACGGGCTGTCGTCGCAGGCCAACGTCGGCGGCTACAAGGCCGTGCTGCTCGCGGCCGAACGGTCTCCAAGGTTCTTCCCGATGCTCATGACCGCCGCGGGCACAATCCCGCCGGCCAAGGTCCTCGTCCTCGGCGCCGGCGTCGCCGGCCTTCAGGCGCTGGCCACGGCCAAGCGCCTCGGCGCGAAGACCACCGGCTACGACGTGCGGCCCGAGGTCGCCGAGCAGGTCAACTCGCTCGGCGCGCAGTTCCTCGACCTCGGCATCGACGCCGCGGGCGAGGGCGGTTACGCGCGCGAGCTGACCGACTCCGAGCGCGCGGCGCAGCAGCAGGCGCTCACGGACGCCATCAAGCGCTTCGACGTCGTCATCACCACGGCGCTCGTGCCTGGGCGCCCGGCGCCGAAGCTCGTCACCAAGGAGGCCGTCGAGGGCATGGTCTCCGGCAGCATCATCGTCGACATGGCGGGCGAGACCGGCGGCAACTGCGAGCTCAGCGAGCCGGGCGAGACCGTCGTGCGCCACGGCGTCACGATCGCCGCCCCGCTGAACCTGCCGAGCGACATGCCCGAGCACTCATCGATGCTCTACGCGCGCAACCTCCAGGCCTTCCTCGAGCTCATGATCGACGACGAGGGCGCGCTGAAGCTCGACTGGGACGACGAGGTCGTCGCCAAGGCGTGCGTGACCCGCAAGGCGGAGGCCTCGGCCTGATGCTCCTGACCAACCTGACGATCCTCGTGCTGGCCGGCTTCGTCGGCTACTACGTCATCTCGAAGGTCCCGAACACGCTGCACACGCCGCTGATGTCCGGCACCAACGCGATCCACGGGATCGTGCTGCTCGGCGGGCTGCTCGTCCTCGGCCTGGCCGACAACGGCACGCTGAACAAGATCATCCTCGTCATCGCGATCGTCTTCGGGACGATCAACGTCGTCGGCGGGTTCCTCGTCACCGACCGCATGCTCGAGATGTTCAAGAGCAAGCCGACGGCGCCGCCGAAGGCCGACGAGATCGAGAAGCCGTGATCGCCACCTTCTCGCTGCACGACCAGCACTTCATCTTCGTCCTCTACATCGTCGCGTTCATGCTGTTCGTGATCGGCCTGGGCGGGCTGACCGGACCGAAGACCGCGGTCCGCGGCAACCGCATCGCCGCGGTGGGCATGGCGATCGCCGTGATCGCGACGCTGCTCAAGCCGGGCTTCGGCGAGTGGGGCCTGGTGATCCTCGGCGTCGCGATCGGCACCGCGGTCGGCGTCCCCGCCGCGCGCAACGTGCGGATGACCGCGATGCCGCAGATGGTCGCCTTGTTCAACGGCGTCGGTGGCGGCGCGGTGGCCCTGATCGCGTGGGCCGAGTTCCGCGACACCGGCGGCTTCGCCGGCGTCCCCACGTACGTCGCGATCTTCACGCTGTTCGCCGCCATCGTCGGCTCGATCTCGTTCTGGGGCTCGAACATCGCCTTCGGCAAGCTCCAGGAGATCCTCCCCGGGCGACCGATCACGCTGCCCGGGCAGCAGATCCTGAACATCGTCCTCCTCGGCGTCGCGGTCGGGTGCGGGATCGCGATCACGTCGGGCACCCACGACGAGATCCTGATGATCGTCCTGCTGCTGTCGGCCGGCGTGCTCGGCAACTTCGTCGTCCTCCCGATCGGCGGCGCGGACATGCCGGTGGTCATCTCGATGCTCAACGCGTGCACCGGCCTCAGCGCCGCGGCCACGGGCATCGCGCTCAACAACCCCGCGCTGATCGTCGCGGGCATGATCGTCGGCGCCTCGGGCTCGATCCTCACCAACCTCATGGCCGTCGCCATGAACCGGTCGATCCCGTCGATCATCGCGGGCGGGTTCGGCGGCGTGACCACGACCGGCGGCGGAGCCGGCGACGATGGCGTCGACCGCACGGTGCGCTCGACGAGTGCGGCCGACGCGGCGATCCAGATGGCCTACGCCAACCAGGTCGTGATCGTTCCCGGCTACGGGATGGCCGTCGCGCAGGCGCAGCACGCGGTGCGCGAGCTCACCAAGGTTCTCGAGAAGAAGGGGGTGGAGGTCAAGTTCGCCATCCATCCCGTGGCGGGGCGCATGCCCGGGCACATGAACGTGCTGCTCGCCGAGGCCGACGTGCCCTACGAGCAGCTGCGCGAGATGGACGACATCAACCCCGAGTTCCCGCGCACGGACGTCGCGCTGGTGATCGGGGCCAACGACGTGACGAACCCCGCGGCCAAGAACGACGCGGGCAGCCCCATCTACGGCATGCCGATCCTCGAGGTCTCCGACTCCGCCAGCGTCATCGTGCTCAAGCGTTCGATGTCGTCGGGCTTTGCGGGCATCGACAACCCGCTCTTCTACGACGACAAGACGTCCATGCTCTTCGGCGACGCGAAGTCGTCGGTGCAGGACATCACCACCGAGCTCGCCGCGCTCTAAAGCGATCGGCCCGTGGTACCGATACATGTGACGTGACCGCGCTTCTCGCCGTGAAGGCGGCGGTCGCCGCCACCCTTGCGCTCTCCATCGGCGCCGCGTTCTTCGGGCCGGCTCCGAGGTGCTCGCGCGCCCGGCTCGTGCGGCCGTGCGCGTGGCTGGCCGGCGCGATGTACGCGTTCGCCCTTGCGATGGCGAGCCAGGGCGATCCCACCGCGGCGTCGATGACCGTCGCGGCCGCCGTCGAGGTCATGTGCCTCGCGGTGTGGCTCTCGCGCTGGCGCGGGGAGGAGCTGCGCGAACCCGACGAGCCCGAGTCCGACCCGCCGGTCGACTGGGTCGAGTTCGACCGGCTGCGCGACGGCTGGACCCGCCCGCGCGACCCCCGGCCGCTCGAGCCGGTGGCCTAGACCTAACCCCGTACGACGCGCTCGCAGCCCTTCTTCGCGACGACGTCCCTCGGGTCGGCGTAGACGATGTCGCGGCCCGGGCCGCAGCTCACGTGGTCGAGGCCGGCGTCGAGCGCGTTGATCACGTCGTTGCCGGGCCCGCCGTAGAGGTGGTCGGGCTCGTAGCCACCCCAGAGGTGGTCGTTGCCCGGGCCGCCGTATATGCGGTCGCGGCCGTGGTCGCCGGTGATGCGGTCGTTGCCCGAGCCGCCGCGGATGACGTCGCTGCCCAACCGCCCGGCGATCACGTCGTTGCCCGGGCCGCCGGCGAGGTGGTCGTTGCCTCCCTGGCCTTCGATGACGTCGTTGCCGGCACCGCCCCAGACGCGGTCGTTGCCGTTGCCGCCGAGCAGCTTGTCGTCGCCGGCGAGGCCGTGGATCCAGTCGTTGCCCTTCAGGCCCATGATCTGGTCGGCGCGGTGCGTGCCGGTCAGGTGGTTGTCGCCGAAGGTGCCGAGGATCAGGTGCAGCCCGTCGTAGCCGGGGTCGGGCGGGAGCCGGGTGGTGATCGTGATGTGCTCGCAGCCAACGACGCGTCGGTGCGCGAGGTCGGCGGCGTCGACGACAGCGGTGTCGTCGCCGGGCCCGCAGTCGACGAGGCTGTCCGGAGGCTCGCCGGGCGCGTCGGCAGAGCGCAGCG
>DAINCW010000093.1:8929-10055 GCA_036732205.1 Solirubrobacteraceae bacterium | reverse complement strand
CGCGCCTCGCTCGGGCGGATGCGCTCGACAGGCAGCCCGAGCGCGGCGCGGTGGCGCAGCTCGCGGTCCAGCGCCTCCGCCTCGTCAGCGTCGCGCGCGAGGACGAGCGTGCCGCTCTCCCGCAATCCGGGGTCGACGTCGCTGGCCTCGGCGAGCTCGCGCGCCGCGGACGGCCAGCGCCGCGCAGCGGCCAGCGACAGCGCGAGCAGGCGCTCGCCGTGCTCGCCGAACTCGGCCTCGGTGACCGGGGCGAGCATGCCCGCGGCCACACTGGACGCGGCGCCGGGCTCGCCCGCGTCGATCACGACGACGCGCAGGCCGCGCTGCGCCGCGCGCCACGCGCAGAACAGGCCGATCAGGCCGCCGCCGCAGACGGCGACGTCGTGGCGGTTCTGCGCGGTCTGGGCCAACTGAACGCTCCTTCCCTGCGCCGGCATGATCCGGGTCAGGTTCTGACGGTCGGCGGCCGCGGTGCCGCCCTCTCAGCCCGGTGGTGGACTCCCGTGACGGCCATGCTACCGCTGCCAGAATGTCCGGCATGGACGGGGAACAACGCCGCGCGCGCCTGGCCGAGGCGAGGCTCTACTTCATCTCCGACGATCGCCCCGGCGACCGGCCGCTGACCGACGTCCTGCGCCCGGCGCTGGCCGGTGGCGTCGACCTCTTCCAACTGCGCATGAAGGACCGCAGCGACGACGAGGTGCTCGCCGCCGCGGACGTCGCCCGCGGGCTCTGTGCCGACGCTGGCGCTCTGTTCTTCGTCAACGACCGGCCCGACCTGGCGGTCGCCGCGGGCGCCGACGGCGTGCACGTGGGCCAGGACGACATGGCCGTCGACGAGGCGCGCGCGCTCGTGGGCGCCGACCGGCTCGTCGGGCAGTCCACGCACTCCGCGCTGCAAATCGACGCGGCGACCGCGGACCTGATCGGGGTCGGCCCGATCCACGCGACGCCGACCAAGCGCTGGCGCCCGGCCGTCGGGCTCGGCGTCGCGGTGCACGCGGTCGCCCACGCGCGCATCCCGTGGTTCGCCATCGGGGGCATCAACGAGCGCAACGCGCGCGACGTCGTCGCCGCCGGAGCGCGGCGGCTGGCGGTCGTGCGCGCCATCGCCGAGGCGGAGGAC
>DAINCW010000093.1:4274-8919 GCA_036732205.1 Solirubrobacteraceae bacterium | reverse complement strand
CGACGGCCGACGCGGAGTCGTCCGATGCCGATCCCGAGGCGGAGGCCCCCGCCGCGGCCGCCTATCGTCTGAAGGCGATGACCGCCGCCGCCCCCCTCGAGGCCCATGGGCCAACGCAGCCGCAAACGTAGCCGGGCGTCTGTCGCGCCCGGGGCCGGGACGCCCGAGCCATCGCCCCCTCCGGCGCGGCCCGCCGACCGGTACGCACGCTCCCGCGCGCGCGATGACGAGATCCGCGCGAGCCTCGAGCCGCTGGGCGCCGGCGAGCGCCCGCCCGCGATCGTGATCGCCGCGGTGCTCGCCGCGCTGCTGGGGCTCAGCAACCTCGCGCTCTTCGTCGCCGGCGTCACGGTCGCCGGCAAGAAGCCGAGCCTCGTGGGCATCCTCGCCTTCACGGCCCTGATGGTCTCCGCCGCCGTCGGCCTATGGCGGCTGCGCTACTGGGCCGTGCTCGGCTTCCAGGCGTTGCTCGCCATCGTGCTGCTGACGTTCAGCCTCCTGCTGCTGCGCGCGTCCAGCGTCCAGGCCGCGCTGCTCTGCGTCGCGGTGTGCGGACTGGGCGGCGTGCTGTTCTGGAAGCTGATCCGCGCCATGGCGAGGGTCCAGATGCCCAAGCGACACGTTCCATAGACTCGCCTGCCGTGTCCGACGAGGCGTACGACTGCATCGTCATCGGCTCCGGCCCAGGCGGCTACGTGGCCGCCGTTCGGGCCGCGCAGCTCGGCATGCGCACCACGGTCATCGAGTCCGACAAGGTCGGCGGCCGCTGCCTGAACTACGCCTGCATCCCGGCCAAGGCGGTCCTGCGCACCGCCGACGTGCTGGCCGAGATCCGCGATGCCGCCGAGTTCGGCCTGAAGGTGGGCGAGCCCGAGGTCGACTACGCCGCGGTCATGGCGCGGCGCGACAAGGTCGTCGCGACGCTCGTGGGCGGCGTCAACGGCCTGTTCAAGAAGAACGCGATCGACCTCGTCGAGGGCGAGGCACGCCTCGCGGGCTCCGGCCAGGTCGCCGTCGGCAAGAAGACGCTCACGGCGAAGGCGATCGTGCTGGCGACCGGCTCGCTGGGCAAGTCCATCCCGGGCACGGAGTTCGGCGGCCGCGTGATCGGCACCGAGGAGGCGTGGGCGCTGGCCGAGCTGCCCAAGTCCATGGCCGTGGTCGGCGCGGGCGCGTCCGGTGCCGAGATCGCCTCGGCCTACGCGCGCCTGGGAACCGAGGTCCACCTCTTCGAGGCGCTCGACCGCGTGCTCCCGACCGAGGACGCCGACATCTCCAAGCTCGCCGAGCGCGGGCTCAAGAAGCAGGGCATGAAGATCCACACGAAGACGTTGGTCGAGAAGGTCGAGTGCAAGAAGTCGAGCGTGACGTTCTCCGTCGGCGACGAGACCGCCGAGGTCGACTGGCTCGTGATCGCAGCGGGGCGCGGTCCCGACGTCGACGCGCTCGGCCTGGCCGACGCGGGCGTCGAGGTGGGCGACGACGGCCTCGTGAAGGTCGACGGGCGGCTGCGCACGACCGCGGACGGCATCTGGGCCATCGGCGACCTCGTGCCCGGGCCGGCCCTCGCGCACAAGGCGTCGGACGAGGGCATCATCGCCGTGGAGGACGCGTCCGGCCGCGAGACGCATCCGCTGGAGCACGTCGACATCCCACGCGCGACGTTCTGCACGCCGAACGTGGCGAGCTTCGGGCTCACGGAGGCGCAGGCGCGCGAGGCCGGGCACGACGTCGTCGTCGGCAAGGTCTCCTACGGCGCCGTCGGCGCGGGCACCCTGTACGGCGACCGCACGGGCCTCGTCAAGATCGTGGGCGACAAGGCCTACGGCGAGCTGCTCGGCGGCCACATCGTCGGCAGCAAGGCCACCGAGCTGATCCAGGAGCTCGTGAACGTCAAGGCGCTCGAGGGCGGCTATCCCGAGGTGGCGCGCAGCGTCCACGGCCACCCGACGCTCTCAGAAGCCGTGATGGAGGCCGCCCGTGCCGCCGACGGCTGGCTCATCCACGGCTAGCTTCCTCTTCGACCTCGCCTCGCCGGAGTGCTGGCTCGTGGCCGAGCGCATCCTGCAGGTGATGCCGGTGGCCACCGAGTGGGTCCCGGTGAAGGTCGACGACCCGCTGCCGGCGTTCCGCTGCGCCGAGGAGCGCGACATCTGGCTCGTCGGGCTCGCGCGGCGCGCGTCCGACCTCGGGCTCCAGGCGCCGCGCTGGCCCGAGCCGCTGGACTTCGACTCGTTGTTCGCCATGCGCGCCGCGACGTTCGCGAAGGGCACCGGCCGCGCCGTCGCGTTCTCGCAGGCCGCGTTCCGCCAGGCCTGGTGCGGAGCGCGCCCGCTGGACGACCCCGACAACGTGTTGATCGCGGCGGCCGCGTGCGAGCTGCATCCGAAGGCCGTGCTGAAGGGTGCGGCGCTGCGCTCGACCGGTGAGGCGCTCGCGGCCGCATCGGCGGGCGTGCAGCGCGTGCCGGCGATCGTCACCCCGACCGGCGAGCGCTTCGAGGGCGAGGACGCCCCGGAGCGCGCGGCCGCGACCCTGGCCGCGGCATGAAGGCGTCCAACCGCCTGCGCCTGATCGTCACGAAGGAGGGCCGCGCGCCCTCCTTCCTCGCGCAGCCCGGTCGCCACGATCACCTCGAGCTCGTCGAGATCGAGTCCGGCGAGGTCGTCCTCTACTGGGACCTCGAGCCGCGCGAGGCGTCCCGCGCCGCCCGCGCGATGCGCGAGGACCTGATCCGCATGGAGGACGACGACTTCCTGGCGAAGTGGGGCGCGGACCAGGCGGGCTAACGGCCCGGTGGCACCCAGCCGCCGAACACCCGCTCCAACTCGAGCGCCACCGCGATCGTCACATGGTCGTGGTCGATCCGTGCCGCCACCTGCACGCCCAGCGGCAGGCCCTCGTGGCCCAGGCCCATCGGGGCCTCGGTCACCGGCAGGCCCAGGAGGTTGAAGACCGCGGCGTTCGCGATCAGCCATGGGCGGCCGATCGTCTTGCCGTGCCTCGGAGCGACCTTCGGGAACGGCGGGTGCAGAAGCACGCCATCGCCGATCACGTCGTCGATCTCGCGCGCCAGCGAGCGGCCGGCCGCCAGCGCCTTGCGATTCATGCTCTCCGGCATCAGCCCCGCGAAGCGGTCCGCGGCGAAGAGCAGGCCGAACGCGATCGTGTGGTCTCCCCGCCTGCGCAGGTGGTCCAGCACGATGCGGTGGAAGACCGGCGGCGTCGCAAGGCCGAAGACCTCGAGCAGGTCCTCCCCGCCGTCGCGCAGCGCCGCCAGGAAGTACTCGAGCGCGCGCCGCATGCCCGTCAGGCGCTCGCGGCGCACCGACGCACCCGCGGCGGCCAGGGCGCCCGCCGCCCGCTCGCGTGCACCGTCGAGCTCGCGGCGCACCGGCGTCAGGAACGCGCCGTCGCTGACCACCACGTCGAGGCCGGCCAGCTCGACGTCGGCGGGATCGCCGATGTCGGCGTCGCGGCTGGTGGGGTCGCCGGCGTCCGCGCCCGCGACGGCGCGCAGGAACGGCATGAGGTCCTCGGCGCGGCGGGTGAGCGGACCGGTGGTGAGCATCCGCGCCGCCGACTCGCCGGTCGGCGCGGGGAACGATCCGCTGTACGGCACGAGGCCCGCGGATGGCTTGTGGCCGAACACGCCGTTGAAGAACGCGGGAAGCCGGATCGAGCCGCCGATGTCGGAGCCGAGCCCGATCGGCGCCATCCCCGCGCCGACCGCCGCTCCCTCGCCCCCCGACGAGCCGCCCGCGATCCGCGTCCGGTCGTACGCGTTGTGCGTGCGTCCGTAGACGCGGTTGTCGGACTCGATCCACATGGTCAGCTCCGACGTATTCGTGACGCCCAGCGGGATCGCGCCCGCCGATCGCAGCCGCGCGACCGCCGCCGCGTCCTGCGTCGCCCGGTGGTCGCGGCGAGCCACCAGGCCCGCGCAGTTCGGCATCCCCGCGAGCGCGAACGACTCCTTGATCGTGCACGGCACGCCGTGGAACGGCGGGAGGTCGTCGTCGTCGCCGGCGGCGACGCGCTCGTCCGCGGCGTCGGCCTCGACCAGCGCGGCGTCGAAGCGCTCGGCGACGATCGCCCTCAGCCCGGGGTTCACGCGCCGCGCGAGCTCCACGTGCGCCTCGACGACCTCGCGCGATGTCAGCGACCCCTCGCGGATCGCGCGGGCCAGGCCCAGCGCCGAGCGCTCGGTCGGCGCAGCCGTCGCGACATCGAGCATGCCGGGGATTATCCGTACTCGGTGAGCGTGCCGCGTTGCGCTTTGCGCGGAGCCGGATTTCGGGGCGCGATAGCCTCAAAACAATGGCCGAGCGCCAACTTCCCGAGCGTGAGCAGGCCAGGGAATGGCTGGCGACGATGCTCCTCATCCGGCGCTTCGAGGAGCGGGCCGGCGAGATGTACGCCAAGGCGAAGGTCGGCGGCTTCCTGCACCTCGCGATCGGCGAGGAGGCGACCATCGTCGGCGCGGGCCGGGCGCTGCGCGATGACGACTACCTGATCTCCACCTACCGCTCGCACGGCCACGCCCTCGTGCGCGGCACCCCGCCCGACGCGGTGATGGCCGAGCTGTTCGGCAAGGAGGGCGGCTGCTGCCGCGGGCGCGGCGGCTCGATGCACATGTTCGACC
>DAINCW010000093.1:0-4250 GCA_036732205.1 Solirubrobacteraceae bacterium | reverse complement strand
GGCGGCAACCTGCCGCTCGCCGCCGGGTTCGGCCTCGCCGCGAGCCTGCGGGGCACCGGCGACGTGACGCTGTGCACGTTCGGCGACGGCGCGACGAACCAGGGCACGTTCGGGGAGACGATGAACCTCGCGGCGCTGTGGAAGCTGCCCGTGGTCTTCATGGTCACGAACAACCTCTACGGGATGGGCACGGCCCTCGACCGCCACTCCGCGGTCACCGACCTCAAGGTCAAGGGCGAGTCGTTCGGCGTGCACGGCGTCGAATGCGACGGCATGGACGTCGTCGACACGCACGCGGTCATCGCCGCCGCCATCAGCAAGGCGCGCGAGGAGCGCTGCCCCGTGCTCGTCGAGGCCGAGACCTACCGCCTGCGGGGCCACTCGATGGCCGACCCGGAGGAGTACCGCACCAAGGAGGAGGTCGAGCGCTGGAAGCAGCGCGACCCGTGCGTCACCTTCGCGGAGCGCTTGGAGGCCGAGGGCATCCTGGGCGACGGCGAGCGCGAGGAGCTCGATGCGGCCGCCGTCGCGCGCGTGGACGCCGCGGTGGCGTTCGCCGAGGCCTCGCCGTTTCCCGACCCGGCCACGCTGTACGACGACGTCTACGTCCTGGGCGACCAGGTGCGCGAGACGCCCGCTTTCACGCCCACCGGCGCGCCCGACCACGGCCCGTCGGCCCAGGGCGAGGTGCCCCGGGCCATCACGAGCGCGCTGGAGGCCAGGGAGTGAGCGAGATCCGCTACCGCGAGGCGCTCAACCAGGCCCTGCGCGAGGAGCTGAGCCGCGACGAGGGCGTGTTCCTCATGGGCGAGGACATCGGCGTCTTCAACGGCGCGTTCAAGGTCACCGCCGGGCTGCTCGACGAGTTCGGCGAGGAGCGCGTGCGCGACACCCCGATCTCGGAGAACACGATCGTCGGGATGGGCGTGGGCGCGGCCATGCTGGGGCTGCGCCCGGTCGTCGAGCTGATGACGATCAACTTCTCGCTGCTGGCCTATGACCAGATCGTCAACCACGCGAGCAAGATCCGCTACATGTTCGGCGGGCAGGCCCGAGTGCCGCTAGTCGTGCGCATGCCGCAGGGCGGTGGGCACCAGCTCGGCCCCACCCACTCGCACTCGCTGGAGTCGATCTTCCTCCACGTCCCGGGCCTGCTCGTCGCCGCGCCGTCGACGGCGGCCGACGCCAAGGGCCTGCTCAAGACCGCCATTCGCGACGACAACCCGGTCATCTTCATCGAGCACGAGACGCTCTACGGCCAGCGCGGCGAGGTGCCCGACGACCCCGAGCACCTCGTCGACTTCGGGCGCGCGGCGATCCGCCGGGAGGGCGGCGACGTGACGCTCGTCGGGATCAGCCGCATGGCGGTGGTCGCCGAGCAGGCCGCCGAGGCGCTCGCCGCCGAGCATTCGATCGAGGCCACCGTGATCGACCCGCGCACGCTGCGGCCGCTCGACCTCGAGACGATCCTGGCCTCGATCGCACGCACGAACCGTTGCGTCGTCGTGGAGGAGGGCTGGCCGCACGGGGGCGTCGGCGCCAACCTCGCGGCGCTCATCTCCGAGCAGGCATTCGACGATCTGGACGCCCCAGTGACCCGCGTGGCGGGGGCCGATGTGCCCATGCCGTACTCCCGTCCGCTCGAGCAGGCGGCGATGCCGAACCCCGATCAGGTCGTCCAGGCGGTGCTCGGAACCTTCCGCGACGCCTGACCTGCCTCAAGAAAGCAGCGTTTTTGGCCGATCCTGTGGGTGTGGAGGGTCTGGCCCCGGCGCTTCGGTTTCTTGCCCTGACCCCGGACATCGCCGCGGTCATCTCGTTCGACGGCCACATCGTGCGCTGCAACCCCGCGTTCGAGCGCCTGGCCGGGACCGATCCGGTCGGTGAGCCGTTCCTTCGCTACGTCCATCCCGACGACCACGCGGCGGCCAGGGCGGCGACCGTTCGCATGAGCGACGGCGACGGTCATGCGCGCGTCGAGCTGCGCCTCGCCGGTGAGGCCCGCGGCTGGCGGCGCCACGACGTCACGGGCGGCTCCGACCGCGACGCCCGCCTGGTCTACGGCATCGGCCGCGACGTCACCGAGCAGCGCAATGCGGAGGCGCAGCTCGCCGAGGCCGAGGACCGCTTTCGCAGCGCCTTCGACAACGCGGCCATCGGGATGACGATCACGTCGCTCGACGGGATCTTCCTGCGCGTGAACCAGGCGTTCGCCGGGATGCTCGACCGGCGGATGGAGGACGTTGTCGGTGTCGGCGTGGCCGAACTCACCCACCCCGAGGACTCGGTGCGCGACGTGGCCGCGATGACCGAGATGGTGCACGGCAACCGGGACACCTACCGCTCCGAGAAGCGCTACCTGCGTCCTGACGGATCTCCCGTCTGGGCCGACCTCACCGCGACGGTGCTCCGCGACGAGGAGGGCCGCCCCAAGTACTTCGTCTCGCAGATGGTCGACATCAACGAGCGCAAGCTCACCGTGGAGGCGCTGCGCGCCAGCGAGGACCGCTTCCGGTCGCTCGCCAACAACTCCAGTGACTTCCTCGCCCGCATCTCGCCGCGCCTCACGATCGAGTACGCGTCGCCCGCGGCCGAGGCGCTGACCGGCTATCCGCCCGAGGAGATCGTCGGCACGAACGTGCTCAAGTACGTCGTCGAGGACGACTGGAGCCTGGTCGAGAAGTCCGTGCAGACCCTCCAGGAGGCCGAGTCGACGATCTGCGCGTACCGCGCCCGCCGGCGCGACGGGCGCATCGTGTGGTTCGAGTCCACGATCACAGCCGTGCGCGACGGCGCTGGCGAGATCATCGAGTTGGTCTCGGTCTCGCGCGACGTGACGGAGCGCAAGGCCGCCGAGCTCGAGCTCTCCCACCAGGCTCTGCACGACGCGCTGACCGGGCTGCCCAACCGCGTGCTGTTCCTCGACCGCCTGGGCCACGCGCTGCTGCGCCGGGTGCGCAAGGGCACGGGGACCGTCGCGGTCCTCTTCCTGGACGTCGACCGCTTCAAGGTCGTCAACGACTCACTGGGCCACGAGGCCGGCGACCGCCTGCTCGTCGACGTCGCCGGGCGTCTCGACGGCGTGCTGCGCCCTGACGACACCGTCGCGCGCTTCGGCGGCGACGAGTTCACGATCCTCTGCGAGGACGTCGCGGGCGAGCTGGAGGCCGTCGCGATCGCCCAGCGCGTGGTCGAGCTCTTCGACGAGCCCTTCGAGCTGGAGGGCAGCGAGGTCTTCCTGTCGACCTCGATCGGCATCGCCCTGGCCGAGCCCGGCAAGGCCCGCCCGGACGACCTCATCCGCGACGCCGACGCCGCGATGTACCGCGCCAAGGAGCGCGGCAAGGCGCGCTACGAGCTGTTCGACAAGGCCATGCGCGCCCATGCGCTCGAGCGCCTCGCCGTCGAGAACGCGCTGCGCCGCGCGGTCGAGCACGACGAGCTGCGCCTGCACTACCAGCCCGAGATCGACCTGTGCTCCGGCGAGATCGTCGGCTTCGAGGCGCTCGTGCGCTGGCAGCACCCCGAGCGCGGGCTGGTCCCGCCGGGGGACTTCGTCCCGCTCGCCGAGGAGACCGGCCTGATCGTCCCGATCGGCACGTGGGTGCTCCGCGAGGCCTGCCGCGAGGCCAAACGCTGGCGCGACAGCTCGGGCCATCCGATGGGCGTGTCCGTGAACGTCTCCGCGCGCCAGCTCGCCCAGCCGGACTTCGTCGACCTCGTCAGCTGCGTGCTCGCGGAGACCGAGACGCCCCGGGGCACGCTCTGCCTGGAGATCACCGAGTCGGCGGTCATCGAGCGCGGCATGGCGACCGTCGCGATGCTGCGCTCGCTGCGCGATCTCGGGGTCAAGCTCGCCATCGATGACTTCGGCACCGGCTACTCCTCGCTGGGGCACCTTCGCCGATTCCCGATCGACATCCTCAAGCTCGACCGGTCGTTCGTGAGCGGCCTGGGCCAGGGCTCCCAGGACGCGTCGATCGCCGCGGCCGTGATCTCGCTCGCCCACGCGCTGGAGCTCACGACGGTGGCCGAGGGCATCGAGACGACCGAGCAGCTCGACGTCCTGCGAGGCCTCGGGTCCGACATCGGTCAGGGCTTCCTCTTCGCCCGCCCGCTGCCGCCCGACGAGGCGGCCGCGCTCATCGGGCGCAACCTGCTGGCGGCGTAGCGCCTGACCTAGAGAGGTTGTTTCGGGATGCCGCGTGTGCGGCTGGCGAGCGTCGGATCAAGTGGGGCAAGGACGCAGG
>DAINCW010000092.1:0-10130 GCA_036732205.1 Solirubrobacteraceae bacterium | reverse complement strand
GCGAGCAACGACGCCGGAACCGCCCGCGCCAGCAGGCCGTTCCGGGTCTGCGGCGTGTAGCCCCCGCTTCCGCAGCGTCGCTCCCAGGGACGAAGCGGGCCCCCGCTTCGCACCCGCGACCCCAGGCACGAACGTCATGTGCCCGAGATGGAGTCTCTCGGCCCTGAGGCCTACTCCCACGCAGCCAGTCATCTCCCATACCCTCGCGCCCATGCCCGACACTCGTACAGATCTTTACCGCAGGTCACAGGATTCTGTGAACTTTTGTATCTGTGCGCGGGTTTGGTGTGCGCGCCCGCGCGTTCACAGGCCGTCGGCCTGGCCGGCGACCCGCCGGACCCGACCGTCTACTTCGGCGACGGCTTGTCTCCGCAGACGCGGGGCTCGCCGCCCGGCGCTTCGATCTGCTGCAGGAGGTCGCAGGTTCGAGTCCTGCACCGCCCATGTCCGTAAGTGCGTGCGTTCCGGCTGAATCCGCCGCTCAGAGATCGACGGTCGAGCGCCGCCCTCGGCTGAGGCCGACGATCTCTAGCGACGCCTCATCAGCTGTTCGTTCGTGCCCCCGACGGGGACGGCGACTTGGGAGCAGGACGCCGGGGCTCTGCGACGGCTTCAGCAGCAGGCGAGCGAGCGCCGGGCTCCCTGTCCCGTGTGAGCTGACCGTCAGCGCGCGCCTGGGCTAAGCCTCGACGCTAGCGACCGCCCTTCGCCGGTAGCCTCGGCGCCCGTGAAACCGTCCGACGTCGCGAAAGTGCTCGCCGCGGGGCGCGTCGTCGTCGGTGCCGCGCTGTGCGCGTCGCCTGGCCTCGGCGAGCGGTGGGTCGGTCGCGACGCCCGCTCGCAGGGCGCGCGCGTCCTCACCCGCGCGCTGGGCATCCGCGACGCGGCGCTGGCCGCGGGCGTGCTGGCGACCGCCGGCGACGCCGCCGCGCTGCGCCCGTGGCTGCTGGCCTCGAGTGCCTGCGACGCCGTCGACTTCATGGCCACGCTGACGCTTCCGCCGTCGTCGCAGCGGACGGCCGTGCTCGTCATCGCCGCGGGAGCCGCGGTGACGGGCGTCGCATTGCTGATCCCGAGGAGAGAGGTCTGACATGAGCTTCCTGCAGCCGTCGCCACCGCCGTTCGACCTCGAGGAGTGGCGGGCGAAGCCCTACCTGGGCCGCATCAAGGCGAATTGCCAGGACTGGGCGGTCAACGGATTCGGCACGCCCGGCGTGGTCTACGTGCTCTACGTGGTCAAGCTGATCGTCTTCCTCGTCGGCGCGTTCTTCCTCATCTCGATCACGACGCCCGGGATCGGCGGGCTGGGCGACATCGGCGACTGGTGGATGCGGCCGATCGTCTTCCAGAAGCTCGCGGTGTGGACGCTCGTGTGGGAGATCCTGGGCCTCGGCTCGGGGTCGATGCAGCTCGCCGCCCGCTACGGGCCGGTCATCGGCGGCGTCCTGTACTGGCTGCGGCCGGGCACCGTGCGCCTGCCGCCGTGGCCCGACCGGGTGCCGCTCACCCGCGGCAACCGGCGCACGATCGTCGACGTCGCGCTCTACGCCGGCGTGCTCGCCGCGGGCGTGTACCTGCTGGTCTCCAACGGCGAGGCCGTCGGCGGCGCCGCGGGCGGCCGCCTCCAGCCCGGGGCGATCGCCGTGCTGCTCGGCGTGTGGGTGCTCCTGGGCTTGCGCGACAAGGTGTCCTTCCTGGCCGCGCGCCCGGAGATCTACGGCTTCGTGCTCGTCGTCTCCCTCTTCCCGGTGCACAACCTGATCGTCGCCTGGCAGTTCATCTTCTTGTTCATCTGGTGGGGCGCCGCGTCGTCCAAGCTGAACCGTCACTTCCCGTTCGTGATCTCCGTGATGGTCAGCAACACGCCGTGGAATCGCTCACCCAAGCTGAAGGCCAAGCTCTACAAGGACTACCCCGAGGACCTGCGCCCGGGGCACCGGGCGGCATTCGGCGCGCACCTCGGAACGGCGGTCGAGTTCGGGGTCCCCCTGGTCCTGATCGCCTCCAGCGGCGGCACGATCGGGACGCTCGCGGTGATCGCGATGCTCGCCTTCCACGCCCACATCCTGTCGACGTTCGCGCTCGGCGTGCCACAGGAGTGGAACCTCTTCATGCTCTTCGGGATCCTGTTCCTGTTCGGGCACTACGGCGACGTGCCGCTGTCGATGCTCGACAACCCGCTGCTGATCGTCCTGCTCGTCGCGGGTGGGGTCCTGATGCCGGTCCTCGGGAACCTCTTCCCCGAGAAGATCTCGTTCCTTCCCGCCATGCGGTACTACGCGGGCAACTGGGCGACGAGCACGTGGCTGTTTCGCAAGGACGCGGGCGCCGAGGTGAAGTTCGACGAGCGCGCCTGCATGGTCGCCCGGATCACGGTCGAGCAGCTCGCGAAGGTCTACGGCCGCGAGATCGCCGACTACTTCATGGAGAAGGTCCTTGCCTTCCGCTCGATGCACTGCCACGGACGCGCGCTGAACGCGCTGCTGGCGCGGGCCGTCGACGACGTCGACGCCTACAACGTCCGCGACGGCGAGGTCATCTCGGGGCTGGTCGCGGGGTGGAACTTCGGCGATGGCCACTTCCACCACCGCCAGCTGCTCGACGCCGTGCAGGAGCGCTGCGGGTTCGCGGAAGGCGAGCTGCGCATCGTCACGCTGGAGTCCCAGCCCGCGCACATCCAGCGCCAGCGCTACCGCATCTACGACGCGGCGACCGGCTTGATCGAGGAGGGCTGGGTGAACGTGGCCGACATGGTCGCCCGCGGCCCGTGGCTCGAGGAGTCGTTCGACTTCCTCGTCGAGGTCGTGCAGGGCCCCGGGCGCGCGCCCGACCCCGCCGCGATCGCGTGAGCGACGCCGTCGTCGTCGGCGCCGGCCCGATCGGGCTGGCGTGCGCGGTGGCGCTTGCGCGCGAGGGCGTCTCGGTCACGCTGCTCGAGGCCGAGGAGACGATCGGAGGGGGGACGCGCAGCGCGGAGCTGACCGTCCCGGGGCTCGTGCACGACGTCTGCTCGGCCGTGCACCCGATGGCCGCCGCCTCGCCGTTCCTGCGGTCGCTCGGCCTCGGGCGCCACGGCCTGGAGTGGCGCTGGCCCGAGGTCGACTGCGCCCATCCGCTCGACGACGGCAGCGCGGGGGTGATGCTCCAATCGATCGACGCCACGGAGCGCGCGCTTGGCGAGGACGGCCGGGCGTGGCGCCGCGTCTTCGGCGCGCCGTCGGCCTCGCTCGAGGGGCTCATGGACGACCTGTTCCAGCCGTTCCTGCACGTTCCGCGCCACCCGTTCGGGCTCGTGCGGTTCGGCCTCGCGGCGGCCATGCCGGCGAGCGTCCTCGCCCGCGCCTGGAGCACACCCCAGGCCCGGGCCCTGTTCGGCGGGATCGCGGCGCACGCGATGGCGCCGCTGTCGCGGCCGATGAGCTCCGCGGTCGGCACGGCGCTGCTCTGCTCGTGCCACGCGTTCGGGTGGCCGGTCGCGCGCGGCGGGGTGCGGTCGATCGCCGACGCGCTCGCCGCCGACCTGCGCGAGCACGGCGGGACGATCGAGACCGGTGCGCGGGTCCGGTCGCTGTCGGAGCTGCCCGCCGCGGACGCGGTGGTGCTGGACCTCGCGCCGGCGGGCGTCGTCGAGATCGCCGGCGACCGGCTTCCGCGCCGTGTCGCGCGCGCGTACCGGCGCTACCGCCACGGCCCAGGGGCGTTCAAGGTGGACTTCGCGGTGCAGGGCGGCGTGCCGTGGTCCAACGAGACGTGCCGCCGCGCCGGGACCGTCCACCTCGGCGGCACGTTCGAGGAGATCGCGGCCGCCGAGCGCGACGTCAACCGCGGTCGGATGCCGCAACGGCCCTTCGTCCTCGTCGCGCAGCAGTACCTCGCCGACCCCGAGCGCTCGAACGGCGACGTGCACCCGGTCTGGAGCTACGCGCACGTGCCCAACGGCTACGACGGCGACGCCGAGCAGGCGATCGTCGACCAGATCGAGCGCTTCGCTCCCGGGTTTCGCGAGCGGGTCGTCGCCACGACGGTGAGCACGACGGGCGACATCGCCGCGCGCAACCACAACTACGTCGGCGGCGACATCATCACCGGGGCCAATACACCGGCGCAGATCCTGGTCCGCCCGCGCGCGACCCTCGCGCCGTACAGCACCGGCATCCCCGGCGTCTTCATCTGCTCCGCTGCGACGCCTCCCGGCGCCGGCGCGCACGGCATGAACGGGCACAACGCGGCGCAGGCTGCGCTGCGGCACATCGCGGGGCGCTAGCCGTCCTGCCCAGAGCGGCTTGGCCGCACGCGCGAGAGCGTCCGCCTGCTCGCCTCTGGACGACGTGGGGGAGGCACATTTCCGCCGCCCGCCTCGCATCTGCGGGCGCGAGGACGACTCTGGCGGTGGGTAGACGTCCTTGGATGGGCCGGCGCCAGTGAGAGCGAGCGGGCGGCAGCGCAACTGGTCGCAGCAGTCAATGCCGCGCTCGAACTTCAGGCGCGTAAGGCGGACTTGGCTGCACCGGGGCGCGACGTTCTCAAGCAGGTGACGAGGGCGAAGAACTCCCCGAAGGCCGCCAGATAATCGAGCCGGGACTAGTCGCACGAGCGGATCTCGTGACGGATGGCGTCGGGCATCCACTCGATGGCGTACTTCTTGTTGATCGCCTTCTCGGTGCGGCCAAACCGGAACTTGCGCGCCCAGCGACCCCCTCACCCACGACGAGGCCGGCTGCCTCAACTACGCGCTGCATCACTCGAAGGGCGATCCCGACACCTACGTGCTCGTCGAGCGCTGGACGTCGCAGGTTGCGCTCGAGAACCACATGCAGCAGCCCTACGTCGCCGCGCTCGGCGCGAAGGCCGGCGACCTGATCGCCGAGCCGCCCGTCATCCACTTCAGCGAGCCCATTCCGGTTGGCGATCCGGTCAAGGGCGTGCTCTGATGTGGTCGCGCTAGCGCCGCGCCGCGTCTGAGGGGCCGTCGTCCGCGTGCTCGCGGAGGACGAGCGGGATCGACACCACGATCAGCACCATTAGGACCAGGCCCGCGATGACCGCGCTGGTTCCCGACGTGAGCCGCTGCGCCAGGAAGCCGGCGATCAGGAAGAACACGCTCGCGATGAGTCTGCGCATGCGACGAATGCTAGAGGCTCCCCACGAGGGCGCCGAGTCCTATCAGTCCGCCCACCCGAGCTCCGTATTCGGTCCACTGCAGTCGGTCTGTCGGGTAGCCGAGATCGCGGGCGAGTGACGCTGCGACGAACCCCACCAGGCCGCCAAGGGCCGCGCCCCCGGCCACGACCTGCCCCGCGTTCGCGAGGAAGCGCGCAAGACCCGACACGGCGTTGACCACAAGGCCAATGGTCGAACGACGTTCCGCGTCGGTCGCTCTGCGCGTGCAAGTTTGCGCGGCGATGGCGCCGACTCGTCACACGTCAGCCGAAGGTGTTCACCGCGCGCCTTGACGCCATGCTTCGCGGGCCCGCACGGCGGGGCGTCATCCACTTCAGCGAGCCCATCCCGGTCGGCGATCCGGTCAAGGGCGTGCTCTAGGCGAAACGCGCGGCCTCACGGCGCAGCTCTGCCAAGGGCTCGCGGCCGACGAACGTCCGAGCGGCGTACTCCGCCCCGCCGGCCTCCGGCTGTCGCCACCTCACGCGGACCTTCCGGCGTCCCAACATGTGGTCGAGGAAGCGGACCGGGGCTGCTCGCCGTGTCGGCTCGATCAGGATCTCGATCCCGCCGTCGGCGGCGATCGCGACGGCTTGGCCCTCGTCGAGGTCGCGCTGGATGAGCGTGTCGACGTTCGCGTCGTCCTCGCTCACAAACGCGACGCGCCGCGGGTAGCCAAGCTCGTCTTCGAAGTCGAAGATCGCGCGCCGGAAGCGCTCGGAGGTGAGGTCTTGCAGGGCGGTCACTGGCTTTGCTCCCAATCGTCGAGGATATCCGGCCACTCCGCCTCGATCCGGGCGATGACGCCGGCCATAGCCTCATTGATCGGCCCGTAGCGAACCGTCGGGGACAGCTTGTCGGGGCCATACCGATGCTCATGGTGTTCGAGCGGGCCATGGCTGTTGTCGAAATGGATCAGGTTGCGCCACTCGCCCCGCCGGAAGGCCTGAAGGGCGATGAAGTACTCCACCGGCGCGTCGCTCGAACGAAGGAACTGGATGCGCAGGTCGGGTCGGTCCGCGATCCGTTTCGCCCATTCCCGATCCTTTCGATCGCGCCTGGCCATTCCTCATGTTCGGAAGGCCACGCGTCGTGTGGGCGACGGCCGGTGACGCTTCAGCCGCAGTTGGCGACGGCATGCGCAACAGAGAGCCTCAGCGTCACCCAGCCGTTAGGGTCGGCGGCAATGGGGCTCCGCCTGGATCCGCGGCTCGCCGGCCTCGCGCTGATCGCCGCGCTCGCGCTCGTCGGCTGCGGCAGCAGCAGCTCCGACACCCCCAAGGGCGCCCAGCGCATCACGCTGCCCAAGCCCGTGGCGCCCAAGCCGCTCCCGAAGTCCCAGCAGCAGTCCGCCCCGCGCCCGTCCCGTCTGAAGCCCGTGCCGGCCAACACTGCGGCCCCGCTTCCCCCTCCGCGGTACCGCAACGCCTCCTTCAAGCACTGCGACGGCGACATCGAGGTCCGCCTGCCCACGTGGGACTGCGCCTTCGGCAACAACGTCTTCTACGAGTACTTCGTCAGCGGGCGGCCCAGCTCCGTCCGCGCCTACAGCCCGGGGACCGGCCTCATGTTCTCGGTCACCTGCAGCCGCGGCGTGGCGATCGTCTGCGTGTCGGCCAAGGGTGGCGCCGTCCGCTTCCCGCAGTCCGCGGTCGACGCCTACACGCAGGCCGACGCCGACCGCTACGCGGCGACGCATCGCGTGCGGGCCTAGGCACGCTTCCCGACGGCCTCCTGGACTTCTCGTCGGACAGCCTCGCTCGCGACGTACCTCGTCGTGCGCCCGCGGCCTTCTTGTGCGACGAGCCCGGCATCCAGCAGGCGCCGGAAGTCGGCGCTCGCGGTCGCGGCCGATACCTCGGCCTCACGGCTGTATGACATCCGGTCGGCGCCTTGGAACAGGCTCTGCTCAAGCGCGATCACCAAGCGGTCGGGCCAGCCGCGGTGTCCGACCATGCGCTCGAGACGTGACCAACGTGTCCCCGCCTGCGCCATTTGAGCGAGGCGATGCCTCGCCTGTTCGAGATGGGCGCCGACACAGAACGCCACCCAGTCGCCGGCATCGCGCTCGGGCTGATAACGGCCGCCCGAAGCGGCCTGGAGCGCGGCGTAGTACTCCGGCGTATGGCGGCCCAGATACTCCTCGATGGAGCCGAATTCAGGGGCGAGCAGCCCTTCTCTCGCGAGAACGAGGGATTGAACGATGCGCGAGATGCGGCCGTTTCCGTCACGAAACGGATGAACCGATACGACGTGCAGATGGGCCATCGCGCCGCGTACGACCACATGGGCATTGAGATCGCCGCGCTCCAGCCACTTCACCACCGCGCCCATCAGCCGCGGCGCGGCCTTTCCGTCGGGGCCCTGATATGCGAGCTCGCCACCGCCTGGCCTGGTCACGCCGCTCGGACCGGTCCGCCAGAGACCCGGACTCTTGTCACGCTGGAAGGAGCAGGCGTCGAAGTGCAGGTCGAGGATGACGCGATCAAGCCAGCGAAAGCCGGGGTCGGCGGCCATGACGCCGACGTGGTGCATGGCGCGTGCGTAGCAGGCGAGCGCCATGCGGCTCTCGTCCGTGGGATCGGGCTGCTGCTCGCCGGAGACGACAGCGACTCGGTCACGTTCGGGAACGTGAAACCCCTCGATGGAGATCGAGCTGTTGGCCGACGTGGCTCGGACCTGACGCCGCAGGCTGCCGATCCACGGACCCGCGGAGCCAGCCTGGTCCCCGAGCCGGCGCCGCAGGTCATCAAGCTCGTCAAGCTCGACGCGGAGCTTTGGCGTGATCTTTGGGGTGGCGAGGAGCATTGACGCTCAGTATAGACGATTATACGGCTAGTCGTATAGGCGGCTGAGCGTCTTAGGGGCCCGGATAAGCACGAGGAGGCGGGCGTCCTATGGACGCAGACCGACGGCGACCCCGCCTCCCGAGCAGGGCCGCCGCCGATCGCCTTCGCCTCCCTCGTCGCTACGACGTGTAGTGGTAGGTCACCCGCACCAGCGGCGCCGAGCCGTTGCCGGTGCCGCCGGCCGCTCCGCACGAGCGGATGTCGTAGTACGGACGGGCGCCCTGCTGGTCGCGCGTCTGGTCGTTGAGCGCCGTGCCCGACAGGATCTGGCCCTGGCGCAGCACCACCCCGTGGCAGTGGTTCGGCGCCGGGTACTCCCACTTGACGAACGAGATCGGGTACTGCGAGGTGTTCTGGATCTCGTCCACCACGGCCGCGTGGTACTTCTGGTAGGTCAGACGACCGGTGTACAGCTCGTGGAGCGCGGTCGGGTTGAGCGCGCGGCTCAGCGTCACGTACGAGACCTGGGGACCGACGGGCGCAGGCGCGTAGTCCGGGGGCTCGTACGTCGTGTCACTGAGCTCGTGGCCCAGCCACTGCAGGTTGATGCCCCACGTGCGCTCGCCATACATGAGGTAGTCGCGCTGCACGGTGTTGTAGAGGCCGCGGTGGATGCCGCTGCCGGCGACCTGCCACTCGAACTTCGGCGTGTCCGACCACACCAGGTCGACGCCGAAGCGCTCCCAGCCATAGGCCAGGTACTGATGGGACATCGTGTTGTAGAGAGCGACGGTGTCGCTCGAGGTGACCGCCCGCGTCCCGCCGTGGCCCGGCAGGCTGATGATCCAGTCGCCGTGGTCGCCCCAGTTCAGGTCGACGCCGTAGGTCTGGTTGCCGTAGCCGACGAGGTTGTTCTCGTAGTTGTTCTTCAGCCGGAACGCCTGGTTGGACATCCAGGTCGTACGGGGGTGAAGGCCGGCGTCCATGTTCAGCCAGTCCGAGACGCCGTTCGGGACGGCGGCGCTCGCGCTGCCGGCCAGCGCGAGGCCGGCGATCAGAGCGGTGAGAAGCGTGATGAGTGTGCGTCGCATGTGGTGGAAACCTCTCCTGCGGATGGCGGTCGCCGGATGCGATCGCCTTGATGAGGGAAGGCTCGGCTCTGGCGGCGCACGCGTCGTGCACCGCCGTCACGCGGCGAATGTCACGGCCGTCACACGGCGATGGTCTGACGTACGCTCCCGCCATGCCCGTCCTCGCCGCCGAGTCCGCGTCGGTCATCACCGCCGTCGTCATCGTGGCGATCGTCGGTGGCTGGGCTGTGCTCGTCGCGGTCTGGCTGATGTTCTTCCGCGGGCGCGAGTAGCGACGCCGGGCCTACCCGGCGTGCGCGGGGACCGGCGGCCGCGGCGCGCTCATCGCCACGCCGGCCTTCGTCTTCCAGTGCACGGCCTGGTCGTCGATCGTCAGCGACTTGTTGTCGAGCCCGCCCATCGCGCTGTCGAACAGGACCTTCGGCTTGGTCAGGCTGCTCTTGCCCTTCGGTGAGAGGACGCCGACCTCCTGGTCGTCGTTGGTGGGGCCGCCGAGCACCGCGATGGTCCCGTCGGTCGCGATGGCGAAGTTGAGGGCCTGGTCGGGGAACGACGGGTCGGGCGGGTCGACGTCGTCGTTGGCGAGGACGTCGGCGATCCGCACCTCGTGGGTCTTGACGTCGGTCCAGCCCACGGCGGTGTCGGACCCGCTCGAGAAGCCCGTGTTGCGCGTGATGAAGCCGAGCCGCCGGCCGAAGAGCGCGAAGTCGTTCATCGCGTAGAAGTTGTAGGGCGAGCTCTCGTCGATCAGCCACGGCCGGCTCTTGGCGCAGGCGTACACCAGGTGGTACGCGGCCGGCGGGACTCCCTTGTCGTGGAAGTACTTGGTGACGTTGAACACGCGGAGGGCGCCCTGCTGATGGAGGGTCTTGCCCGAGTGGCAGGTCAGCCGCGGCGCCTTGCCCGCCGCGGCCGTGGGCGAGAGGCACAGGGCGATGGTGGCGAGCGCGATCAGGGGGGCGGTCCGTGCCACCAGGCGAGCGTAGTCCTACTTGGTGGGCTGGGCGGCGATCGGCGCGTCAGCCGGGGCGTGGGCGCGTTGTGGAACGTCAGCGCGGGGAAATCTCGCGCGCCGTGGGTGTCGCGCACG
>DAINCW010000091.1:0-10142 GCA_036732205.1 Solirubrobacteraceae bacterium | reverse complement strand
ACGTCACCGAGTTCGACGGGGACCTCGGTCTCGTCATCGGCGCCGGCGGCGGCTCCCTCACGCTCTTCGATGCCGTGCGCAACGCGGGCGGCAAACCCGCGAACTACTGCGAGATCGGCGGCAACCCGTCGGTGCGCAAGACGAAGGGACTGGCCAAGCTCGTCCTCTCCAAGCCCGGCGTGGACAAGATCGCCGTGATGATGTCGATCGTCTCGAACACCCGCGTCGACATCGTTGCCCGTGGCGTCATCGCCGCCTGCCTGGAGCTTGGGTACGACCCGGCGGAGAAGATCTCGATCTTCCGCATCCCGGGGGCGTGGGAGGACGAGGGCTTCAAGATCCTCGACAAGTACGGCGTCCGCTACGCGGACCGCAAGGTCTCGCTGCACGAGGCCGCTCGGATGGCGGTGGCCGGCTAAGTGTCGATCCTCATCGACTCCGACACGACCTTCATCGTGCAGGGCATCACGGGCCGCGAGGCCGTGAACCTGACGCGGGAGTGCCTCGACTACGGCAAGGGCGCGAAGGTCGTCGGCGGCGTGACGCCGGGCCGCAAGGGCCGCGACGTGCACGGCGTGCCGGTCTTCGACACCGTCGAGCAGGCGGTCGAGCACCACGGCGAGGCGATCAAGGGCTCGGTCGTCACCGTGCCGCCCGCGTTCACCAAGGACGCCGTCTTCGAGGCGATCGAGAACGGGATCGAGCTGATCGTGATCGTCACCGAGCGCATCCCGCGCGCCGACGTCGCCCAGATGGTCGAGCTCGCCACGCTGCGCGGCGCGCGGATCATCGGCCCCAACTGCCTGGGGATCATCGTCCCCGACGTCATCAAGATGGGCGGCATCGGCGGCCCGGCCAAGGACGCGGCGAAGGCCTACTCCCCCGGTCCGGTCGGCGTCATCAGCCGCTCGGGCGGCATGACCACCGAGATGAGCTCCACCCTCACCGCGGCCGGGCTGGGCCAGTCCACCGCGGTCTCGATCGGCGGCGACGCGATCATCGGCTCGGCCTACGCCGAGCTCATGCCGCACTTCGAGGCCGACGATGAGACGAAGGCGATCGTCATCTACACCGAGCCGGGCGGCCGCATGGAGGCCCAGCTCGCCGAGTGGGTGCGCGAGAACGACTCGCGCCTGCCGATCGTCGCCTTCATGGCGGGGCGCTTCATGGACGAGATGCCGGGCATGAGCTTCGGCCACGCCGGCACGATCGTCGAGGGCAAGGAGGACACGGCGACCGAGAAGATCGCCCGCCTCGGCGAGGCCGGGATCGTGGTGGCCGAGGAGATCTCGCAGATCCCCGACATCGTCAAGGAGAAGATGGCGGCATGAGGACGGACGCCACCTTCATCGGCATCGAGGTCGCCGACTCCGCCACCGGCGACGCCGGGCTCGCGCAGAAGCTCTCCGACGCCTGCCCCGTGGACATCTTCCGCAACGACGGCGGCGTGAAGATCGTCGACGACAACGTCGACGAGTGCATCCTCTGCCGCCTGTGCATCGACGCCTCCCCGGCGGGGACGGTCAGGGTGCACAAGCTCTACTCCGGCGAGACGCTCGACTGATCGGCCGTGGCGTCGGCCGCGTCCGCGCCCGTCTTCGTCACCAACGTGTCCGCCGCGCCGCCGCTGAGCGCGCGCCGGATCAGGCCGGGCGCCACCGCGCGCAGGATTGCCGGGATGCGGTAGCCGCGAGGGACGTAGACCTCGGGGCGGCGGCGCAGGCCGGCCGCGACGATCGCCTCGGCCGCCTTCTCCGGCGTGGAGACCATCCAGCGCGTCGCTGCCTTCGCGGTCAGCTCCTCCGCGGGGAACCCCTCGGTCTTGATGAAGCCCGGCAGCACCGTGCCGACGTGCACGCCGTTGGGCCTCTCCTCCAGGTGCAGCGAGTCGCTCCAGCCGATCAGCGCGAACTTGCTCGCCGAGTACGCGCCGCTGCCCCCGCGGGCCACACGGCCCGCGGTACTGGCGATGTTGACGATCGCGCTCGGCGACGAGGCGCGCAGGATCGGCAGCAGCGCTTCGGTCAGGCGCACCACCGCATCGAAGTTGACCTCCATCGTGCGGCGCACGTTCTCCCAGCCGACGTCGGCGAACGTGCCGCGCCACGCCGTGCCCGCGTTGTTGACGAGCAGGTCGAGGCGGCCGTGCGTCTCGCGGACGTGGCCGGCGATGCGCTGCGGCGCGTCATCGGCGGTGACGTCGGCGGCGACCCAGGTGGCGTCGCCGATCTCGCTCGCCAGCTCGCGCAGGCGGTCCTCGCGGCGGGCGACCAGCACGAGCTTCGCACCGGGCTCGCGGGCCAGGCGACGCGCGGCCGCCTCCCCGATCCCGCTGGAAGCGCCCGTGACGAGGAAGACCGGCCCGCTCACCAGATCGTCGCCTCGTACGCGACCGCAATGTCCGCCTCGACGTCCGGCGGCCGCTCTCCGAGCAGCACGTACTCGGGCGCGGGACCGAGCGTCAGTTGGCGGCGCCAGGTGCTCGCGCCGAGCCTGCGCACGCGGGCGTCCCACTCCTCGTATGGAACGCCCCGCTCCTTGGCCAGCCAGGAGGCGTGGGCGACCTCGCCGAGCGCGCCGTCGCCGTCGCGCAGCCCGTACAGCCCGCCCGTGCCCTTTGCTGCGGCGACGGCGACCTCGTCGTGCGAACGCCGGCGCGCCGCGTCCACCGCGCCGGCGTCCAGCGCGCCGAGCGCCGCCCAATCCTCGACGAGGTACCAGTCCTCGTAGCCGGCGTCGGCCTCGACCCACGGCAGGCCGCGCACGCGGAACGCCGACGACCCCCGGAAGCCCGCGGGCGGCGTCGCGCTCAGAGACTCGTGGAAGCCGGCGAGACGCTCCTCGTAGCCGCCGTCTCCGGCAGCGGGCCAGTGCCAGAAGACGTAGGCCAGCACGGCGGAGACCCTACTTGCGACGGCATGCGCGACTACTCTCGCCTGCATGCCCGAGCTGCCCGCGGTCGGCGACGTCCTTGGCCCCACCGCCTGGCGCACGGTCGCCCAGGACGACATCGACGCCTTCGCCCGCATCTCGGGCGACCGCCAGTGGATCCACGTGGATGTGGAGCGCGCGCGGCGCGAGAGCCCGTACGGAACGACCATCGCCCACGGCTCGCTGACGCTGGCGCTCATCGACGGCTTCCGCGACGAGCTGCTGCCGGTCACCGACGGCGCGACGATGGGCGTCAACCTGGGCTACGACCGGGTGCGCTTTCCGGCGCCGGTCCCGTCCGGCGGCGAGGTGCGCGCCACGATGGAGATCACCGCGATCGAGCCGCGGGCACACGCCGGCCCCGCCGGCGGGTCGGACGAGTGGACCCGCGTCGTCCAGCGCTTCGTCGTCGAGCTGCGGGGCGGTGAGAAGCCGGCCTGCGTCGCCGACTCGGTCGTGCTTGTGCGCGTGGGTGGATAGGGTCGCCCACATGCTTATCTCAACGATGAACGACATCCCCGGCCACGAGGTCGAAGAGGTCCTCGGCGAGGTCTATGGCCTCACCGTCCGCTCCCGCAACGTCGGCGCCCAGTTCGGCGCCAGCCTGAAGTCGCTGATCGGCGGCGAGCTCAAGGGCATGACCAAGGCTCTGGCGCAGAGCCGCGACCAGGTCACCGAACGCCTGGTCGAGAACGCCGAGCAGAAGGGCGCCAACGCGATCCTCGCCTTCCGCTTCGACACGTCGGAGATCGGCGGGACGTGGACCGAGATCTGCGCCTACGGCACCGCGGTCAAGATCCGCAAAGCCGCCTGAGCCGCACCCGGTAGACGAGCATGTCGCGGTGCTGCCAGTCGGCGTGAGTCTGGTGCTTGAGCGCCGCGACGTTCTCGTGGTGGTAGGGGCTGCTCAGCGACTCGTTGTGCCCGATGACGTTGCTCAGCGCGATCGAGTAGCGCGAGCGCAGCCAGCACGTCAGCCCTAGCGACGAGCGCATCTGCTTCGCGTCGTGGAGGACCTGCGCATCGCTCGTGCCCACGTGCTCGATGCCGAACGCCGTCCAGTTCAGCCCCACCGTGTGGCGGCACATCAGCCCGAGCGTCACCAGCTGGTGGATCGTCCCGTCGACGTCGATCACGAAGTGCGAGCAGACGCCGGGAAGCTCGTGCAGCTCCGTGTCGGGCACGTCGGGGGCGAAGGTGTTGAAGGTCGCGGTGTAGCTGTTGTTCTCGGTGACGTGCTCGACGATCACCTTCGGATTTCGCAGGTGGTAGTCGTCGATCCCGTAGTGCCGGCGCGCGTACAGGCGCATCTCGTGCTTGCGCTTCGCGGGGAACGGGATGGGGTTGTGCTGGATCGCCGGCCTCGCCGGTGGCGAGGCGGCCGCGACGGCGGCGAGAGCGGCAAGGGCGATCACGCCCCGGACGATAGAGCCGGCTCATGGCCATGGGGCTGGCGCTCCCCGGCCAGGTGCGCGAGCCCGCGGCCTAGTGCGACGCGCGACGCGTGCGGACGCGCTCCTCCTGCTTGTCCACGACGCGCTCGATGAGCTGGAGGATCTGCGTCGGGCCGGTCGCCTTGGCCTGGCCGTACATGAAGGCCTCGCGCCAGTCGGCGACCCCGCCGTCCTTGGCCATCTCGTTGAAGAACGCCCGCGGGACCTCGACGCGCACCCGCGCGTCGGCCCCGATGTCCTTCGTCACCTTGGGCCCGGGGAACTCCACGCGGTATTGCTGCGTGTCGCCCCGGGCGCGCAGGTCGAGCGCCAGTACGAGCTTGAGGTTGCGCAGCGCGGGCACCTCGGCGATGAGGCGCGCGACGGCGCTCTCGATGACCGCTGCCGTGTCGGAGGCGGAGCTCAAATCTTGTGCCGCTCGAGCAGCTTGCGGCCGATGACCATCTTCTGGATCTCCGACGTGCCCTCGCCGATGAGCAGCAGCGGCGCGTCGCGGTAGATGCGCTCGATCTCGTACTCCTTGGAGTAGCCGTAGCCGCCGTGGATGCGCAGGCACTGCTCCGCGCAGAAGTGCGCAGCCTCGGACGCGAACAGCTTCGCCATGCCGGCCTCCATGTCCGAGCGCGTGCCGGCGTCCTTCATCCGCGCGGCGCGCAGGGTCATGAGGCGCGCCGCGTCGACCTGCGTGGCCATGTCGGCGAGCTTGAACTGGATCGCCTGGTGCTGGGCGATCGGCTTGCCGAACGTCTTGCGCTGCTGGCTGTAGACGAGGGCGAGCTCGAGCGCGCGCTGGGCGAGACCCACGCCGCGCGCCGCGACGTTCGCGCGGCCGACCTCGAGCGCGTCCATCATCTGCGGGAAGCCCTTGTTCAGGCCCGCGTCCTCGCCGCCGAGGATGTTCTCGGCCGGGCAGCGGTAGCCGTCGAAGACCAGCTCGGTGGACTCGACGCCCTTGTAGCCCATCTTCTTGATCTGGGGCGGGACCGTCAGGCCGGCGTGCTCGCCGGTGTTCTCGCTGGCGCCCGGCTCCTTCTCGGCGATGAAGCAGGTCATGCCGCGGTGCCGCGGATCGGCCTCCGGGTCGGTCTTGACGAGCACGAACACGAGCGCCGAGCGCAGGCCGTTGGTGACCCACATCTTCTGGCCGTTGATCTCGTAGTGCGTGTCGTCGACCTTCTTGCCCGTCGTCTTGATCGCCGCGACGTCGGAGCCCAGCTCGGGCTCTGAGAGCGAGTAGGCGGCGCGGATCTCGCCGGTCGCCATCCGCGGCAGGTACTTGTCCTTCTGCTCGTCCGTGCCGTACTTCATGAGCAGGTAGGAGCCCATGAAGTGGGTGTTGAGAACCCCGCTGATCGAGATCCAGCCGCGGCTGAGCTCCTCGACGATCATGACGTAGGTCGTCAGGTCCAGCCCCATCCCGCCGTACTCCTCGGGGATCGTGACCCCGAAGAGGCCGAGCTCCTTCATCTGCTCGACGATCGGCTCGGGGAACGCGTCCTCGTGGTCGTAGTGCTCGGCGTTGGGGAGGATCTGCTCGTCGACGAACTGGCGCACCATCTCGGTGATCGCCTTCTGCTCGTCGGTCTTGTCCTCGAAGCTCACGGTTGCGGCCATTGGCTTGCGGTGTCTCCATTCGGTGTGTCTATCGGGCAGGATACGACCCATGTGGCGGTCCGGCGCACTCGCAGCAACACTTCTGGCCCTGGCTGTCTCCACGGCCGCGGCCGACGCGCCTCCGCTGTCCACCAACGGGTTCATGTTCGACGTGGTCCTGCGCGGCGACCGCGCCTACGTCGTGGGGTCGTTCGACATGGTGGGCCGGCCCACGGGCGCCGGCGCCGGCTTCGACGGCGGGTCGGGCGCGATCGACCAGGGCTTCACCCCCATCAACGGCCAGGTCTCCGACGCCGTGCCCGACGGCGCCGGCGGCTGGTACGTCGGCGGCGAGTTCCGGGCCGTCGGCCAGCTGCGCCGCGCATACGTCGCCCACCTGAACACCGACGGCTCGGTCGACCCGACGTTCGACGCCACGAGCGCCGTGAAGGGGTTCGTCGGCGCCCTGGTGCTCCAGGGCGACGTCCTCTACGCCGGCGGGAAGATCGCCGGCCGCAGCACGCCGACCGGATCGCAGGGCCCGGTGGCCGCGCTCGACGCGCGGACCGGCCAGGCGATTCCGGGGTTCCGGCCGCCGCCCGGGCCGGCCGCCCGCGAGCTGGCGCTCTCCGGTTCGACCCTGTACGTCGGCACCGAGACCACGCTCACGGCACTCGACGCGACGACCGGGGCGGCGGTCCCCGGCTTCCGGCCGCCGCAGGGCATGACGCCGGTCCACTCGCTGCTCGCGTCCGGCAGCGACGTCTACGTCGGCTCGCACACGCTCGTCGCGCTCGATGGCGCGACCGGCGCCCCCGACCCCGGGTTCTCGCGGCTCGTCGCCTCGCCGACGAAGGACGACCCCGAGAGCGGCTTCTTCGACGTCCTCCTGGTCTCCGGCGGACGGCTCTACGCCGGCGGCGAGACCTCGCGGATCGGGAGCGCGGCGCGGCCGCTCGTGTCGCTGGACCCCGCGACCGGCGCGGTCGACCCCGCCTTCGCGCCGGTGCTGAACGGAGCGGTCTACGACGTGGCGATGGTCGGCGGCGCGCTGTGGGCCGGCGGCACGCTTGGGCCGGGCTCTGACAACGGCTCCGAGCTGGACGGCCTGGACCCCGCGACGGGGCAGTTGCTGCACCGCGCGAGCGGCCGCTTCGACGGTCAGGTCTTCGCGCTGGCGGGCGACGGCACCACGGGCTATGTCGGCGGCAACTTCCAGCTCGCCGGAGCCCTCCCGCGCGCCAACGCGTTCGCCGTCAGCGCGAAGTCGGGCGTCTTCGATCCCGTCTTTGCACCACACCTGGCCCCGGGGGACTCGATCGTGCCGGGCGGCGGCCACGTGTACAGCGTCGACAACGAGGCGTCGCCGACGAGCCCATGCAGCTCGTCCGGCGCGGCCACGGTGGGCGTGCTCGATCCCGACTCCGGGCGCCGGCTGGCGACGGCGCGGGTCCGCGAGCTGCGGGCGATGGCCGGCGACGACCGGGCGCTCTACACGGTCCAGCAGACCACGCGCAAGTGCGGGTCGGCGGGCACCCTGAAGGTCTTCGTGCGCAACGCGGTCGGCGTGCGCGACCCGTCGAACGGCCACCTGCGCCAGACGTGGAAGATCCCGTTCCCCGGCTACGTCACTGACGCGGTGGCGACGGCGGACCGGCTGTACGTCGCGGGGTCCTTCCGGCGGTTCCGCGCCAACGGCCAGCCGGCGCATCTGGCGATCATCGCCATCAACCGCGCCACGGGCCACGTCGACGAGAGCTTCGACCCACACGCCCGTGGCCCGGTCTACTCGCTGGTGGGCGGCGCGAACTCGCTGTTTGCCTCCGGGCCCTATGACCGTGTCCAGCAGGTGCGCCGGCCCGGTCTCGCCCGCCTCGACCTTCCCTCCGGCCTGTTGGACGTGCGGTTCCGGCCCCGCATCGCCGGCGGCGCCTTCATCCAGCTGCTAGCGCCGGTCGACGGCGCGTTGACCCGCCTGGGCGGGCGCGACACGCTCGGGTCGTCGGTGCTGATCGACGAGACGACCGGGCGTTTCGTCGCGCCCCTGCAGCGCGACGTCACGACCGTCCCGACGCCGTTCGGGCGCTTCAGCCTCGGCGTCGAGAGAATCAATGCGGCGCCGGTGCTGTACCCCACGACGACGCAGGTCCTGCGGTTCCACCCGCGCGGCTGAGCTCGTGCCCAACCCGCATGTCACGCCCGAGCTGAGCCGCAAGGCGCTCGCGGGATCCTTCCCCGGCGAGCTGGGGATCGAGCTGGTCGAGATCGACGACCAGCGCGTGATCGGGCGCCTGCTCGTCGAAGAGCGCCATCTGCACCCCGGCGGCTACGTGCACGGCGGCGTGTGGACCGCGTTCGCCGACACCGTCGCCGCCTGGGGCACGCTGCGCAACCTCGCAGCCGGGCACGACTTCACGACCGTGGAGCTCAAGCTCAACGTGTTCGTCTCGGCGACGAAGGGCGACGAGCTGCGCGCGGAGGGCCGCCCGCTGCACACGGGCCGGCGCACGCAGGTCTGGGAGGTCCGGGTGCTCAAGGGCGACAAGCTGGCGGCGAACTTCGTCTGCACGCAGATCGTGCTGCCGCCGCGCGGCGACGGCGACGCGCCCGAGCAGCGCGTCCGCGAGACCTAGAGCGCCACGCCGAGCGCGACGATCGCCAGCGACGCCAGGAGGATCGCCGCGTCGATTGCGGGCTGGCGCGGGTGGCGGATGTGCCACGCGACGAGGGCGATGGTGACCGCGACGAGACCGAGCTTGACCTGGAGCGTGGTCGACGACCACTTGTGGAGATGGCCGGCGAGCGCGGACCCGGTCGCGAGCTGGACCGCCAGGGCAACGAGCGATCCGTGGCCGAAGCGCCGGGCGATTGCGCGCAGGCGCTCGCGCTCAGGCCCCTCGACGCCACGGAACGCCGGCACGACGGCGAGGCCGAGGAAGAGCTGGCCGCCGACGAAGAACGCCATGCCCAGCAGGTGCGCGACGAGGATCCAGTCCCAGACGTCCAAGGTGCGCCACGGTAGCCACAGCCGTTACTACGATGCGCCGCCGTGTCCCGGTCGGTCCTCCCACTCACCTCGCCGGCGACGTTCCCGTCAGGCGGCAGGATCCTCTCGTGAACTTCGCGCGCGACGTCGTCTACGCGGCAGACCCGGGGCGGCTGGCGCTCGTGGAGCTGACCGCAGCCGGTCAGCGACGCGAGTGGACCTTCGACGAGGTCAGGCGGGAAGCGCAGGGTCGCGCGGCAGACCTTGCCGGCTCGGTGGGTCGGGGAGACGTCGTGATGACCGTCATCGGCAACCGCCCCGAGTGGGTGACGACGATGCTCGCCGCCTTCCATCTGGGCGCCGTCGTCCTGCCCTGCACGGAGCAGCTGCGCGCCAAGGACCTCCGCCTGCGCATCGACGTCTGCAAGCCGCGGGTGATCGTCGCCGACCGGCGCAACCGCGCCGAGGTCGAGGCCGCCGGCGCCGCGCAGAGCATTCGCTGGATCGGCGGCGAGGAGGTGTTCCCGGCGACGGCTGTCGAGCCCGCCGAGCTCGACGCCGAGGACCCCGCGCTCATCACGTTCACGAGCGGCACCTCGGGCGAGCCCAAGGCCGTGATCCACGCGCAGCGCTACCTGTTCTCCCAGGCCCTTCAGGCGGAGCACTGGCTCGACGCTCGCCCGGGCGACCTGGTCTGGTGCACGGCCTCGAGCGGCTGGTCGAAGTCGGCGCGCAACGTCTTCATCGCTCCCTGGATCCGCGGCGCTGCCGCGCTGCTGCACGACGCGCGCTTCGATCCCGCCGAGCGCCTGGACATCGTCGAGCGCGAGCAGGTCGACGTCCTGTGCATGGCCCCGACCGAGTACCGCGTGATCGCCAAGCGCACCACGCTGCGCCCGCTGCCCTCACTGCGCGGCGCGGTCGCCGCGGGCGAGGCGCTGAACCCCGAGGTGCTCGGCGCCTGGCACGAGGCGACCGACCTGCGGATCCGCGACGGCTACGGCCAGACGGAGACCGGCCAGACGACCGGCACGCCCGTCGACGAGCCACCCCGGCCCGGCTCGATGGGCAAGCCGCTGCCGGGCGTGAGGCTCTGGGTCGACGACGGCGAGCTGGTCGCCGACGCGAGGACGATCCCGACGTTCAGGCGGCCACCGGGGACCGGTGCGATGCCGCAG
>DAINCW010000090.1:2166-10230 GCA_036732205.1 Solirubrobacteraceae bacterium | reverse complement strand
CGGCCTGCTCGTGTGGGGCGAGGCGAGCCTGCTGCACCGCATGGTGCGCCGCGGCCTGGAGCCGGGGCCGCGTCTGCGGGTCGAGTCCATCCCGGGCGGTGGGCACTTCCTGCCCGAGGAGACGCCCGACGCCGTGCTCGCGCTCGTCAGCGAACACCTGTCCAGTCCACAGACTTGACTACTCAGGACCCCGACGCCTGAGCGCGTCGCTCGACACTGCGCCTCGCGGCGTCAGGAGAACGCCGCCGCGGCGTCCTCGAGGCGATCGTCGCCCCAGAACAGCTGGTCGCCCACCGCGACGGTGGGCACGCCGACCACGCCGCGCTCGATCGCCGCGTCGGTGGCCCGCTTGACCCAGTCCTTGCAGTCAGGGTCGTCGACGCCGTCGCGCACGTCGTCGGGGTTCAGGCCGAGGCCCTGGGCCACCTCGGCGACGGTGTCGGGCACGAGCTGGCGGCCGTCGTGGAAGAACGCGCGGAACAGGGCGATCGCCAGCTCGCGCTCACACTCCATGCCCTGCACGTAGGCCATCGCGCGAAGCGGCGCGAGCGAGTAGACCTCGACGGGCCAGCCGTCGAGCCACTGGACCGGCCCGAGCCCGCGCTCCGCCGCGCGGCGCTCGACCTCGGCGATGCCCTCCGCGCGCGACGGGTCGGCGACGGACCACGGGACGCGGCCACTGGACTGAAGGATGTGGCCGAAGGAGATCGGCTGCCAGCGCGGCGCGACGGGCAGCACGTCATCGATGCGCTCGGCGGCCAGCCAGGCGTACGGCGAGTTGAAGTCGAAGTAGAAGACGGGAACGGTCATCGGCGCAGATCATGCCCGAGCGCCATCCTCTGGGACCGTGATCCTTGCCGCCCTGCTGACGGTCGTGGCCATCTACGTGCTCGCCGTCGTCGTGCTCGCCGTGGCCGGGCGCCGCACCCAGGCCCGTGCCGTGGCCGGGTTCATTCCCGACTGCGTCGTCCTGCTCAGGCGGCTCATCGCGGATCCCGCCGTGCCTCGCACGGACAAGGCGCTCATGGCCGCGACGGTCGGATACCTGCTCATGCCGATCGATCTCATTCCCGACTTCCTGCCCGTCGTCGGCCAGCTCGACGACGCCATCGTCGTGGCCCTGGTCCTGCGCCGGGTGCTCCGGCGCTCCGGTCCCGCCCGCCTCGCGGAGCACTGGCCGGGCCCGGAGGAGTCGCTTCGCGTGGTCGTGCGGCTGGTTGGCGGTTGACAGGCGCGCGCGCGAGGCCGAGCTATCCCTACACGGTACGTGCCTTTTCGTGTACCCTAGCTGGGTGCATCGGTTGAACATCACCCTCGACGACGAGTACGCCGAGAGGCTCAACCAATTGGCTGAGCGAACTCACGTTCAGCCCGGCACGATCGCGCGATCACTGCTGTCCATCGCGCTCGAGGACGTCGGCATCGATCCGCGAAACGTTGTCGAGCTTCTCGACGGCATCCCCGGTGCCCACGAGCGCGCGCTGCTCGGGCGCAAGCAGGCACTCGCCGGCGAGACCATCGCCCTCAGCGAGCTCCAGTAGTCGTCCGGGTGGCCTCGGTCGAGCTCGCGCGCGCGGCGGTCGACGACCTCGACGATCTCATACGCACCCACAGCCTGCCGTCCAACACCTCGACTCGCGTGGCTCGGTCACTTCGGACATTGGCGACGTTCCCGTTGATGGGCTCGCCCCTGAGCGGACGCTGGGACGACTTCCGCTTCGTGCTCGGCCCGTGGCGATGGATGCTCGTGGTGTACGCCTACCTCGAGGCCGAGGACCGAGTGGTCATCGTGACCATTCAGGACGCTCGTTCTTCGAGGTCGGCGACCGGCTAATCGCTGACGCCGGCGGACTCGCTGGATTCTCCGTAGGCGTCGAAGGCGTCGGGTGGCAGGCCCGCCTCCGCGAGTCGACCTGCAAGCTCTCCCGCCCTGCTTTAACAGGGCCGCTTGCATGGGGCGGGCAGGACTCGAACCTGCGTCTGACGGATTATGAGTGGCCCATTTGCAGGGCTTTCTGGCTCGACTGCGGTCGCAAAGCTGCAGGCTGCATCAGGTTGAGTCGGGCCAGATCTGCCTAACTCGGAACAAAGCTCGGGACAAAGATGCGCCGTTCGCGAGAGGACCGACCGCCGCGAACGGCAGCATGCGGACGGTGCCGACGATCAGCCGCTTCTTTGGGATCTCGATCGCGATGTACTTCGACGATCACGGTGCCCCGCACTTCCATGCGCGTACGGCGGACGGCGAGGCGAAGGTTCAGATCGACACGCTCGAAGTGATCGAAAGCAGCCTCGGGAGACGGCAGCTCCGCTTCGTGCTCGCATGGGCGGAACTGCACCAGGCGGAGCTGATCGAGAATTGGCGGCGCGCCCGAGAGGGTGAGACACTGCGGACGATCGAGCCGCTCCGATGATGGGCCTGACCCCTGACATAGCCGCAGTATCGGTGGTGCGCCACGGCGTCCTGAAGCTCACGTTCGCCGACGGGCTGAGGGGCGAGGTCGATGTCCTCGACCGAATGCGCGGACCTGTTTTCGACCGCGCCAGGACACCGGAGGGTTTCTCGGAGGCCGTCGTCGATGCGGAGGCTGGAACCGTCACGTGGCCTGGCGGCGCCGACTTGGCGCCCGACACGCTTTACAAACGCGTCCGAACGGGCGCTTGGCCGGACCAGGACGTCGCGGCATAGCCGCCACAGTCAGGCGCAACATCTCGGCCGTGTCCGTCATATGCATGGGGCGGGCAGGACTCGAACCTGCGTCTGACGGATTATGAGTCCGCTGCTCTGACCAACTGAGCTACCGCCCCGGTGGTCAGCGTAAAGGCGCGCATGGCGTCGCGGCTGACGGGGCATGCCCCGGGTGCGGCCGTCACGTTCCCCCCAGTCCCGGCGGCCGCTGCGGACCACTTCCTTGAGGCAGGGATTGTCTTTGGGTAGGTCCGCACCGCGCGCGCCGGCCTTCGGGTCGGCGCGCGCCCCCCTCTTGTCTCGGACCTACCCCTGGCGGACGACGTGGCGGCCGTGCAGATCCGCCCGGTAGAAGGCCGCCGGCGACGTGAGGTTCGTGAAGAGCAGCAGCTGGGGCGAGCCGTCGATCGGGTTCGCGGTCACAACCAGGTAGCTGACGTGCGACCGGCGCACGCCCAGGCGCTTGACCGCCGCGATCATCCGCTGCGGGGCGTTGGGGTCCACGCTGCGCAGCGGGATCGTCTTCCCGCTGAACGAGGTCGTGCTGAGCGAGTTCAGCGTGCCGTCGCGCGCGATCGTGATGATGCGCTCCGCGCCGCGGGCGCTGCGCAGGGTGCCGCTCACCCGGTCGGCGTCGATGCGCATGTTCACGATCCCGGTGAACTTCGGCGCGCTGTGCGTGACGCGCCCGAGCGCCCGCCGCAGCGCCGCCGGACCCAGCAGCGAGGGACTCGGCTTCTGCGCCGCGGTGGAGCCGCCGTCCGTGCCCGTGCCCGACGGCGTCGGGGTCGCCGGGAACGCCTTGTTCACGGCGCGGTTGGCCGAGTCGACCGCGCTCCTGACCCCGGTGAACACGAAGTAGATGCCGACGCCGATCGACCCGAAGAAGAAGAGCCCGAACAGGATCACCGCGATCGTGCCGAAGTCGGGCGTGCGGCGGTTGCGCCGCGGCGGGACGTAGGTCGACGCGTTGAGGATCGGCGTGGAGGTGGGAGTCGGGGTCGCTGTGGGAGTGCCGCCCACCGTCGGCGTGGTCGTCTCCCCGAACGGCTCGGTCTCGGTCTCACCGATCGGCCGGCCGAAGGCGTCGGTCTTCTCCCCCATGCGTGGACCATCTCGCGCCCGAGCGCTCACGTCCAGTCTCAGCTTCGTCTCAGCCCTGGTGCGCAAAGATCTGCGTCATGGACCCGCGCACCTTCCTCCCGCCCCGCGGCCTGCCGCTCGCCGCCATTCCGCAACCCGGCTCGCCGGCCCCCGCGCGGCCCGCCGTCGACGGGCCGGCCGTCGTCGCGTTCCTGCGCCACGCCGGCTGCCCGTTCGCCGAGGCCACGATGCACGCGTTGCGCGAGGCCGCCGAGGCAACGCCCGCCGTGCGGTTCGTCGCGGTCAGCCACGCGCCGGCCGACGCAACCGGCCGCTGGTGCGAGGCGGTGGGCGGCACCGGCAGCGTGGAGCTCGTCGTCGACGACTCCCGAGAGCTGTACGCCGCGTGGGGCCTGGGCCGCGGGTCGCTCGGCCACGTGCTGGGCCGCCGCTCGCTCGGCGCCGTCTCCAGGCTTGCCCGCGAGGGCATCCGCAACCGCCACCCCAGCGGCACCCGCTGGCAGATGGCCGGGACCTTCGCGCTGGACGCCGGACGGATCGTGCGCTGGGTGCACGTGCCCGCGCACGCGGGCGACCTGCCCGATCTGAGCGCCGCTGCTGCGGCGGCGGGCTAGCTAGCGGGCGACCTTCGCGACGGCGGCCGAGAGCTCGCCGACGCTCAGTGCGCCCTCGAAGCGCGATGCGATGCGGCCCCGGCGGTCGACGACGAAGGTCCACGGCTCGGTGGGCAGGCGCCACTGGCCGACCTGCTTGGTGAAGCCCTTGGCCACCTGGTTCTGGCGGTAGATCTCCTGGTGGACGAAGGCGACGCGCTTGCCGTACTTCGCCTGGACGTCGACGGCGACGTCCACCACGGGTCCGCAGGTGCGGCTCTGGCACAGCAGCGGGGTGGCGAAGACGAGCACGAAGGGCTTGCGGCCGATGAGGCTGGAGACCTTGTCACGCAGCAGCGCGGGGGCGGGCGGGATGCGCGTCTCGATCTTCGACAGGTCCCCGTGCGCGTCGGCGACCGTCGGGTTGTCGATCGGAATGGCGCGCTGGCCGACGTCGGGCGGGCGGTCCTTGGACCGCGGCGGCGGGATGGGCAGCTCGAAGCCGGTGGTGGCGACGAGGCGGCCATCGAGCCGCGCGACCCCTGTGACGACCTGCTTGCCCTGGTTCAGGCGCACGCCGTTCGCGACGTACAGCGAGCTGGCGGTCTGGAGGTCCGAGGCGGCCGTCTTCGACAGGTAAGGCGGCGGGACCGCGATGCTCTCGGGCTTGGCCATGAACGGCCCCCGGCCGCCCCCGCCGTCGTGGTTGAAGACGTAGATGGCCACCGGGGCGCCGGCGATCTCCTTGTTCGCGCTGTCGCGCAGGGCGAAGGCGATGCGGTTGGACCCGGACTCGAGCGACGCGGTCGTCGACGGCGCGAGGATCGGCCCGCGCGGCATCTTCGCGCGCAGCGAGCTCAGCGTCTGGCCCCTGCCACTCGGGAAGGGCTGGGGCGTCGTGGACGCGGGGAGCCCGGCGGACGTGGACGTCGTCTTGGTGCTGCCACCGCCGCCGCAACCGGCGAGCGCAACGGCGACGGACGCGACCCCCGCCAGGACGATCCGGGGTGGCGGAACCATCGGCGCCGCAGCCTAGATGGTTTGATCTGCCGGCACGCCACCCTGCCCGCCGCGGGGCCGAAACCCGATCGAGAGGACCAGCACATGCCCGACCGCGCCGCCATCGTCACCGGAGGCTCCAGCGGGATCGGCCTCGCCATCGCCCGCATGCTCGGGCAGGAGGGCTACGGGCTGACCGTCGCGGCGCGCCGGCCCGGCAAGCTCGACGCGGCCGTCGAAGGCCTGCGCGGCGAGGGCCTGGAGGTCGAGTCGGTCGCCGGGAACCTGGGCGACGAGGACGTCATCAAGCAGGTCGTCGCCACCCATCGCGAGCGCTTCGGCCGCTGCGACGTGCTGGTCAACAATGCGGGCGTCGGGATCGGCCAGCCCGTCGGCGAGATAGAGACGAAGAAGCTCGACATCCAGATCAACACGAACTTCCGCTCGATCCCGCTCTTCTACCGCGAGACGCTGGACATGCTCCAGGCCGCGGGCGCCGAGCACCACAACGCCCTCGTGATCAACACGGCGTCCATCGCGGGCAAGTCCGGGCAGGCGTGGGTGTCGGTGTACGCGGCCACGAAGTTCGCCGTCGTCGGCTACACGCAGTCGATGAACAAGGAGCTCGGCGAGCAGGGCATCAAGTCGTGCGCGCTGTGCCCGGGCTTCGTCGACACTGCAATGACCGACTGGGTCAAGGACCAGGTCAACCCCGACGAGATGATCCAGCCGCAGGACATCGCGGAGGTCGTGCGGGCGCTGCTGAAGCTGACTCCCGGCTGTGTCGTCCCCGAGATCGTCTTCCAGCGGCCGAACGAGGTGCTCTAGACCATGGAGCTGACCGACGAGCAGCGTTCGCTCCAGGAGGCCGTCCGGGATTTCGCCAAGCGGGAGTGCGGCACGCGCGAGCAGCGCGACGCGCTGACCGACGGTGGGCACGACCACCACAACCAGGAGCTGTACGACCGGGTCGCCGAGCTGGGCTGGATCGGCGTGGCGATCCCCGAGGAGTACGGCGGCTCGGGCGGTGGCGCGACCGACATGTGCCTGTTCCTCGAGGAGGCGACGCGCGGGCGGCTGCCGATCGGCTTCTACGCGATCAGCATGATCGTGGCGGGCGCGTACCAGCGGTTCGGGACCGAGGAGCAGAAGCAGGAGATCCTCGGAGGCATCGTCCGTGGGCGCCCAGAGGCGATCGCCATGAGCGAGCCGCAGGCGGGGTCGGATGTCGGGGCGCTGTCGTGCCGGGCCGAGCGCCGGGACGGGTCCTACGTGCTCAACGGCCAGAAGACGTGGATCAGCGGGGCCCACAAGACCGAGCACGTGCTCGTGGTGGTACGCAGCGATCGCAGCGGGACCAAGCACCAGGGCCTCACGATGATCTCGGTGCCCAAGGACTCAGACGGCATGGAGGTCCGCGGCATCGACACGATGGGCGGGCGGGAGGTCAACGACATCTTCTTCACCGACTGCGAGATCCCGGTGGATCGCGTGCTCGGGGAGGAGGGCAACGGCTGGAGCCAGCTCATGTCCGGCCTCAACCTCGAGCGCCTGATCATCGCGGCGAACGCCCTCGGCATCGCCCAGCGGGCGTTCGACGACACGCTGGCCTACATCAAGGAGCGCGAGCAGTTCGGGCGGCCGATCGGGTCGTTTCAGACCCTGCGCCACCGCATCGCGGACCTGGCGACCGAGATCGAGTCCACGCGGTACCTCGTCTACGGCGTCGCGGCGAAGGTCGACCGCAACCCCGAGCAGCTGCTGCCGCGCGAAGCGTCGATGGCGAAGCTGAAGGCGACCGAGGTGGCCAAGGCGATGGCGCTGGAGGGCATGCAGATGATGGGCGGCTACGGCTACGCGTCGGAGTACGACATGGAGGGCGACGTGCGCACGGCGCTGGTCATGCCGATCTACGGCGGGACCAGCGAGATCCAGCGCGAGATCATCTCCAAGACGTACGGGCTCTAGCCCGCACGCGGGCTTAAACGAGCTCGGGCTCGCGCGCTTCGGAGCGGTCGAGCTCCGAGGCGTCGCGCTCGGCCTCGGCCAGCCAGCTCCAGCCGAGCGTCGCCGCCTCGCGGGCGCGGCGGTCGCGGGCCGTGGACTGGTGGTCGGCGATCGCCGCGTCGAGCGGCGTGGCGTCCTCCTCGAGGACGCTTGACTCCAGGTAGCCGACCAGCGCGTCGATCTCGATCGGCGTCGCGCGGCGCGGGCGCTTGGCCTTCGTGAAGCGATCCCAGGCGTGCGCGAAGGCGAGGAAGTCGGTGCGGCCGCCGCAGCGGTGGGCGGCGAGCATCGGGCAGACGCCACCCGTCCGGTCGGTGTACGCGCCCACGATGATGTCGTTGGCGCGCACGCCCTCCAGCATGGCCACACGCGTGCGGCGTGGCAGGCACGTGACGGCGAGACGCAGGTCCGCGCGGGCTGAGCGGCGACGATTTCGCATAGCGTTCGGTGGAGGTTGGCACAGCGCATCGCGCTGCTCAAGACGATTCCTCCGCCTGAAAGGAACCATTCATGAAGCTCGGCGTCCACGTCGGCTACTGGGGCCTCGGACTGACGTCCTCCGATCAGCTCGACATCGTCCAGGAGGCCGAGCGGCTGGGCTACGACTCGGTGTGGACCGCGGAGGCCTACGGCTCCGACGCGGCGACGATCCTCGGCTGGCTCGCCGCCGGG
>DAINCW010000090.1:0-2156 GCA_036732205.1 Solirubrobacteraceae bacterium | reverse complement strand
TCGAAGATCAAGCTCGGTTCGGCGATCTTCCAGATCCCGGCCCGGTCGGCCGGCATGACCGCGATGACCGCGGCGACGCTCGACGTGCTCAGCGACGGGCGCTTCCTGCTCGGCGTCGGCACCAGCGGCCCCCAGGTCAGCGAGGGCTGGCACGGCGTGCGGTTCGGCAAGCAGCTCCAGCGCACGCGCGAGTACGTCGAGGTGCTGCGGATGGCGCTGGCGCGCGAACGCGTCGAGTACCACGGCGAGACGATCGAGCTGCCGCTGCCCGACGGGCCGGGCAAGGCGCTGAAGCTGACCATCGCCCCGGTGCAGGAGCGGATCCCGATCTACCTCGCCGCCATCGGGCCGAAGAACACGGCGCTGGCCGGTGAGATCGCCGACGGCTGGATCCCGACGCTGCTCGACCCGAGCCACCTCGACGAGCTGCGCAAGAACCTCCAGGAGGGCGCGGACCGGGCCGGGCGCTCGCTCGACGGCTTCGACATCGCCCCGACGGTGCAGTGCTTCGTCAGCGACGACGTCGACGGCGCGCGCGACGCGATGCGACCGGTCATCGCGCTGTACGTCGGCGGGATGGGCTCGCGCAAGCAGAACTTCTACAACCAGCTCGTGCAGCGCTACGGCTTCGAGGACGCGGCGAAGGAGGTCCAGGACCTCTACCTCGAGGGCAAGAAGGACGAGGCCGCAGCGGCGCTCCCGACGGACCTGATCGATCGCATCGCGATCGTCGGGCCCAAGGACGTCTGCCGCGAGCGGATCGCGGCCTACCGCGACGCGGGCGTCGGGACGCTTGGCGTCACGCCGTTCGCGTTCACGAAGGACGCCCGCCTCGAGCAGCTGCGGCTGATCGCCGACCTGGCTTCGTAGGTCTTGCGGCTCTTCCTCGGGGCGTTCGGCGACCCCGGCCACGCGTTCCCGGCGATCGCGCTGGGGCGCGAGCTGACGGCGCGTGGCCACGAGGTGACGCTGCAGACGTGGACGAAGTGGCGCGAGCACGTCGAGCGCGAGGGAATGCGCTTCGCGCCCGCGCCGGAGTACCAGGTCTTCCCGACGCAGGAGCGCCCGCTGAAGCCCTACCAGGCGGCGGTGCGGGCGGCGCGGGAGACGCTGCCGCAGATCGAGGCCGCGCGGCCGCAGGCCGTCGTGTCGGACATCCTCACCGTGGCGCCGGCGCTGGCGGGCGAGCTCTCGGGGCTGCCGGTGGCGACGCTCATCCCCCACGTCGACCCGCGGACGGCGCCCGGCTTCCCGCCGTACTCGCTCGGGGCGCGGCTGCCGACGACGGCGTTCGGCGCGTTCGGCTGGGACGTGCTCGGACGCTACGTGGCGCGCGCGCTGCGCGCGGGAAGCGACGAGCTGAACGAGACGCGGGCCCGGCTGGGGCTGCCGGCGGTCGAGCGGGTGCACAACGGGATCAGCGAGGGCCTGGTGATCGTCGGGACGTTTCCCCAGCTCGAGTACCCGCGAGACTGGCCGCCCAACACGCACGTCGTCGGGCCGCTGATGTGGGAGCAGCCCTTCGAAGAGGTCGAGCTGCCGCCGGGCGACGATCCGCTGGTGCTGGTGGCGCCGTCGACGGTGCAGGACCCCGAGCACAAGCTGCTGCGGGCGGCGGTGAAGGGGCTGGCCGGCGAGCCGGTGCGCGTGCTGGCGACGCTGAACCGGCGGCCGGCGGCGGCGCTCGACGTGCCACCGAACGCCCGGCTGGTGGACTGGGTCTCGTACGCGCGGACGATGCCGCGCTGCGACGTCGTGGTGACGCACGGCGGCCACGGGACGGTGCTGCGGGCCCTGGCCTCTGGGTGCGCGGTGGTCGCGTGCCCCGCGGGAGGCGACATGAACGAGAACGCGGCGCGGCTGGCGTGGACGGGCGCGGGCGTGCGGCTGCCGCGGCGCTACGCGGCCGCGCGGCCGGTGCGGCTGGCGGGGCGCCAGGCGCTGGCCGAGCCGGCGATCCGCGCGCGGGCGCGGGAGCTGGCGGCGTGGGCGGCGGACCACGACGCGGCAGGGCACGCGGCGGCGCTCGTGGAGGTGTTCGCGGCGAGCGGCGGGGCGGTGGCGGTGGCCTGAGGATCGACTGCTTTTCCGTCCGACGCTGATGCGAACATATGTTCCCAGTCGATCCGGATGGATATGGGAGTTGGGGTTTGGAT
>DAINCW010000089.1:9054-10310 GCA_036732205.1 Solirubrobacteraceae bacterium | reverse complement strand
CCGCGCAGCTTACGACGCGCGGTCGAGCAGCGCCACGCACTCGATGTGCGGCGTCTGGGGGAACATGTCCACCGGCCGCACGCGGCGCAGGGCGTAGCCCGCCTCGACGAGCTGCGCGGCGTTCGGCGCCAGCGTCGTCGGGTTGCACGACACGTAGACGATGCGCTTCGGCGCTGCCTCGATGACGCGGCGCACGACCTTGGCCGACAGCCCGGCCCGCGGCGGGTCCAGGACGAGCACGTCCGGCCGGCCCGCCTCCTCGACGAGCTCGCCCAGGGCGATGCGCACGTCGCCGGCGAAGAAGCGCGCGTTCGTGATCTCGTTGGCGGAGGCGTTCGCGATCGCGTTCGCCACGGCGCCCTCGACGATCTCCAGGCCCCAGATCTCGCCGGCCCGAGGTGCGAGCAGCAGGCTGATTGTCCCGATGCCGCAGAACAGGTCGTAGACCCGCTCGATGCCGCCGAGGCTGGCGAACTCGCCTGCGACGCCGTAGAGCACGTCGGCCATCTCGGTGTTCGTCTGGAAGAACGCCTCCGGGGAGATCGAGAGCCGCAGGCCTCCGAGCTCCTCCTCGAGGTGCTCGTCGCCCGCGATCAGCTCGGTCTCGCCGCCCATGGTGGTCTCGGCGAGCCGCGCGGTGCGCGTCCAGAGCAGGCCGTCGCAGTCCACCGCGCGGGCCAGCGAGTCGGCGTCGATCTCGCCCGGCCCGGTGACGAGGCGCACCTGGAGCTGCCCGGTGCGCCGGCCTTCGCGGACCACGAGGTTGCGCAGCAGCCCCTCGTGCGTGCGGCGGTCGTGGGCCGACAGGCCGGCCTCGCTCGCCCACGCCAGGACCGCGCGGCGCGCGCCCTCCACGCGCTCGGAGCCGAGCAGGCAGTCGTCCATCGGCGCGACCTCCGCCCAGCGCCCGGGCGGGTGGAAGCCGAGGCGCAGGTCACCCTCAGGCCCGGTGCCGAACGAGAACTCCAGCTTGTTGCGGTAGCGCCAGCGCTCGGCGGCCGGGACGATGTCGTCGAGCTCGTAGCCGCGCAGCCCGCCGATGCGCTTCAGGGCGTCGTCGACCTGCTGGGCCTTGATCTCGATCTGGCGCTCGTAAGGCAGCACCTGCCACGGCGCACCCGGGTGGTGGGCGACCGGATCGATGCGCTCGGCGCCCGGCTCGAGCAGCTCGACCAGGCGCGCCTCGCCGTAGCCGCGCTTGCGCTTGGTGAGCACCGCGCGAACGCGATCGCCGGGGACCACGCCGCCGACGAAGA
>DAINCW010000089.1:0-9044 GCA_036732205.1 Solirubrobacteraceae bacterium | reverse complement strand
GCACCGCAGGTAAAAGAGGTGGATGCAACCGGGGCGGGCGACGCCCTTGCCGCCATAGGCCAGCGAATCGATGACGAGATCGAGCTCGGCGCCCTTGTCGGGCCTGGCGGGACGCGTGGCGGACTCCACGCGTCCCAGGGTAGGGGCCTGGCTAGGGGAGCTTCGACTGGATCGCCGACAGCACCGACTTGCGGTTGCCGTGGCGGCGCTCGTAGTCGCGGACCTTGCGCAGCTGCGCCGCGGTGAGATCGGCCAGGCGATCGGTGATCTGCGCGGCCGTCAGGTCGTCGTAGCCGAGGACCGGAAACGTGCCGACGCCGACGGCACGGCGCGCCCTGTCGACCTCGCGCAGGACACGATCCGCGCTCGAGGCGGTGCGTTCGCGCGTGCGCTTGCGCGCGGCCTCCGCGGCGCCTCGCGAGCCGCCGAGGACGCCCTCGAGGCCGGCCAGCGCGTCCTGGGCCTGCTTGCGCCCGGTCGACACCAGGCTGGCGACGAGCTCCTCCGCGTCCGAGCGCGTCAGGCGCCCGCGCTTGACCGCGTCGTCCATCGCCTCCTGGAGGCGATCGGTGTAGAGCACGACCGCGCGCGAGAGCAGGTCGCGCACGACGGTCAGCGCGTGCGCCGCGCTGTCGGCGCTCGCGGTGCTGCGCGAGCGTGCCTTCGCCTTCGCGCGCGGCTTGGCCGCGGACTTCGGCTTCGGCTTGGCCGACGACTTCGCCCGGGACGACGCCGCCTTCGGTCGCGCCGACGACGCCTTGGTCGTGCGCTTGCGAGCACCCCCCGGCGACGCCTTCTTGGTCGACCGACTCGACGTGGAGCGGCCCTGGCTGCGCTTCGGCTGCGGCATGTCTCCCTCCAAGCTGGACAGCGCAGCGACCCTAGCGCACCGAGAATTCGTAACGCCCGCCGTCCTGCGCTACGTTCCCGTTCATCTGGGTCCGGCTGCGCATCGGAGCTGCGCTCGTCACGGTGATGGCCGCGGCGGTCGTCGCCGCGCCGGCCCACGCCGAGTTCCCCTGGCTGCCCCCGCCCAACAGCGGCGATGCGAGCCGCTACACGACGTATCGCACGACCGGACCGACGACGACGGCGACGGCGAACGATCTCGGCGACGACTGGAAGTTCGCGTCGACGCCCGAGAGCGCCATCACCCCCGCTCCGCCGCCGTCCAACAAGGACCCCTTCTCGGTCCTCCTTCCGCTCAACCTCGCGGTGCAGAACGACCCGCACGAACTCGGTGGCGTCCGGGGCGCGAGCATCGCCGACGCCAACGCGGACGCCTCGCACCAGATCGCCTGGAACACGACGACGGGCCGGCCCGACGTCGTCATCGCCGTCCTCGACTCCGGCATCGAGTGGAACGACCCGGGCGCGATGAACGACGTCCGCAAGAAGATCCATCTGAACACGGGTGAGCTGCCCAAGCCGCAGCACGACCGCTCCTCCTCGCTCGAGCTCGAGCCCGGTAAGCCCTGCTCGAGCTACACCGACGCCTACGACGCGAACGGCGACGGCGTCGTCAACGTGATCGACTGGTCGTGCGACTCGCGCGTGACGCTGGGCTGGGCCGGCCGCGCCGGGCCGGCCAACGTCCTGGTCCCGCAGGACCTCATCAAGGCATTCTCCGACGGCACGGACGCGGACGGCAACGGCTTCGTGGACGACATCGCGGGCTGGGACTTCTTCGACAACGACAACGACCCGTTCGACGACGTGCAGTACGGCCACGGCACGGGCGAGGCTCGTGACTCCAACGCCGAGGCCAACAACGGCGGCAGCCTCGGCACGTGCCCGAACTGCATGGTCGAGCCGCTGCGCGTCGGTGAGTCCTTCATCGCGGACATCGACCACTTCGCCGAGGCTGCGATCTACGCGACCGACAACGGCGTGTCCGTCATCCAAGAGGCGCTGGGCACGCTCAACAACAGCCACCTCGCCCGCCAGGCGATCGACTACGCCTATGTGCACGGCGTCACGATCATCGCCTCGTGGGCCGACGAGGCCGCGCAGCACCACAACTACCCGGCGGCGCTGCCGCACGTGATCGTCGTCAACTCGGTCACGCAGTACGACTCGACGTTCACGCCGATTCCCCGCTCCTACCTCCAGCTCAACGGCTGCACCAACTTCTCCGCCAAGGTCACGGTGTCGGTTCCGAGCGGGAGCTGCTCCTCCGAGGCCACCGGGCGCGGCGCGGGTGTGGCCGGCCTGATCTACAGCGCGGCGCTCAACGCGGTGGCGGCGGGCCCGACCACGCTCACGCCCAACCCGACCTGCACGCACACCGACGGCAGCGCGTGCGCCATCACCCCGAACGAGGTGCGCCAGCTGATGGCGTCCGGCACGTTCACGATGCAGGGCAAGACACAGTTCCAGGCCGACGACATCTCCTGGACGACCGGTCCCGAGCAGTCGTGCTCGCCCCAGCCGTCGCCGACGTGCACGGACCCGAACCTGAACTCCACCGGGCAGCAGGCGGTCGTCTCCCCGCTGGCGGAGACCAAGCGCTACCCCGCACGCAACGGCTTCGACGAGTTCTACGGATACGGGCGCCTCAACGCGCAGCGCGCGGTCGCCGCAGCCGCCGCCGGTCGCATCCCCCCGGAGGCCGAGATCACGAGTCCCGAGTGGTTCTCGAAGATCGACCCCGCGTCGAAGACGCTGAACGTCGTCGGCGCGGTGAACGCCGCGCACGCGGACAACGGCTACACGTGCCAGCTGTACGTCGCACCCGGCACGCAGCCGAACAACAGCCTCACCACGGACTCGCCGCCCGGGGACTTCAAGCCGCTGTCCGGCGGCTACTGCGACGGCAGCACGTCGCGCACCGGGAACTACTTCGGGTCGCTCGGCACGGTCGACATCGCCGATCTCAAGAGCCGGTTCCCGTCGAGCGCCGGGGACTTCACGGGCAGGGAGTCGGGGACGCTCGGCCAGAGCTCGAACGGCCGGCCGAACTCCGAGCCGTTCGGCTTCACGGTCAAGGTCGTGGTCAAGGCCACGGAGGGCGGTCTGCCGACCACCGGCGAGGACCGGCGCAACCTCTTCCTGCACCGCGACGCCGACCTGCTGCCGGGCTTCCCGATCCAGATGCCGAGCGACGGCGCGTCGCCGCCGGTGCTCGCCGACCTGAACGGCGACAACCGCAACGAGCTCATCGTCGCCACGTCCGACGGCCTCGTGCACGCCTACCGGCCCGACGGGTCAGAGCTGCCGGGCTGGCCCGTGCGCGACGACCCGCCGGCGCTGCACACGGGTGGCCGCGCGTTCCAGACCCACGAGGTGGACGCCGCGGGGTCGCCGATCCTCGCCTCCGTCGCGGTGGGGGACCTGCACCACGACGGATCGCTCGAGGTGGTCGCCGCTGACCTCGACGGCCGGGTCTACGCATGGGACGCCTCCGGCCACCGCGAGTGGGTGCGTGAGGCCGAGACGAAGTTCTCGGGCAAGCCGTTGACGCCGTTCCAGAACGTGCGCGACGGGAAGGCCAACCGCACGGCGCACGCGTTCCTCGGCTCGCCCGTCCTCGCCAACCTGGACGGCAACGACGGCGGCAAGCTCGAGGTCGTCATCCCCAACATGGACCGTCACCTGTACGCGTTCCAGGACGACGGACACACGGTGCCGGGCTACCCGTTGCTGGTCATCGACCGGTCGTCGCCGAAGATCGCGTCGATCGACCCGACCACCGATCAGGTCCGCTTCAAGCCGGACTCGTGGGCCCAGGACAACGGCAACCCGAAGGTGCGCAACCAGGGCGCCATCGTCGACACGCCGGCCGTCGGCGACATCGACGGCGACGGCAAGCCCGACATCGTCATCGGGACCAATGAGGAGTACGACGGGTCGGCGGACGGCGGCGTCAACGCCGGCAACTTCAACGCAGGCTCGGTCGCGGCCCTCGCCCAGTCGGGCCAGCTCGCCCTGGGCAACTCGCGGGTCTACGCGTTCCACGGCAGCGGCAGCCCGCTGAAGGGCTGGCCGGTGAAGGTGGGCCAGCTCTTCCTGGAGCTGCTGCCCGACGTCGGAGAGGGCATCACGGGCTCGCCGGTGATCGCGGACGTGACCTGCCCGAGCGGCGGTGGTGGTGCCAAGGTCGGCGCGATCTCCGATGCCGGGCCCGCCTACGTGTTCAATGCGGACGGAACCTCATGCCTGGGCAAGGACCCATCGAACGGACACGACATCACCATGTCGACAGACACGGGGGCGTCGCCCGCCGCGCACGACCTGCCGGCGTTCCCGGCGGCCGGAAACGCGATCTTCGGATCACTGAACGGCCAGACGGCGCTGCTGGCGCCGGCAGCCGGGGTGCTGCGCGCGCTCGACCTCGCCGTCAACGAGTACCAGGGCGGAGAGGACTACGTGGCCGCGTGGAACCCGAACAGCGGCCAGTTCCATCCCGGCTTCCCGGCCGAGGTCAACGACCTCGAGTTCATCACCGGGCCGACGACCGCGGACATCGACGGTCTCCCGGGTGACGAGGTCATCGCCGGGACCGCCTCGATGGACCTCGCCGCGTTCACCGGCGCCGGCGCTCCGGTGAGCAACGCGTGGCCCAAGCTGACAGCGGACTGGATGGTGGCCACGCCGACGATCGGTTCCTTCGGCACCCTCGACACGTCGAGCTCCGCCCACAAGGACGTGATCGCCGTGACGCGCAACGGCCAGGTCCTCGCCTACAAGACCGCCGCCCAGTCGTGCACCTCGTCCTCCTGGCCGCGCTTCCACCACGACATCGCGAACTCCGGCGACATGCGCCGTGACGCAATCCCGCCCGGCACGCCGACGTCCGTGCGCATCAGCGGCATCGCCCTACGCTTCGGTGCCCCCGGCGACGACCTGCTCTGCGGCGCGGCGAAGCGCTACGACGTCTTCACGAGCGACCAGCCGATCAGCGGCGCCTCCGCCCGCGACCTCCAGCCCCTGAGCGGCTCGCCCAAGCCGGCCGACGCGGGGACCGCGCAGTCGTTCGACCTGCCGAAGGTCATCAAGAAGCACGTCGCGATCCGCGCGGTCGACGACCAGGGCAACCTCGGGCCGGTCGCAGACGTCGATCTCACGCAGAAGCAGCTCGAGGAGATCCGCAAGAACGGCACGTCGGGCTCCGCCACGAGCGGCAGCGGCAACTCCGGCCGCTGCCTGCACCCGCCGCTGAAGGTCGCGCGGGGCGCGATCGGCCCCGTCAAGCTCGGCGCCTCGCGCAAGAGCGTCAGCCGCATGCACCCGCGCACGGCCAAGCACTCGACGCTGCGCTTCTGCGTCAAGCCGCACGGCCAGCTGCTCGCCGCGCTGACGGCCAAGGGGCGCGTCCAGCTGCTCGCCTCCACCGCCACCGTGAAGGGCGCCCACGGCTTCACCCACGGGCTGCACGGCAGGAAGCTGACCCGGGCGCTGCACGGGGCGAAGAAGCAGAAGGGCGCCTCGGGTCTCTACCGCAAGGGCACTCTCCTCATCGGCATCCGTCACAAGCGCGTCAGCTTCGTCGCGATCGCCGACCGCAGGACGCTGCGCAGCCGCAAGAAGACGATCGCAGCGCTGAAGCGCCTCGGCCTCAGCCGCTGACGAGCAGCTCGAGCAGAGCCTTCTGGGCGTGGCGGCGATTCTCCGCCTGGTCCCAGATGCGCTGGCGCTCCCCGTAGAGGACCGACTCGGAGATCTCCTCGCCGGGGTGCGCGGGCAGGCAGTGCAGCGCGAAGGCGCCGTCCGCCGCGCGGTCGAGCAGCGCGTCGTCCACCCGGTAGGGGCCCAGGACGGAGCGGCGCGCCTCCGCCGTCGCCTCGTCGCCCATCGAGATCCACACGTCGGTGTAGACGACCTGCGCCCCGGCCACCGCCTCGGCCGGGTCGTCGATCAGCGTGGCGCCCGCCGGGGGGTCGAGCCGGAACTCCGGCGGCGAGGACACGACGATCTCCATGCCGGCGATGCCGCCGACGATCGCCAGCGACCGCGCGACGTTGTTGCCGTCGCCGACGTAGGCCAGCCTGACGCCCTCGAGGTGGCCCACCGCCTCGCGGACGGTCATGAGGTCGGCGAGCGCCTGGCACGGGTGGTGCTCGGCCGTGAGCATGTTCACGACGGGGACGCCGGCGTGGGCGGCCAGCTCCTCGATGATGGCGTGCGGGCCGGTGCGCAGCCCGATCGCGGCGACGTGACGGGAGAGCACGAGCGCGGTGTCGCGCACCGACTCGCCGCGGGAGATCTGCATCTCCGACTCCCGGAGCACGAGGGGATGCCCGCCGAGCTCGAAGACGCCCGCCTCGAAGCTCAGGCGGGTGCGCGTCGAGGGCTTCTCGAACACGAGCGCCACGCTGCGCCCGTCGAGGGCGTCGCCGCGTGGGTCGCGCTTGAGCGCGTCGGCGCGGTCGAGCAGGCCGTTGAGCTCGCCGGCCGACAGCTCCGCGCCGGTCAGGAAGTGACGGGCCATGAGAAACGGGCAGCATAGGGTGGTCCGATCGCGCCCCGGCGTGCGTATCCCTCGGAAGGACGGCGTCCGCGGGAGCGTCGCACGTCGTACGACAATCAAGGAGGCAGTCCCTGTGAAACGCGTCATCGTCCTGTCATTGGCGGCCCTGGCCCTCGTGGCGACCGGCTGCGGCGGCTCGAGCTCGAGCAAGCAGAGCTCCGGCAGCAGTAGCAGCGGCAGCGCGCCGGCGGCCACCACCGCCAGCAGCGGCGGATCGAGCGCATCGTCCGGCAAGGCCGTGTCCATCGACATGAAGAACATCGCGTACTCCCCGGCCTCGGCGACCGTCAAGGTCGGCCAGAAGGTCACGTGGCGGAACTCCGACACGGTCACCCACAACGTGACCGCGAGCAGCGGCGAGTTCCAGTCCAAGGACTTCGACAAGGGCGGCAAGTTCGCGTTCACGCCCACGAAGGCGGGCACGATCAACTACGCGTGCACGCTGCACCCGGGCATGACCGGGACGCTGACCGTCACCCAGTAGCGCGCAGGCCAAAGCCGCGCATCAGAAACAGGGCGCGCTCGCCGAGCGACCCGTGCGCGGGCAGGACGCCGAGCTGGACGCCGGCGTCGTAGGGGTCGTAGAAGGCCCTCACCCGCCACAGGCGCTCGGCGTCCGCGTCGAGCTCGCAGTACAGGACGCCGTGGAGCGACAGCGGGCGCTGCGTCGCCGGCAGGCGCGTCAGGTCCCCGCCGTGCGTGCCCACGAGCCGGAGCGGAGCCGCGATGAACCGCCCGTCGTGCAGCCGCTCCCCGGCGCGCTCCAGCCGCGCATCGGGGAACGCGTGCCACAGGCGCGCGACGTGGTCGGCGATCTCGTCGTAGCCCTCGCACGGGCCCACGCTCAGCGGGTCCTCGTAGTGGATGTCCTCGGCGCAGCAGCCGGAGAACGCGTTGCGCACGCGCCCGCAGAGGGCGGACTGGAAGGCGTCGATCAGGTCGTCGGGGCTCAATCGCCGTGCAGCTCCGCCAGGCCCTCGGACGGCGAGGACGGCTGCGCGTAGCGTCGCCGCGGGATGCGCCCGGCCTCCAGTGCCAGGCGGCCCGCCTCGACGGCGGCGCGGATCGCGCGCGCCATCGCCACCGGGTCCTGCGCACGGGAGATCGCCGACGCGCAGAGGATGCCGTCGCAGCCCAGCTCCATCGCCTGGGCGGCGTCCGACGCAGTGCCGATGCCGGCGTCGAGGATCACCGGGACCTTCGCCGACTCCACGATCAGGCTGAGGTTGTACGGGTTGGCGATGCCCATGCCACTGCCGATCGGCGAGCCCAGCGGCATGACGGCGGCGCAGCCGGCGTCCTCAAGGCGGCGAGCGAGGATCGGGTCGTCGTTCGTGTAGGGCAGGACGGTGAAGCCGTCGTCGACGAGCTCCTCGGCTGCGGCGAGCAGCTCGGCCAGGTCGGGCAGCAGCGTGCGCTCGTCGCCGATGACCTCGAGCTTGACGAGGTCCGTCTCGAACGCCTCACGCGCCAGGCGGGCGGTGGTGACGGCGTCGCGCGCGGTGAAGCACCCCGCCGTGTTAGGCAGCAGCTCCACGCCCGCGGCGTTGAGCACGTCCACGAGCGAGCCGCGGGCGTGCGGGTCGATGCGCCGCACGGCGACGGTCACCAGCTCCGTGCCGCTGGCCTCGATGGCGCCGGCGAGCACGTCGTGCGAGGTGAAGCCGCCCGTCCCCAGGATCAGCCGGGAGGAGAGCTCGCGGCCGGCGAGTCTCATCCGCCCGCCACCGCCGTGACGATCTCCACGCGCGCGCCGTCGGGGACCGCCGTCTGCGTCCACGCGCCGCGGGGCACGACCTCGCCGTCGATCGCGACCGCGACGCCACGGCCCTCGGCAGGCACGCCGACTTCGGCGACGAGCTGGGCGACCGTCGCGCCCGCGCCGTCGCGCTCGGTGCCGTTCACGCAGATCACGCGACCGCCTCGATGAAGCGCGCCGGGTCGCACGCGCGCAGCGCCGGCGGCGCGTCCTCGCCGGCCAGCAGCGCCGCGACGGCGTCGCCGGTCAGCGGGGCAAGCAGCACGCCGTTGCGGTGGTGGCCGGTGGCGACGAGCACGCGATCGTCGACGCGGCCGACGAGCGGAAGGTTGTCGGGGCTGCCGGGCCGTAGCCCGGCCTGGACCTCCTCGACGACGAGCTCGTCTATGCCCGGCACGAGCTCGGTCGCGTCGCGCAGCAGCTCGTAGAGCGCCCCGGCGGTGACCGTGGTGTCGAAGCCGCGTTCCTCCATCGTCGCCCCGAGAACGTACGCGCCGTCGTCGCGGGGGACCAGGTAGCCGCCCTCGAAGCGCAGCACGCGGTCCACCAGCCCGGGGCCGCGCGGATCGCGCAGGCGCATCACCTGGCCCTTGACCGGACGCACCGGCAGCCCCGGCACCAGCGCCGCCGACCAGGCGCCCGCGGCGAGCACGATGTGGCGCGCGGGCACGTCGTCGAGGCTCTCGATGCGCTCCGGGGCCCGGAGCTCCACCCCCGCTCGGGTGCACGCCTCCGCCAGCGCGCGAAGGGTGCGGCGCGGGTCGACGCTGCCGTCGCCCGGGATGTCGAGCGCGGCGCGCAGCGTCGGGGCGAGCG
>DAINCW010000088.1:0-10505 GCA_036732205.1 Solirubrobacteraceae bacterium | reverse complement strand
GGTCTGCGGCACCGGCTACACGGGCGAGGACGGCGTCGAGCTGCTGCTGCCGGGCAATGCCGCGCCCGGCCTGTGGGACGCGCTGGTCGCGCTCGGCGCCACGCCGGCCGGCCTCGCGGCGCGCGACACCCTGCGCCTGGAGGTCTGTTACCACCTCTACGGCAACGACCTGATGGAGGAGCGCGGGCCGATCGAGGCCGGGCTGGGCTGGGCATGCGAGGAGGACACGGGCTTCATCGGGTCCGAGGCCGTGCGCGCCGTCCGCGAGGCCGGCCCAGCCGAGAAGCTCGTCGCGTTCACGATGGAGTCGGGCATCGCCCGCCAGGGCAACCCGATCGTCGGTGGTGGAGAGGTGACGAGCGGCACGATGTCGCCGTCGCTGGGCGTCGGGATCGGCATGGGCTACGTTCCGGCCGCCGGCGCGGAGCCGGGCACGCGCCTGGAGATCGACGTCCGCGGCAAGATCCGCGCCGCCACCGTGGCGCCCAAGCCCCTGTACAAGCGAGAGGACTGAATGGCCGACTCCAGCTACCCGGAAGGACTCCTCTACCACGCCGAGCACGACTGGGCCAAGGTCGAGGGCGACACCGCCATCTTCGGCGTCACGTGGTTCGCGCAGGACGCGCTGGGCGAGGTCGTCTTCTTCGACCCGCCGGACATGGGCTCGACCGTGACCAAGGACGAGCCGTACGCCGAGGTCGAGTCGGTCAAGGCGGTCTCCGACGTCATCGCGCCGATGAGCGGCGAGATCGTCGAGGTCAACGCCGCGCTGGCCGACAAGCCCGAGGCGATCAACGACGACCCCTACGGTGAGGGGTGGATGGTCAAGGTCAAGCTCTCCGATCCCGGCGAGGCGGAGTCCCTGGTGGACGCCGCCGCGTACCAGTCGCAGCTGTCGTGAGCCGGTACACGTCGACCACCGCCGAGGACCTGCGGGCCATGCTCGCCGAGATCGGCGTGAGCTCGGTCGACGAGCTGTTCTCCGACCTGCCCGCCGCCGTGCGCCTCGGCCGCCCGCTCGACCTGCCCGCGGGCATGTCCGAGCAGGACGTGTACGCGCACCTGCGCGAGCTGGCCGCGCGCAACGTCTCGGCCGAGGACGAGCTGAGCTTCCTCGGCGGCGGCATGTACGACCACTACGTCCCGGCGATCGTGGACATGCTCATGTCGCGCTCGGAGTTCTTGACCCCGTACACGCCCTACCAGCCCGAGATCAGCCAGGGCGGGCTCCAGGTGATGTTCGAGTACCAGACGGCGATCTCCGAGCTGACCGCGCTGCCGGTCGCCAACGCGTCGGTCTACGAGGGTCCGAGCGCGCTCGCAAGCGCGGGCTATCTCGCGAAGCTCGCCAACGGCAAACCGCGCTTCGTCGTCAGCGCCGGCGTGCACCCGCACTCGATCGAGACGCTGCGCACCTACTCGAAGGGCTTCGGCGCGGAGCTCGTCGAGGTCCCGCTGCGCGACGGCGTGACCGACTCCGACGCCTGGGCCGCCGCGATCGACGCCGAGACCGGCGCGGTGTTCTTCCAGAACCCGAACTTCTGGGGCGCGGTCGAGGACGCGGACGCGCTCGCGGGCGCGGCGAAGGACTCGCCCGCGGTCGTCGTGGCGGCCTACGACCCGATCGCCCTGGGCATCCTGCGGCCGCCCGGCGAGTGCGGCGTCGACGTCTGCGTCGGCGAGGGCCAGCCGCTCGGCAACCGCCTGGACTACGGTGGTCCGTCGTTCGGCTTCTTCGCCGCCACCGAGGCCTACCTGCGCCGCATGCCGGGCCGCATCGCGGGCGAGACACGCGACGTGGACGGTCGCCGCGGCTTCGTGCTCACGCTCCAGACGCGCGAGCAGCACATCCGCCGCGAGAAGGCGACCTCGAACATCTGCACGGCGCAGGCGCTCAATGCGCTCGGTGGCGTCGTCTACCTCGCGTGGCTCGGGCGCCACGGGATCGTCGAGCTCGGCGAGCTGCTGCTCCAGCGCACCCACTACGCCCGCGAGGCGCTGAGCGCCCTCGACGGCGTCGAGCCGCTGCACGACCAGCCGGTCATCCGCGAGTTCGCCGTGCGCCTCGACGCGCCGGTCGCGGCGGTCCGCGAGCGCTGCCTGGCCGAGGGCGTCAATCCCGGCATCGCGCTGGGCGAGGAGAACGCGCTGCTTGTCGCGATCACCGAGCAGCGCACCCGCGCGGACATCGACCGGCTCGCCGACACGCTCGGCCGTGCCGTTGCCGCCGTGGGCAAGCCGGTCGAGGTGAGCGCATGAAGCCCCTCGACAGAAATCACCTCGACGACACGCGCACGATCTTCGAGAAGGGCGCCCCGGGGCGGCGTGCCTTCCAATGTCCCGAGCTCGACGTGCCGGTCGTTGAAGACCTGCTGCCCGATCGCCTGCGCCGCATGGAGGGCCCGAGGCTGCCGGAGATCTCCGAGCCGGAGATCGTCCGCCACTACGTGAACCTGTCCAAGCGCAACTTCGACCTCGACTCGGGCTTCTACCCGCTCGGCTCGTGCACGATGAAGCACAACCCGCGCCTGCACGAGCGGGTCGCGGCGCTGCCGGGCCACGCGCGGCTGCACCCGTGGCAGGACCCGTCGCAGGCGCAGGGCGCGCTCGAGCTGATGTGGAACCTGGAGCGCGCGCTGGCCGAGATCGCCGGCCTGCCGCACGTGTCGCTCCAGCCGAGCGCGGGGTCGCACGGCGAGCTCGCGGGCGTGCTGCTCACCCGGGCCTACCACGCCGACCGGGGCGAGACGCGCATGAAGGTCCTCACGCCCGACACCGCCCACGGCACGAACCCGGCGACGGTGACGATGGCCGGGATGGAGGTCGTCAAGCTCGGCACGAACGCCGACGGCGGCATCGACCTCGACGACCTGCGTGACAAGGTCGGCCCCGACGTCGCCTGCCTGATGCTCACCAACCCCAACACGCTGGGGATCTTCGACTCGAACATCGAGGAGATTGCCGAGATCGTGCACGGCTGCGGAGCGACGCTCTACTACGACGGCGCCAACCTCAACGCGGTCATGGGCATCTCGCGGCCCGGGGACATGGGCTTCGACATCGTCCACTTCAACCTGCACAAGTCGTTCACGCAGCCCCACGGCGGCGGTGGCCCCGGCTCGGGGCCGATCGCGGTGAGCGACCGCATCGAGCCCTACCTGATGGTCCCGCGCATCGAGCGCGCGGCGGGCACCGGCGGCGAAGCCGACCGTCGCGGGGCGTTCGACCTCGTCGAGGACCGCCCGAAGACGATCGGGCGCCTGCGCGGCTTCCAGGGCAACTACGGCTGCTTCGTGCGCAGCTACGCCTACATCTGCTCGCTGGGGGCCGACGGCCTGCGCGACGTGAGCGAGACCGCGGTGCTCAACGCGAACTACCTGCTCGCACGCCTGCGGCGCGACGGCGTGGCCGAGCACCTGCCGCTGGCCTTCGGCGAGCGCTGCATGCACGAGTTCGTCCTCTCGGGCGCGCCGATGAAGCGCGAGCTGGGCATCAAGACGCTCGACCTCGCCAAGCGGCTGCTGGACTACGGCTACCACCCGCCGACGGTCTACTTCCCGCTGCTCGTGGACGAGGCGCTGCTCGTCGAGCCGACGGAGACCGAGACGAAGGAGACCCTCGACGCGTTCGCCGACGCGATCGCCGCGATCCTGCGCGAGGCGGCCGAGGACCCGGAGATCGCCCGGAACGCGCCCTACGGCACGCCGGTGCGCCGGCTGGACGAGGCCGCCGCGGCGAAGCGCCCGGTCATTCGCCAGCCGCTGAGCGGCTAGCGAATACCGCCTACTCGTCAGTGGACGTGGATCGTCCGGTGCGCCGACACCTTCTGACCGTCGGCGGAGGTCGCGCTCACCCTGAGGACGTAGGTACCGGGCTTGAGCTTGTGCCTGGTCTTCACCGTGTTGACGCCCTCACGGCCGGTGAAGGACTTCGAGACGACCTTCCTGCCGGCCTTGGAGATCGTGACCTTCCCGGGCCCGGGGGCCGTGAGGTTGAAGACGGCGGTGCCCGTCCGCGACAGCGCGAGGTTCACGATCTCGAGCTTCGTCGGCGTGCAGCCCGTGATCTGAACGGGGGCGCTGCTCTTCGCCGTCTCGCCGTTCTGGCTCGTGAACGCGCCAGCGAACGTGAACGTGCCGCAGGTGTCCGGCGTGAGCGAGAGCGCCTTGTCGACGCCGCCGTTGAGGCTGAGCGTGAAGCTCGTCGTCAGGACGTTGGGGAGGTTGTCGAACGTCGACGTGAACGACCCGTCCGGGTTGATCTTCACGAAGCCGTCGATCTTCGTCGGGCCGCGCGGATCGCCGTTGAGGATGACGATGAGGTGGATCCGCGTCTTCGCGTCGACGCCGCCGTAGTAGACGCCGCCGGTCAGGTTGAGCGGCACGACGACCACCGACGCCGTGGCCGTCGCGGCGCCGAGCTGCGAGGCGGCGGGGCAGTTGAAGGCGTCGGCATCGCTCTGCGAGCACGTGGCGACCTTCACGTCGAGGTTCGCGCTGAAGCCGACGGGGAAGTTGACGACGACCGTCTTGCTCGCGGTCTCGCCGGTCTGCTGGGTGACCGTGGTGCTGATCGCCGCGGGCGTCGAGGGGGTCGCGGGGTCGATCTTGACGGCGAGCTGCGGGGCGTACGCGGCCGAAGCCGGGGCGGCAAGAGCCAGCCCGGCGACGAGGGCAACGGCGAGGAGATGACGGGTCCGTGTCATGGGTGGCCACAGGCTAGCCTCCGCCGGCCGTGCGCATCTTCAGTGGCATCCAGCCGACCGGCCGCAAGCACCTGGGCAATCACATCGGCGCGATCACGCAGTACGTCGCCGGCCAGGACCGTGGCGAGGCGCTGTATTGCATCGTCGACCTGCACGCGACGACCGTCGCCTACGAGCCCGTGGTGCTGCGCGAGCGCGTCTACGACACCGCGGCGATCCTGCTCGCCTCCGGCCTGGACCCCGATCGCTGCGTCCTCTTCCGCCAGGGCGACGTGAACGAGCACGCCGAGCTGTGCTGGTTGCTCTGCTCGGTGACCGCGCTCGGCGAGCTGAACCGCATGCACCAGTTTCGCGACAAGGCCGTCGCGCAGCGCGAGCTGGTCTCGGCGGGCCTGCTCTTCTACCCCGTCCTCCAGGCCGCCGACGTGCTGGCCTACCGCGCCGACGAGGTGCCGGTCGGCGAGGACCAGCGCGAGCATCTCGAGCTGATGCGCGACGTCGCCAGGCGCTTCAATGCCCGCTTCGGCGACACGCTGGTCGTCCCCGAGTACCGGATCCCGCCCGTCGGCGCGCGCATCATGGACCTCCAGGACCCCACGCGGAAGATGTCCACGACGGGCGGCAGCGAGGAGGGCACGGTCTACGTCCTCGACGACCCGAAGACCATCGAGAAGAAGTTCAAGCGCGCCGTCACCGACTCGGGGACCGAGATCCGCCGCGACCCGTCCAAGCCCGGCGTCACGAACCTGATCGAGATCCTCGCCGCGGTGCGCGAGACCACGCCGGACGCGATCGAGTCCGAGCTGGCGCAGGCTCGCGGCTACGGCGACCTGAAGGGCGCGGTGGCCGAGGCGGTCATCGCGCTCCTGGCGCCGATCCGCGAGCGCTACGTTCAGCTGCGCACCGACGAGGCCGCGCTGGAGGCGACGCTGGCCGACGGCGCGGAGAAGGCGCGCGCGATCGCCGGGCCCGTCATGGCCGACGTGCGCCGGCGCATGGGCGTCGGCCCGCCCGGCTAGGGCTTCGGTTGCCGCCGTGAGAGGTGGGCGAGCGCCGACGCCACACGGTTAGGGCTTCACGAGCGCGTCCAGGCGCAGGCGGACCAGGCTCTTCCCGGTCCGCTGCGCCCACGCGACGTGGCGGGCGTCGGCGTCCACGCCCCCGGTCCCGCGGCCGCCGGCCAGCACGCGGCTGCGGCCGCTCGCGACGTCGAACACCCGGGGCGCGTGGCCCTCACGGGCGACGACCAGGGTCGACGGGGTCGCGAAGCGGACGGTCCCGTACCGGACGCCGTTGAACACGTCGCTGCGTGCCTTGAGCACGCGGTTCGCCCGCCCGGCGCGCAGGATGACGATCCCCACGTCGTAGGCGTCGCTCTCGTCGGAGACGACGCTGACGGCGACGGTGCCGTCGGGCGCAAGGTCGAAGTCCTCGTACGCGCTCGATGAGCGGCCGGAGGAGAGCGTCCCCAGCGTCATGGCGGGGCCCGCCGGCCCGAGCAGCTGGATGTCCACGCCGCCGGAGGACGCCGCGTCCACGGCGTAGGCGAAGCGCCCGCCGGCCGCCCGCAGGTTGAAGACCGACGACGCGGCCGAGGGCGTCGCGAGCACGGCGCCATCGGGGGCCGCCGCGAAGGTGCTGGTCATGATCGATTCGGTCGTCTGGCCGGCGCAGCGCTCCACCCACGCGATCGTGTCGCCCGAGACGTCGACGCCGGCCGGCGACACCGTTCCCGCCTCGCCCTCGCATCCGGAGAACGTGTTGACAGGCTTCAGTGGGCCCACGGCCGCGCCCACGGAGACCTGCCTGACCGCCCCGCCGAGTACGGCGACGCCGGCCGGGCTGCCGGCGAGGACGAGCACCGGCGCACCCGGCCGGTCGGCGGTGAACGTCCGCCCGCCCGGGCGGCGGAAGCGCACGGCGCCGCCGAGGTCGGCCCATGCGACGCCCCCGCCGGCAAGGACCGGGCCGACCGCGAGCCGGCTCGCGGAGAGCGTCGTCACCGTGCTCGCCGGGCACGCCTGCGCGAACGCCAGGGCTCCGAGGGCCATGAGTGCGGCGACCGACGTCCGGGGCGTCATGGGGCCACGCTACCGTGCGCCGGATGCAGGTCTCCGACCTCGACCTCGACCTCGACGTCTTCACCGGCCCGTTCGACCTCCTGCTCGCGCTCGTGCTGCGCGAGGAGGTCGACCTGCTCGAGGTCCCGCTCGCCGAGGTCGTGCTCGCCTACCTCGACCACCTCGAGCTGCGCGGCGAGCTCGACCTCGAGGCCGCGACCGAGTTCCTCGTGCTCGTGGCGGCCCTGCTCGAGCTGAAGTCGCGGCTGATGCTCCCGCGCGAGGAGGAGGAGCTGCTCGACCTCGAGCCCGGCGAGGCCGCCGAGGAGCTGCTGCGCCGGATGCTCGACGCGCGGCGCTACCGCTCCGCCGCCACGCACCTGCGGGAGCTGCTGCAGGGCGAGCACGGCATCCGCTACCGCTCCGCGCCGCCGCCGTCGTGGATCCGTCGCCCCTCCCTGGACCAGCTCGAGTCCGTCTACGCACCCGATCGCCTGGGCAGCGCGCTCGGCGGCCTGCTCCGCCATCCGCCCACGATCTCCATTCGCCACCTCCACGTGCCGGTGGTGACGGTCTCCGAGCGCCTCGCCCACCTGCGCGGGCTGCTGCGCCGCGGCGCCGTGTCGTTCGACGAGGCCGTGCGCGGTGCGGACCGGGTCACCGTCGCGGTGACGCTCTTCGCCCTGCTCGAGCTCTACAAGCGCGGCGAGGCCACCTGGCGCCAGGACGAGCCGTTCGGCGACATCGCCATCGCCTCGGCCGCGAGCGCCGGCGAGGAGCGCGTGGCATCGTGAGCGAGCTCGCTCGCATCGTCGAGGCGCTGCTGTTCCTGGCCCCGGACCCGGTCTCGCCCGAGGAGCTCGCCTCCGCGGCCGACGTGTGGCCCGACGATGTGACCACCGCGCTGGGCGAGCTGCGCGAGGAGTATGCGCCGGGGCGTCGCGGGCTCATCCTCAAGGAGGTGGCGGGCGGCTTCACGTTGGCCACCGACCCCGACGCCGAGGCGGCCGCGAAGCGCCTGCTGGCCAAGCCGCGGACGCCGCCGCTGACGCCCGCGCAGGCCGAGGCGCTCTCGATCGTCGCGTACCTCCAGCCGGTCTCGCGGCCCGAGATGGCGCGCATCCGCGGCGTGGCGAGCGAGTCGGCGACCGCGACGCTGCTCGAGCGCGGGCTGATCGAGGAGTCCGGGCGCTCGCAGTTCGGCGCCGTGCTGTACCGCACGACGCCGCTGTTCTTGAAGCTGTTCGGCCTCACGGGCCTCGAGGCCCTGCCGGACCCCGGCCAGTGGGACCCCACGCCGGAGGAGGAGGGCGAGCTGCGCGAGCGCCTGCTGCGCGCGGGCGACGCACGCGCCGGGGTCACGCCGCCCACCGAGGGCGAGCCGGAGCCGGCCACAGCCCAGTGAGTCAACCGTCAGCGCGCCGCCAGCTGGCCGCACGCGGCGTCGATGTCACGCCCCCGCGTGAGGCGCACCGTCACCGGCACGCCGTGCTCCTCGAGCACGGCCCGGAAGGCGGCGATCGCCTCGCGGCTCGATCCCTGAAACGGCGCGTCGGTCGGGTTGTAGGGGATGAGGTTGACCTTGAACGCCCGGTCTGGCCCGAGCAGCTTCGCGAGCGCCAGCGCCTGCTCATAGCGGTCGTTGACGCCGGCGAGCATCACGTACTCGACGAACACCCGCCGCCGGCGCCGCTCGACGTGGTGGCGGCACGCGGCGAGCACGTCGGCCAGCGGATAGCGGTCGTTGACCGGCATGAGCTGCGAGCGCAGGGCGTCGTCAGGGGCGTGGAGCGAGAGCGCGAGGCGGATCGGCATCGCGGACTCGGTGAGGCGCTCGATGCCGGGAATCCAGCCGATCGTCGAGATCGCCGTGCGCCGGTGCGTGATGCCGGCGTCGGGCAGCCGCTCGCACGCGGCGAGCACCGCGTCGAGGTTCATCATCGGCTCGCCCATCCCCATGAAGACCAGGTGGTCGATGGGCTCGATGCGGCGGAAGTGCAGGACCTGGTCGAGTATCTCCGAGGCCGTGAGGTTGCGCCCGAAGAGCATCGAGCCGGTCGCGCAGAAGGTGCACGTCAGGGGGCAGCCCGACTGCGACGACACGCAGATCGAGCGCCGCCCGTCGCGGTAGCACATGAGCACGGCCTCGATCGGCCGGGCGTCGTGGGTGTGGAACAGCGCCTTGACCGTCCCGTCGCTCGCCTTCGCCTCGCGGTCGACCTCGAGCGTCGAGAACGGCACCCGCTCGTCGAGCAGCGCGCGTATGTCCTCGGGGACGTTGGTCATGCCGCCGTAGCCCGTCGCGCCACGCGCGGCCCAGTCCCACACCTGGCGGGCGCGGAACGCGGGCTGTCCCACCTCGTCGAGCGTGCGTTGCAAGAGTGCGAGATCCATGCGCCTCTCACGGTATCTCGCGCACTGCGGTGTCTCCTCGCGTCGCCGCGCCGAGGAGACCATCCGCGCCGGCCGCGTGACGGTGGCGGGCGACGTGGTCACGGACCCTGCGCGCGACGTGGGCGAGGCCAGCGAGGTGGCGGTCGACGGCGCCGCGGTGACGTCGCCGGCAGAGCGCGTCGTGTTCGCGGTCAACAAGCCCGCGGGCGTCGTGTCGACCGCGCACGACCCGCAGGGGCGTCCCACGGTCGTCGAGCTCGTGGATTGGCCCGACCGTCTCTATCCGGTGGGGCGCCTGGACGCCGACACCACGGGACTGATCCTGCTGACGAACGACGGGGACCTGGCCAACCGCCTGCTGCACCCGTCATTCGAGGTGCCGCGGACCTACCGCGCCACCGTGGCGGGCGACCCGGGCGAGGACGCGCTGCGGGCGCTGCGCGAGGGCATCGAGCTCGAGGACGGCCCGACCGCGCCGGCGGTTGTGCGGCGGCTGGAGCCGGGCGAGCTGGAGCTCGTGATGCACGAGGGTCGCAAGCGCCAGGTGCGGCGCATGTGCGCCGCCGTGGGTCACCCGGTGGTCGGGCTTCGCCGCGTCGCCTTCGGGTCCCTGGAGCTCGGCGATCTGGCCGAGGGCACTGCGCGGCGGCTGGCGCCGGCGGAGGTCGAGCGCCTGCGGGCTGATTGAATCGCTCACGATGCGCCTCTTCGCCCTTCGTGGTGCCAACGACGTCGCCGCCAACGAGGCCGATGCGATCCTCGCCGCCACGACCGGTCTCATGACCGAGCTCATGAGCCGCAACTCGCTGACCCCCGACGACGTCGTGTCGGCCATCTTCACGGTCACCGAGGACCTCGACGCCGAGTTCCCCGCGGTCGCCGCGCGGCGCATGGGCTTCGACCGCGTGCCGCTGCTGTGCGCCCGTGAGATCCCGGTCCCCGGAGCCCTGCCGAGCATCGTGCGCGTGCTCATGCACTTCTACGCCGACGACGCGCACGAGACGCAGCACGTGTACCTCGGCGCGGCCCGCGCGCTGCGCCGAGACCTCGACGCAGCACAATAGGACCGTGCCCATCGAGTTCAACGATCGGATCAGGCGCATCCCGGTCTACCCGGCCGCGGACGGCTACTCGCTGGGGCCCGAGGTGGCCCTGATGGCGTCCAACGAGACGCCCGACCCGCCGCTGCCCCAGGTCGTCGAGGCCATCGCGAAGGTGCTGTCGGGCCTCAACCGCTACCCGGACCCGACCAACAGCCGCCTGCGCGCCGCCCTGAGCGATCGCCACGGCGTGCCGGCCTCGCGCGTCGCGATCGGCAACGGGTCCTGCGACATCCTGCTCGCCGC
>DAINCW010000087.1:6459-10559 GCA_036732205.1 Solirubrobacteraceae bacterium | reverse complement strand
CGGCGGGGGCGGACAGGGAGCGCCGTGATGAAGATCCGACCGGCCGAGCCGCGCGACGCCGAGGCGATCGCCGCCATCCACAACCAGGGGATCGCCGAGCGCCAGGCGACGTTCGAGACCCGCGAGCGCACCGCGGCGGACGTCGAGATGCAGATGATCGGCACGCTCCCGTTCCTCGTCGCCGAGGACGACGGGCGCGTGGTCGGCTGGGCCAAGCTGTCGCCGTTCTCCGAGCGCGAGTGCTACGCCGGGGTCAACGAGGCGTCGATCTACCTCGACCGCGCCGCCCGCGGACGCGGCGTGGGCCGCGCGCTGCTGTCCGCGCTGGAGGACGCGGCGCGCGCCGCCGGCCACTGGAAGGTCTTCGGCCTGCTGTTCCCGGACAACACGGCGAGCGTCGTCCTGTTCCACCGCTCCGGCTACCGCGACGTCGGCAGCTACGAGCGTCACGGCAGCCTCGACGGCGAGTGGCGCGACGTCCTGCTCGTGGAGAAGCTGATCGACGAGAGCCGCTAGCGCTCACGGACGCTTCAACTTGAGCCCGTTCATGTTGGCCTGGCAGTTGTCGCCGGCGGTGTAGCTGCCGGTGATGACGCCGGTGCCATCGGGTTCGAGGTTTCCGTGGACCCCGTAGCCCGCGGTGAGGTCGATCGGAAGCACGAAGGCAACCTCGCCGCTCGGACTGACGGTGAGAACGTGGCCCTGCGACCCGGGTCGGACCTGCACGGCATTCAGGATCGGCTTCTTTGCGCCCGTGGCCAGATCGTCGGCGCCACACCTGAACTTGCCCATCCAGGTGATGGAGAGGGACCGCGCGCTCGTGTCGCTTCCGGGGCGCCAGCTCACCGACGCGGTGTTCAGACAGCTGCTGCCCGCATAGGTGCCTCGCGGCGCCGTCGCCGCCGCTCGGGCCAGGAGACGGCCGACGTGGAAGCGGAAGCCCGGGGCACCCTCCGGACAGGTGATCCCCGCGAAGTCCACACCCGGGCGGTCGCGCTGTATGTCGATCGTCTGTGTGGGGGGGTCGTACTTCAGACCGAAGCCACTGGGCGTGAACGTCCACGACCCCTTCTTCGGAAGGGCCATCTGATAGGTGCCGTCCGATCCCGTGACGGCGCTCGCGCTGCCGCCCGACTTGCGGCGGGCCGTGAGCTCCACACCGGCGATCGATCCGTGAGCCGCGCACCCGGCCGCGCAACGGCGCTTGACGGTGCCCGACACCTTGATGATCGGCTTGTCGAAGATGGCGTAGGCCGTGGCGCCCTTGCTGAAGCGCCCACCCTCGGTCGCGTCGGTGTCGCTGTTACACGGCGGGCTGTACCCCCCACCGGTGACACCCACATACAGCGTGCCCTTGGGCGCGGCAGGATCCGTACCGGCCTGGCTGGGCGCCACGCCCGTCGAGATCGTCCGCTTGTAATACCCGTCGTAGTACTTCACGAGATACGAGGCCGCGCCCTTGACGCTCGGGAAGTCGATCCCGATGCCCCACGTGCACTCCGTCGTCCCAGTGACGTAGACGAAATGCGCCGGGACCTTCAGCATCTTCGAGTCGCTCGCGCCCCCCGCGGACGCCCCCTGAAGCAGCCCCAGAACGACGACGAGTGCGACGACGACCGAGACCTGGCGGCGGAACCTCATCGCGACCGACCATACGGCAGTTCGGCGTGGAGGAGTGATCCCGCCGTGGAGTCAGCGGTCGCCGACGCGGATGGTCTCGCAGTTATGAGCGATCGACTTGAGGTCGACCGGCGCGAGGAAGCAGAAGTCGGTGCCGTCGCCCCCGTCGACGGATGCGTTCGGCCCTGCCCCGAGCGTCAGGCGGTCGTTCCCCGTGTATCCGTCCACGGTGTCCTTGCCGGGGCCGGCGTCGACGACGTCGTTGCCCGCCCCGGCGAGGATGTTGTCGTCGCCGTCGCCTCCGAGGATCTTGTCGTTGCCGTCGAAGGTGTTGATGTCGTCGTTGCCCGGTCCGCCGTCCACCGTCTCGTTGCCTCCCGAGCCGCGGAAGATGTCGTTGCCCGCCCCAAGGGTCACCGTGTCGTCGCCCGAGCTGTTGTCGACGGCGTCGTCGCCGCCTCCGAGCGTGACCTCGTCGTTGCCGTCGCCGGTGCAGACGAACGCCTGCGTGCGCGTGTCCCGGAAGACGTCGTTGCCGTCGCCGAGGATGGCCACCACAGGACCGGTGTCGAGAAGTCCGACGGTGATCACGTCACGGCCAGAGGTGCCCAGGCGGGTGACGTCGGTGACGGTGCCCCCGCCGCCGCCGCCACACGTCGCGCTGGTGACGAAGTTGCCACCGGCCTCTCCGCCGGCCAGCGTCACCGTGCGCTTGTCCGACGGCCTCCAGAGGTTGTTCAGCGCGCTGTGGGAGAGGTCGATCGTGTACTTGCCGTCCGCGAGATGGATCTCATAGTGGCCCGAGTGGTCGGTGACGGCCGTCTCGGACACGGTCTGCCCGGCCTTCGTCCTGCCTCGGATCACGACCGGGAACCCCACGATGCCGCCGCCGGCGCGATTGAGCAGGTCACCATCGACCTTGCCCAGGCAGAAGCTCGGCAGCGGGATGGCCCAGGCTCCGGTCAAGAGGCGGCCGGTGGCCGGTGGAGGCCCTGAGCCGTCGCAGCCCCGGAAGTCGACTCCCTTCACGTCCCCGTTGACGGTGACCTTCCGGCTCGGCGGGGCGAAGCCGAAGCCCTTCAGCGACGGGGTCACCGTGTAGGTGCCCTTCTGGACGGCCATCTCGTAGGTGCCGTCGGACCCGGTGACCGCCGAGCTGCCGTGCGCTCCCTTCGCCACCACCGAGACGCCCGGCAGACGCTCCGGCGGCGAGCACCCGCACTGCTTGATCACCGTGCCCGACAGCTTGACGATCGGCTTGTCGAAGATGGCGTAGGCCGTGGCGCCCTTGCTGAAGCGCCCGCCCTCGGTCGCGTCGGTGTCGCTGTTACACGGCGGGCTGTACCCGCCACCGGTGACGCCCAGGTAGAGCGTGCCCTTCGGCGCGGTGGGTTCGGTCGCGGCCGCGCTGGGCGTCACGGCCGTCGTGATGGTGCGCTTGTAATAGCCGTCGTAGTACTTCACGAGATACGAGGCCGCGCCCTTCACGCTGGGGAACTCGACCCCGATTCCCCAGAGGCACGGCGGATCGTGCGTCACGTAGACGAAATGCGCCGAGACCTTCAGCGTCTTCGAGTCGCTCGCGCCACCTGCGGACGCGCCCTGGAGAAGCCCGGTGCCGATCACGAGCGCGACCACGATCGCCAGCTGGCGTGAAGCCCTCATCTGGGAGACGATACGGCAGTTCGACGCGCGCGTGGATAGCTTGCACCCCATGCGCGTCGGCTTCATCGGCCTGGGGATCATGGGCTCGCGAATGGCCGCGAACCTCGTCCGCGCGGGCCACGAGCTCACCGTCCACAACCGCACCCGCTCCAAGGCCGAGGCCTTCGCCGCCGAGCACGCCGCTCGCGTCGCCGACACGCCGCTCCAAGCCGCCGACGGCGCCGAGGTCCTCATCACGATGCTCGTCGACGGCGACCAGGTCCGGGCCGCCCTGGAGGGCATCGGCGGCGACGGCCTCGTCTGCGTCGACATGTCGACCACCGGCGCCCAGGCCGCCCGCGAGCTGGCCGAGGGCCGGCGCTTCGTCGATGCCCCCGTCACCGGATCGTCGCCCAAGGCCGAGGACGGGACGCTGACGATCATGGTCGGCGGCAGCCCCGAGGACGTCGCCGTCGCGCAGCCGCTGTTCGAGGTCATGGGCGACGTCGTCGTGCACGCCGGGCCGGTCGGCCACGGCCAGACGATCAAGGTCGTCAACAACGCCGTCGCAGCCGCGAACGCGAACACGCTCGCGCAGGCCCTGCTCGTCGGGGCGGCGGCCGGGGTCGACCTCGACGCCCTGACGCAGGTCATGGGCGCTGGCTCGGGCGGATCGACCATGCTCGCGCTCAAGGCGGGGCCGATGCGCGCCCACGACTGGACCACGCTGTTCAAGCTCGAGCACATGCTCAAGGACGTCCGGCTGGCTCTCGAGGAGGCCGAGGCGGCCGGCGCGCCGTTCCCCGCGGCCGCCGCGGCGCGCCGCGTCCTGGTTG
>DAINCW010000087.1:0-6449 GCA_036732205.1 Solirubrobacteraceae bacterium | reverse complement strand
ATCCTGACCGCCGCCGCCGGCCGCGGGCTGGGCGAGGCGGACTTCGCCGCGCTGGTCGAGCCGCTCGAACGGGACGCGGGGCACCGCCTCAGTTAGCTCTAAGTGCCCTGGCGTCCAGGTCCATTTGCAGGGACATTTTGCGATTGGGCGGTTCTTTGCAAGCATGGACGTTCGTTCCCGCGCCCCCCTCATCACGAGGATCCGACGCGCGGGACTTTCTACGTCTCGACCCCGAAAAGACTCTTCTCTATGCCAATTGCCTTCAAGGAATGGGCGGTCACCGTCCGTGCGCTCGCCGAGGGCGAGCAGCTGGTCACGCTCCGCAAGGGCGGGATCCGTGAAACCAGCAAGCACTTCCGCGTCGATCACCACCGTTTCTTCCTCTACCCCACGTTCGATCACCAGCGCAACGACCTCGTTCGCGAGTCCCACCGCCCCGAGTTGACCCGCGCCCTCGAGGAGGGCGTCTGGCCCGACGGCGAGCCGCCGGCCGACGCGCTCTGGCGCGACGGCGGCATCGATCAGCCCGACCGGGTGCGCATCCGCGCCTGGGCCGAGGTCGCCGACCACTTCACGATCGACGACCCGCGCTGCGTGGACGCCCTCTCGCCGTACTACGTCTGGACGCCGGACTACGCCGAGAAGCGCCTGGCCTGGAAGCGCCGTCACCCGCTCCACGTGCTGCTGCTGCGCACGTACCGGATCCCCCGCCCCGTGACCGTCAAGGTGCGCGAGGAGTACGCGGGCTGCAAGTCGTGGCTCGAGCTCCAGCGCGAGCTCCCGTTCGAGGGCACGCCTGTGCTCTCCGACGACGAGTTCGAGCGGGCCAGCGAGGAGATCAGGGCGATCGCCACCGGCGGCGCCCTCGCGGTCGCCTGAGCGACCCCTTCCCCCTTGGGCATTCGCACGGAGCCGGCGTTCGAACGCGCACGTTCACGGTAGGGTCCGCGCCGTGAAGGGGGGTCGGTTCGTCACGCTGCGCACGGTCGGTGTCGCCACGGCGGTCGCCGCGGTGCTCGCCCCCGCCGCTCACGCCGCGCCGACGCCAGAGCCCTACGGCAACGACGACCCGGGCCGCTTCTTCCACATCATCCCCCCGGGCGAGGCGGGCGTGGACAACGGCGTCGACCTCCTCAACTACGAGGCCAGCGGCGCCCTCCCGGCCCACTTCGCCGATCAGCGCGACCTCTACACGAACCTGCTGTACGCAACGCCCGGGCTCAAGGACGCCGACATCGGCAAGTACTTCCCCGACGCGACGTTCGGCGTCAAGCCCGAGGACGTCACGCGCACGGAGAGCCCGCGCGACGACGTGACGATCGTGCGCGACAAGCTGGACCGCCCCCACATCTACGGGTCCACGCGCGCGGGCACCGAGTTCGGCGCCGGCTACGTCGCGGCCGAGGACCGGCTCTTCATGATGGACGTGCTGCGTCAGTACGGCGCGGGTCAGCTCAGCTCGTTCGCGGGCGGCGCGAACGTCTCCACCGACGAGGAGCAGTGGGCGGTCGCGCCCTACACGCAGGCCGATCTCGACCAGCAGGTCAACGCCGGCCTGGCGCGCTTCGGGGCTCTCGGCCAGCAGGTCCACGATGACGCGCAGGCCTACGTCGACGGCATCAACGCGTACATCGACGCGGCCAAGCTCAACCCGAGCCTCATGCCCGCGGAGTACGCCGCGATCGGCAAGCCGCAGGGACCCGACTCCTGGAAGCTCACCGACATCATCTCGAGCGCCGCGCTCATCGGGGCGCAGCTCGGCAACGGCGGCGGCAACGAGCTCGGCCAGGTCGGACTGCTCCAGGCCGACGAGCAGAAGTACGGCACCAAGAAGGGCTTTGCGGTGTGGAAGGACTTCCGCTCCACCAACGACCCCGAGGCGCCGGTCACCGCCACGCGCAAGCAGGGCTTCCCCTACGGCCAGATCCCCAAGCGGCCGCTGAGCGGCAGCGTCGCACTGCCCGATCCGGGCACGCTCCAGGCGGTCGGTATCAAGGTCGGCGGGTCGAGGTCCGCGAGCCGGACCGACAACCCCGTCGCAGGGGTGGTCAAGGGCCTGCTGAAGTTCCCGACGAGCGACTCCAACGCGCTGCTGGTCTCCGCGAAGAACTCGGCGTCGGGCCACCCGCTCACGGTCTTCGGCTCTCAGGCCGCCTACTTCCAGCCCGAGATCTACCTCTACGAGGACCTGCACGGCCCCGGGTTCGAGGCGGCCGGCGCATCGTTCCCCGGCCTGAGCCTCTACGTCCTGCTCGGGCGCGGGCGTGACTACGCGTGGAGCGCGACCTCGGCCGGCCAGGACATCATCGACGTCTACGCGATGGACCTGTGCAACACCGACGGGTCGCCCGCGACGATGGACTCCACCGGCTACATGTTCCGCGGCAGCTGCCACGCCATGGAGCCGCTGGACCGGACGATCTCCTGGCTGCCCAACGCCGCGGACATGACACCGCCGGGGTCGGAGACGATGCGCGTGTACCGCACGCAGCTCGGGCTCGTGGTCGCCAAGGCGAAGATCAAGGGCACGCCCGTGGTCTACACGCGGCTGCGCTCGACCTACATGCACGAGATCGACTCGGCGGGCGCGTTCCGCTCGTTCAACGACCCGAACGCGATCCACAACGTTCAAGACTTCCAGCACGCGGCGAACCAGATCGGCTTCACCTTCAACTGGTTCTACACCGACGACCGCGACATCGGCTACTTCAACAGCGGCGCCAACCCGATCCGACCCAAGGGCGTCAACGGCCTGCTGCCGATCCGCTACTCGCCGAAGACCGAGTGGAAGGGCTTTGACCCCTCCGACAACCTCGCGACCTACGAGCCGTTCGCCACCCGCCCGCAGGCGATCAACCAGCCGTTCCTCACGAGCTGGAACAACAAGCAGGCCAACCACTGCTGCGGCGGCACGGGCTACACGCCGCTGTGGCGGTCGATGAGCCTCGACGACGCGATCCGCTCGCACCTGGCCGGCGGGCACAAGATGACGCTGCCCCAGCTCGTCGACAGCGCGGAGTTCGCCGCCACCGTCGACCTGCGCGGGTACAAGACGCTGCCGTGGGTGCTGAAGGTGATCGGCACGCCCAAGGACCCGCAACTCGCGAAGACCGTGGCGATGCTCAAGGCGTGGGCCGCGAAGGGCGCGCCCCGCGTCGATCTCAACAAGGACGGCACGTACGACGACGCGGCCGCGGTGCGAATCATGGACGCGCTCATGAACCCGGGCACCAACCTGCTGCCCAAGGCGGTCTTCGAGCCGACCATGGGGCCGGACCTCTTCAAGCTCTATGACTCCGAGCTGTCGCCCGACATCCCCAACTCCTTCCACGGCCAGACCCACGCGCACCTCGGGTCGTCCTGGGAGGACGGCTGGCACGGCTACCTCCAGAAGGACCTGCGCACCGTGCTGAACCGCAAGAAGGTCAGGGGCCGCTACAGCCAGGTCTACTGCGGCGGCGGCAAGCTGAAGGTGTGCCGCAGCCTGCTCACCGAGGCGCTGGCCAAGGCGGCGAGCATGACGGACGCCGACCTCTACAACGACCCGACCGTCAACGCCAAGGCCTGCGGCAACATGGACCGCCAAGCCTGCTTCGACTCGCTGCGCTACCGCCCGCTCGGCGCGATCAACCAGCCGCTTGCGCCCTGGCAGAACCGGCCGACGCAGCAGCAGGTGGTCGAGGTCATGGGCCACCGCCCCCGTTGAGCCGCCGGCTCGCGATCGCCCAACGCAAAGGATCCCGAGAACGCGGCGGGCATGAGCGGCGCGCGTGACGCGCCGCTATCGCACCTGCGCGAAGAAGAGGTAGCCGGGCCGCCGTCGAATGGGTCGGGATGCGCTCCTGGCAGGAGACCGCGTCCGACCACTTCACCGCCCGCCACGACGAGACCGATGCCGAGGCGGCGGCGGAGGTGCTCGAGTTGCTGGAGTCCACGCGCGAGCGGCTGGGCCGGGTGTTCCCGGAGCTTCCGGAGGAGGTCGCGGTCGTCATCCACGCGACCGACGCGCAGCTGACGGTCGCGCAGCCGCTGCTGCCGCTGCGGCGGCTCATCACCGCGCCCGCCGCGCGGCGCTACCTGGCCGGAGGCGTGAGCCGCCGGGAGGTCCACGTCCTCTCCCCCGCCCGCCTCGAGGAGCGCGCGAGCGCCGTGACGGGATCGCGGGAGATGCTGATGCTCACGCCGGCGGCGCTCTACGCGCGGCTGGTCGTCGCCGCGAACAACCCGCTGCTAACGCCCCCGCGCACGATCGGGCGCACCGTGCGCTCGCTGCGCTGGGCGTGGCTGGCGGCGGGCGCGCCGGCGTGGTTCGCCGGCCAGACGGCCCACGCGCGGCCGGCGATCTCGCGGCGCCTGCACGAGGGCGTCGAGCCCGACTTCCCGCCCGGCCTGCGCGACGCCGCGCTGCTCGGCGGAACGGTCATCGACCTGCTCGCACGCGAGGAAGGAGAGATCGCCGCGGTGAACCTCGCGATGCACCTCGACGCCGGCGGGCCGAAGCAGGCCCTCGTCCGCGCGTTCCACGGCCGGCCGCTCGTGCACACCGAGGGCACGTGGCGAGCGCACCTGGCGAAGCTGGCGAGCAGCGGGTAGCCGGCCGCCCGCAGCCCACGCGCGTGGCAATCGCCTGATTGGCCGGATTCGTCCGGTGGACGTCCTTGCGGCCACATCGGGCAGGGGTCACCATGTCGGTCGTGCAGCCCCGTCGCGTCGTCATCGTCGCCTTCCCGGACGTCCAGCCGCTGGACGTCGCCGGCCCCGCCGAGGTGTTCGCCGTGGCGAGCGCGCTGTGCCCCGGTGCGTATCGCATCGAGGTAGTCGCGCCCGGCGGTGACCCCGTCGCCACCCACAGCGGCTACGCGATCGCCCCGCACGGCGACCTCGCCTCGGCCCGGGGGCCGATCGACACGCTGGTCGTCGCCGGCGGCGCCGGGACGCGCGAGGCGCTCGCCGACGCCGAGCTCGTGCCGTTCGTCACCCGCGCCGCCAAGCGCAGCCGCCGCGTCACGTCGGTCTGCTCGGGCGCGTTCCTGCTTGCCCGGGCCGGGCTGCTGGACGGCCGCCGCGCCACGACACACTGGGCGTGGTGCGACTCGCTGCGACGTGCCTTCCCGCAGGTCGAGGTCCTCGACGACCCGATCTACGTGGTCGACGGCAACGTCTGGACGTCCGCCGGCGTCACCGCGGGCATGGACCTCGCCCTCGCGCTCGTCGAGGACGACCTCGGCCCGCGCGTGTCCCTGGACGTCGCGCGCCAGCTCGTCCTCTTCGTCAAGCGCCCCGGCGGGCAGTCGCAGTTCTCGGCCCAGCTCGCCGCACAGGCGCCGGACCGCGAGCCACTGCGCGAGCTGCAGGCGTGGATGATCGACCACCTCGACGCCGATCTCTCCGTCCCCGCACTGGCCCAACGGGCGTTCATGAGCCCGCGCAACTTCGCCCGGGCGTTCAAGGCCGAGACCGGCATGACGCCCGCCACCTACGTCGAGGCGTTGCGCGTCGAGCGCGCCCGCCTCGCGCTGGAGACCACCGCCGAGCCCGTCGAGGCGATCGCCCGCCGGTGCGGATTCGGCACCCCCGAGACCATGCGCCGCGCGTTCGCCCGGCGGCTGGGCGTCAGCCCGGCCGCGTACCGCACGCGCTTCGCCGCCTAGAGAGGAACACCGTGGACATCGCCATTCCCATGTACGACCGCTTCACCGCGCTGGACGCCGTCGGGCCCTACGAGGTGCTGTCGCGCCTGCCCGACGCGCAGGTCACGTGGCTCGCGCACGAGCCCGGCCTGGTGAAGACCGACAACCACATGCTCGCCCTCGAGGCCACCGCGGCGTTCGAGGACCTGCCCCACCCCGACATCGTCGTCGTGCCGGGCGGCCTGGGCACGCGCGACCTGCTCGACGACGAGCGCATCCTCGACTGGCTGCGCGGCGCCCACGAGACGTCGACGTGGACCACGTCGGTCTGCACCGGCTCGCTGCTGCTCGGCGCCGCGGGGATCCTCGACGGCCTGCGCGCGACGTGCCACTGGCTCGAGCTCGAGACGCTGGAGCAGTTCGGCGCGGAGCCGACGGGCGAGCGGGTCGTCGCGCAGGGCAAGGTCGTCACGGCCGCGGGCGTGTCGTCGGGCATCGACATGGCGCTGTGGCTCGGCGCGCAGGTCGCCGGGGACGATTGGGCCAAGACGATCCAGCTGCTCATCGAGTACGACCCCCAGCCGCCGTTCGACGCGGGCTCGCCCGAGAAGGCGGCGCCGGAGCTGGTCGCGATGCTGCGCGAGTCGGCGGCCGCTTTCCGCTAGGCGAGCATCTCCGCGCGGCGCCGCGGGTGGTCTGCCTCGTGGCGTCGGTCAGCGCCCCTTCGGGCGCGGCGAACAGCATCTTCGAGGAGATGCGTGCATGCCGCGACTTTCGGGCTATTGGTACCTGCGGGTTGCATACCAACCCCTAGGTACC
>DAINCW010000086.1:0-10726 GCA_036732205.1 Solirubrobacteraceae bacterium | reverse complement strand
GGCGGCACGACGGCTCGCCGGGCCGATCCGCTGTGGCCATCGCCGGACCGGAACAGGTCGAAGCCCGTTGACGCCTGCCACAGCAGGACGCCGCCGAGCACGATCTGGACCGCCAGCGCCCAGACGAGGACGCGGACGCGCATCGCGGGTGCCGCGCTAATCGTTGCTGGTGACCGCCTCGAGCAACCAGGCGAACTTCTCCTGGGCCTCGCGGCGGCGGGTGGGGATGTGCTCGGTCGGGACCTCGTCGGCCGGCGCCTCGTAGCCGCGCAGGATCTGGCGCGCGGCGGACTGCCGGTGCACCTCGTCCGGGCCGTCGTAGAAGCGCGCGCCGCGGGCGTAGCGGTACATCGCCTCCAGCGGCAGGTCCGTGGAGTAGCCGAGCGAGCCGTGGGCCTGCAGCGCGCGGTCGACCACATCGATCAGGACCTTCGCGCCGTAGAACTTGATCAGCGAGATGTCCTTGCGCGCGGCGGCGACGCCCTCGGTGTCCATCTTCCACGCCGCGTGCAGCGTCATGAGCCGCGCCGCCTGCATCTCCGCGGCGGAGTCGGCGATCCAGTTCTGGACGGTCTCGTGCTTGGCCAGGACGTTGCCGTGGGCGTAGCGGTATGTCGCGCGCTCGCAGAGCATGTCGAACGCCCGCTGCGCCACGCCGATCCAGCGCATGCAGTGGTGGATACGGCCCGGGTACAGGCGCTGCTGGGCGATGAGGAAGCCGGCGCCCCGGGCCCCGAGGAGCGCGTCCTTCGGGATGCGCACGTCCTCGTAGAGGATCTCGGCGTGCCCGCCGTACTTGCCGAACTCCTCCTGCGGGTGCTCCATCGTTGCGACGTCGCGGAGGATGTTCACCCCGGGCGTGTCGACCGGGACCACGAACATCGAGGCGCGCTGGTAGCTGCGGGCGTCGGGGTCGGTGACGGCCATGACGATCAGGAAGTCCGCGATCGAGGCGTTGGACGAGAACCACTTGTGGCCGTTGATGACCCAGTGGTCTCCGTCCTCCACCGCGCTCGTCTGGAGCAGCGTGGGGTCTGACCCCGCCGTGTGCGGCTCGGTCATCGAGAACGCGGAGTGCAGGTCGCCCTCGAGCAGCGGGTGTAGGTAGCGCTCCTTCTGCTCGGGACTGCCGGCCAGCGCGAGGATCTCCGAGTTGCCCGAGTCGGGCGCCTGGTTGCCGAAGGCGAACGGCGCGTAGGGCGTCGTGCCGAGCACCTCGTGCATCAGGCCGAGCTTGACCTGGCCGAAGCCCTGGCCGCCCAGCTCGGCGTCGAGGTGCGCAGCCCACAGCCCGCGCTCCTTGACGCGCTCCTGGAGCGGTTCCACCGCGCGCATCATCTGCTCGTACTCGAGCCCGAGGGTCTCCAGCGGCCAGATCTCCTCGCGCACGAGCTCGCGCATCCAATCCAGTTGCTCCTGGAACTCGGGGTCGGTGGAGAAGTCCCACGCCATCGTCTCTGTCTCCTCGGATCGTTCGGGCCAGCCTGGCGCAGGCAGCGTACCCCGCAATAGGGTTCCGGCCGTGCGCGTGTTCCTCGCCGGGGCCAGTGGCGCGATCGGCCGCCCGCTGATCGCAAGGCTGATCGAGGGCGGTCACGAGGTCGTGGCCGTGACGCGGTCAACCGACCGCGGCGAGGCCCTGCGCGCGCTGGGCGCGGAGCCGATCGTCGCCGACGTCTTCGACGCCGACGCCGTGCACACCGCGGTCGCGGGCGCGCGGGCGGACGCGATCGTCAACCAGCTCACGTCGCTGCCGCCGCGCCAGGACCCCAAGGCGATGCGCGCCGCGCTGGCGGCCACCAACCGCGTGCGGCGCGAGGGCACGGCGAATCTGGTCGCCGCGGCGCGCGGCGCGGGCGTGGGCCGCATGATCTCGCAGAGCGTGGCCTTCTACTACGAGCCCGGTGGCGGGCCGGCGACCGAGGACGTGGCGCTGTGGACCGGCGCGCCCGGCGCGTTCGGTTCGGTCTCCGAGGCGCTGGGCGCCCTCGAGAGCGCGACGACCGAGACCGAGGGGATCGAGGGCATGGTCATGCGCTACGGCTTCTTCTACGGGCCGGGCACGTGGTACGCACCCGGCGAGAGCGCCGCGGACGACGTCAGGCGCCGGCGCTTCCCGATCATCGGCCGCGGCACCTCGGTGTGGTCGTGGATCCACATCGACGACGCCGCGGCGGCGACCGTCGCCGCGCTGGAGCGCTGGTCCCCGGGCATCTACAACGTCTGCGACGACGACCCCGCGCCCCAGCGCGAGTGGCTGCCGGTCTTCGCACAGGCCATGGGCGCGCCCAAGCCCATGCGGGTGCCCAAGCTCGTCGCGGGCCTTGCCGCGGGTCGGAGCACGATCGCGTGGCTCGCGTCGCTGCGCGGCGCGGACAACGCCCGGGCCAAGGCGGCGTGGGGCCTTGCGGTCCGCTCGTGGCGCGAGGGCTTCGCGCAGATGCGCGCCGCGGACTAGCCTCCGCCCCAGCCCGCCCGCCACCGCCAGGAGCCGCCCGATGCCCGACCGCTGGTTCTCCGACGACGAGCTCACCGAGCTCTCCCGCCCCACGATGGACCGCGCGATCGAGGCGATCGACGCGGGCGACCTGGACGCCGCCCGCTCGCTGTGCGAGGGCATGAAGCACGAGTGGCTGATGCTCCACGACCTCATGGCCGAGTCGGTGCTCGGGCTCGTGAGCCACGTGCAGGACAAGCTGGGCGACGAGGGCGTCAAGGAGGCCTGGGAGACCTGCACCGAGAAGGGCTGGCGCCGCCACCACGACGCGATCAACGAGCTGCCGCGCCGGCGCATCGTCGAGCTGCTGGCGGCCACCTGGCGCGCGCACTCCGCGTCGGGCGTCGGCGAGCACCCGGGCGCGTTCTCCATCACCGAGGACGACGAGAAGGTCACGTTCGTCATGAACCCGTGCGGCTCGGGCCAGCGCCTGGTGCGCAAGGGGCTGTACGAGAAGCTCGGCTACGGGCGCACGCGGGAGGCGCACGACTGGTCATACGGACGCAAGGACTTCCCGCTCTACTGCACGCACTGCTCGTTCATGAACGAGTCGTTGCCCATCCAGTGGAGCGGGTACCCCCTCTATCCGAGCGATCCCCCGGAGGATTACTCGACGGATCCATGCACCTGGTACTGGTACAAGGATCCGCAGGACATCCCCGAGCGCCATTGGGCGCGCTACGGGGCGGTCAAGCCCGAACGGCCCAAGGAGACGGCATGACCCAGGAGCACGGCGACCGGCTGACCGCTATCGACGCGTCGTTCCTCGCGCAGGAGGGACCGACCTCGCACATGCACGTGGGCGCGATCACCCTGTTCGAGGGCCCGCCGCCCCCGTTCGAGGACGTCCTGGAGCTGCTGCGCGGCCGCCTGCACCTGGTCCCGCGCTACCGCCAGAAGCTCGCCACGCCGCCGCTGGGCTCCGGCCGGCCGATGTGGGTCGACGACCCCAACTTCAATCTCGAGTACCACGTTCGCCAGACCGCGCTGCCCGAGCCCGGCACCGAGGGCCAGCTCCTGGCGCTCGTCTCGCGCGTGTTCAGCCAGCAGCTCGACCGCAGCAAGCCGCTGTGGGAGCTGTGGTTCGTCGAGGGCCTGGAGGACGGCCGCTTCGCGCTCGTGTCCAAGTCGCATCACGCGATGATCGACGGCATCAGCGGCGTCGACCTCGCGACCGTCCTGTTCGACGTCGACCCCGTTCCGCGCGAGATCGAGAACACCGGCGACGCCTGGTTGCCGCAGCGCGAGCCCACGCCGGCCGAGCTGCTCGTCCAGGGCGCGCGCGGCGCCGTGCGCACCGGCCTGAGCGTCGCCACGCGGGCGGTCGAGGCCGTCGGCACCCCGGCGCGCTCGCTGTCGACGGCTCGCGAGGCCGTCGAGGGCCTGGGCGAGGTCGTCTGGGCCGGGCTGAACCCCGCCCCCGAGACGCCGCTGAACGTCGAGATCGGGCCGCACCGCCGCTTCGTCGGCGTGCGCTGCCGCCTCGAGGACTTCCGGACGGTCAAGACCGCGTTCGGCACGACGGTCAACGACGTCGTCCTCGCGGTGGTCGCGGGCTCGCTGCGCGAGTGGCTGGGATCGCGCGGCGTGCGCACGGACGGGCTGGAGCTGCGCGCCCTGGTACCCGTGTCCACCCGCGGCGAGCACCAGCGTGGCGAGATGGGCAACCGCATCACGGCGATGCGCGGCCCGTTGCCCGTCTACATCGAGGACCCGCTGGAGCGCCTGAAGACGGTCAAGGCCTCGATGGACGGCCTCAAGGACTCCAAGCAGGCGGTCGGCGCGGAGGTGCTGGCCGGCGTGCAGAACTTCGCGCCGCCGACGATCCTCGCGCAGGCGTCGCGGCTGAACTTCTCCACGCGCCTGTTCAACCTGATCGTCACCAACGTGCCCGGGCCGCAGTTCCCGCTCTACGCCTACGGACGCGAGCTGCAGGAAGTCTTCCCGGTGGCCTTCCTGCCGCGCAACCACGCGCTGGCCATCGCGATCATGTCCTACAACGGCAAGGTGAACTTCGGCCTGCTGGGCGACCTCGACGCGCTGCCCGACATCGAGGCGATCGGCGAGGGCATCGAGTCCTCGCTGGCCGAGCTGCTCGACCTGGCTCGCCGCGAGGCCGAGGTCCCCGCGGGAACGCCGACCTAGCTACGTGCGCGCCACCCGCGTGCGCGCATCGGGCGTGCGCGGGGCCGCCTCGACGTTGCCCGCCCGGTCGATGGCCTCCGTCCAGAACGCGTACCGCGACCCGCGGCGCACCTTGACCCTGAGCCGCGTCTGCCGGGTCGTGGCGATCTTCACGCCCGCGCCGCCGTACGTGGACCGATAGACCTTCACGACGTCGACCCCGGTGCTCTTGACGCCGGGCAGCACCGGATCGCTCGCCCTGATGCCCAGCGTGATCGACGTCTGGTGCGTGATGGGCGGGGCGGCGACAGAGGACAGCGGCGGCGTGGCGTCGATGTCGCGCGCCGCGCGCAGCGCCGCGCCCGCGTCGAGGATTCCCCACCCCAGCTCCGGCGTCCATGCGCCGGTGGGCCGGCTGGCCGTCTCCTTGAGCACCCGGATGGTCCCCTTCGCCCCGAGGCCCGGGTTGAGGTGGTGGATGAGCGCCGCCGTCCCGGCGACCTGCGGCGTCGCCATCGACGTGCCCTGGAGGTAGGCGTAGCGGTTGTCGCCGTCGAAGGTGGTGCGGCAGCGGCACGGCGGCGTGGGCGGCGCCGTGAGCAGCGAGCCGACCTCGATCGAGGTCGTGTTCGACGGGAAGGCGCCCAGCAGCCCGGGCGGACCTCCAGGCTCGGCGAAGGTGCCGTAGGCGGCGATCGAGATCTGGCTGCCCACGCCCGAGAACGACGCGCGCGACCCATCCGCGGCTGCAGCCGCCACCGACAGCCCGCGCCCGTTGTCGATGCCGGGTCCCGTGCCGCTCGGTTGGAGCACGTTGGCGGGGTCGCCCTGCTCGGCGGTCTGCTTGTTCGCCGCCGCGGCCACCATCGGGATGCCGCGGCTGAACGCGTAGTCGATCGCGTCGACGATCGCCTGCGGCGCGTTCGCGCGGTCGTCCGTGCCGAAGCTCATGTTGATCGCGTCGACGTTCGCGTTGGCGGCGTCGACGATGGCCTGGGCGACGCCTCCGTCCGACAGGTCGGACTTGATCACGAACAGCCCGCAGTCGAGGCCCGCGCCGGCGATGCCGATCTCGTTGTCGGAGGCCGCACAGGCGAGCGACGCGACGTGCGTGCCGTGGCCGTCGTTGTCGACGCTCGCGGGGCCGTCGTTGGGGTCGGAGTCGAGGTTGATCGACCGGCGGATCTTGGTCGCCAGCTCGGGGTGGGTGGCGTCGACTCCGGTGTCGATGACCGCGACGGCCGCGCCGGTGCCCCGCGTGATGTCCCAGGCGGCGGGAAAGTCCTCGCGCGCGACCCACCACTCGACCGGCGTGTCGGGCGGCGTGCCGGTGGCGGTCTCGGGCTGCGTCAGCGCGGGATCGTTGGGGACAAAGCGCGGCGTGGCGCGGCCCTCGACGTCCACGGCGCGCACGGACGGGTCGGCGCGCAGGCGCCGCGCGAGCGCATGTAGAGATGCTCCGCGGCGTGCGCTGACGGTGACCAGCCCGATCTGCGGGACGAAGCGCCCGGCGAACCGTGCCGAGGCGCGGGCGATCACCGCCTGCGCGGCCGACGCCTGCGCATGCGCGCCGTGCGGAGCGCGGAGGGAAACCAGCAGGCGGCCGGTCGTGCCGGAGGCGGATGCGCCGGCGGGCAGCACGAGCGCGCCGAGCGCCAGGGTGAGCGCGACGCGCCGCATGGAGCCGAGGATAGACCGCGTCCGGTGTACGGTTGTCACATGGCTGACCATGACGGCGAACTCATCGGACCCCACGAGACCGCGTACCGCCTCGAGCTCACGCCCGCGCAGCTCAAGGTCACCTGGACCGCGCTGAAGACCTCGTTCGACGGCCTGGGGCACGACGAGCACGACGTCCGCGACGTCATCCGCGAGGTGCTCGACAAGCTACCCGGCGAGCACGACGTTCGAGCGATCGACCTCGACGCCGAGCGTCGCCGGGGCTAGCTGCCTCCTACTTGGCGAACACCCTGTTGGTCACGGTCTCGTCGGCGAGCGTGTCGAACGCGACGAGCTTGCCGTCACCGTTGTAGGTGAGAACGTCGGCGCTCTCGATCGTCTCGCCCTCGAGGTGGACCGTGGTGAGGACGACGACCTTGTCGCCCTCGGCGACGAAGTCGTGCGGCTCGTTGCGGAAGTCCTTGCTCGCGAGCTTCCCCCACATCTCGCCGACCGCCTGCTTGCCGTTGTACGTGCCGGTCAGCGCGTTGTCGCCGCGCACCGTCCACTCGACCGAGTCGTCGATGTTGCGCATCGCGCCCTCGGCATCGCCGCTGCTGAACGCCGCGTAGGCGTCCTGCGCTGCCTGCTTGTTCTCCTGCGCGCCCATGGCTGGATCCCCTTCAGTGGTGGAAACGACGGACGGCCCAACCATACGGGAGTTCCGCGGTGCGATTCGGTCATTGCGCGCCAGCCTGACTCGGGTCATATCTGCCGAGATCGGGACACGTTCGGGACACGGTTTCGGTCAGCCGAGTTTGGCGATTGCCCGCTCGAGCTCCTTGCGGTCGATGATGCGGGCGATCAGCCAGCCTGGCTCGCCGCGCGCCTCCTTGGCCGTGAGCGGACGGTAGAGGACGCGGTGCTCGCCGACGCGGAGCCGCAGCCACCCGGGGTGACCCGAGATCGCCCTGACGTCGAGATTGCCGGCGCCGGATGCGAGCTGCTCCAGCGCCTCGCGGAGGCGCCGGCGGGTGCGGGCGTCGACCTTCCGCAGATCGTCGAGGCCAGACGGAGAGCTATCGGCGCTTTGCGCGCTTCGCGCCGCGAGGCTTGGACTCGAGCTCGGCAAACACGTCGCTCGCCGGGCGAGTCTTGCCGGCAACCAGCGCCTTCTCGGCGTCGGCCAGATCAGCAACGACGCCGCGAGACTTGGAGAGGATGAAGTCCTCCAATTCAGACTCGTCGATCGGGACCACTGCGACCATCGGCGTGCCGTGGCGAGTGACGAGCGCCGGACGACCAGTGCGAGCGACGTCGCGGACGACTCCGCTCGCGTTGCGGGCAAGCTCGCGGATGCTGACGGTGGTCACGCAACGGAAGTGTACGCACACCTGTCGGACAAGTCGAAACGGTCAACCGACTGTCAGCCGAGGTGAGCCGCAGCGAACGCGTTCAGAAGCCCAGTGCGAACTTCGCGTCCTCGGACATGCGGTCCGGGGTCCACGCGGGGCTGAACGTCATCGACGACTCGACGGACTCGACGTCGGGCAGCTCGGAGACGAACTCCTCGATCTGCTCGGATACCTGCGGGCCGATCGGGCACCCGGGTGACGTGAGGCTGAACGTCACGTGGACGTCGCCGCCGTCGACCTCGATCGAGTAGATCAACCCCAGCTCGACGAAGTCCAGGCCGAGCTCGGGATCGATGACGTTGCCGAGGGCCTCTTCGACGGCTTCAACGGTGGGCATGACCCTGAGGGTACCGACCTCGCTTGCGTAGCCTTGCGGGCGATGGTCCTCCTGCTGGTCCTCACCTTCATCGTCTTCCCGATCGCGGAGCTCTACGTGATCATCAAGGTCGGCGAGCAGATCGGCGTGCTGTGGACGCTCGCGCTGCTGGTCGCGGACTCGGTCCTCGGCTCGATGCTCATGCGCGCGCAGGGCCGGGCCGTGTGGCGGCGCTTCAACGCCGCGGTCGAGGAGGGCCGTGCCCCGACTCGCGAGGTCCTCGACGGCGTCCTGGTCGTCTTCGGCGGCGCCTTCCTGCTGACGCCCGGGTTCATCACCGACATCATCGGAGTCCTGCTGCTGCTGCCGCCCACGCGCGCGGCGTTCCGCGGACTGCTCATCCGCAACATGGCCTCGCGCGTCGTGGTCGGCGTCGCCGCGCGCGGCGCGGGCGGCGCGGCGCGCCGGCGCCAGGCACGCCGCGGCCCGTCGGCCTACGACGTCGAGGGCTCGGCGGTCGAGGTCGACCCGAACCGCCCCGACCGCGACCGGCTCGAGCGGTGAGCGTCGAGCCCGGCCTCGAGGCCCCGCGCCCCGCGGAGGGCGACGCGTTCTCCGACGCGGTCACCTTCGCCTTCGGCGATGCCGAGCAGCGCGTGTGCGGGCTGGCCCGGTTGGGGATCGCGGACGGCGGCGTCAGCGGCCTCGCGATCCTCTTCCACGGCAGCGAGCCGGTCGCCGTGCGCGCCGACAGCGGCGCGCCCGCCGGGGGTGAGGGCTGGGATGCGCTGTCGGTCGCCGGGATCACGACCACGATCGACGAGCCGCTGCGGCGCTGGGGCATCTCCTTCGACGGCGGCGCGGAGGGCGGCTTCGAGCTGCGCTTCGAGGCGACCGGCGAGCCGGCCGAGTTCGACACCGGCGGCATGCGCAGCTACGAGCACCTGTGCCGTGTGAGCGGCGAGGCACGCGTGGGCGGCGAGACGATCGCGATCGACGCGCTCGGCCAGCGCGGGCACGCGTGGGGCTCGCCGGACTGGGGCGAGATGACGCTCGCGCGTACCGTCGGCGCGTGGCTCGGCGACGACCTTGCGGTGCTGATGAGCGCGATCCGCCCCGACGGCGCGAAGGAGCACGGCGCGGAGAAGCTGTGCGCGGTGGTGCTCGAGGGCGAGCCCGCTGCCCCGCACGTCATCGAGGACCCGCGCCTGTCGACGACCTACGACGCCGAGGGTCGCCAGCGCCGCGCGGGCTTCGAGCTTTGGGCCGACGACGAGTCGGCACGCGCGCGCCGCGGCGCGGGCGAGGTCCTGTGCGGCACGACGATCGACCTCGGCCGCCTGCGCCTGGACTGCGCGTTCTACGTGTGGCGGATGGAGGGGCGCGTCGGCGTGGGGCGCTACGACGTGCTGCGCCGCTCCGAGTGATCCGCGTCCTCGTCTCGGACTTCGGCGGCGTGCTGACGACGCCGCTGGAGGGCTCGTTTCGCGCCTTCGCGCAGGACGCCGGCATTGGGCTGGAGGACCTCGGCGCCGCGATGCTCGCGATCACCGAGCGCGAGGGCCGTAACCCGCTGTACGAGCTCGAGGTCGGCGCGGTCACCGAGGCGGACTTCCTGCGCGGCCTGGGCGACGAGCTGAGCGCGCGGCTCGGCCGCGACGTCGACATGGCGGACTTCCCCGAGGCGTATTTCCGCCATCTCGACGTCAACGTAGAGCTGCTCGCGGCCATGCGCGGCTGGCGCGACGGCGGCCTGCGCCTCGCGATGTGCACGAACAACGTCCGCGAGTGGGAGCCGCGCTGGCGGGCAATGCTGCCGGTCGACGAGCTGTTCGAGTTCGTCGTCGACTCCGCGTTCGTGGGCGTGCGCAAGCCCGACCGGCGCATCTACGAGATCGTGCTCGAGCGCCTCGGCGGCGTGCCGGCCGAGGAGTGCCTGTTCCTCGATGACTTCGCGCACAACTGCGAGGCGGCGCGCGAGCTCGGCATGACGGCGGTCCACTTCGTGGCGACCGACCGCGCGATCAGCGAGGTCGAGGCGGCGCTCGCGAGCTAGCGTGCCGGCCGGCCGCCGCCGAGGGCCGCGCCCAGTCAGTTGTCGGAGCCGAGCCGATCCCAGAGGTACAGGTCGATGCACTCGCGCGCGAGCTCGAGCGCGCGCTCGCGGCTGAGGCGCGGCAGCACCGTCTCCAGCGCCTGCTCCTCGGCGACTCCGGCGTCAAACGCCTCCTCGCCGCGGAACCCGGCCGCGATCTTCAGCGCCTCGCGGCGGTTGTCGCCGAGCGTCGGGAAGACGTTGTTGAGGAAGTCGCGGTTGGGGATGGCGTGGCCCACCTCGAGCGAGGCGTGCCATGCGGCGAGCATCGAGAGGTCGTGCTCGTCGAGGTCCGCGATCGCCTTGGCGTAGTTCGACTCCAGCTCGGAGTCCGGGATCTCGTCGACCCACGCGCGCACGACCTCGCCCACGAGCTGGCGCCGGGCCTCGCGGCCGATGGAATCGGCTATCACGCGGATCGCATCCTGGGGTTCGATGAAGCAGAGCGGCATCCGGGCTCCCTGGGCGCGGGACGAAGTGGGACGAGCCGGACTGTGGCAGGCGTGGTGGACGGCAAGAACGGGGCCCCCACGCAACGGCGCAGGCCGCCACAAACCGCCTGGAAAGCCTCAGTTCCCCTCGAGCCCGAACTCGCCGTGGCTCGGCGGCGCGGGCTTTCG
>DAINCW010000085.1:0-10739 GCA_036732205.1 Solirubrobacteraceae bacterium | reverse complement strand
CGCCCCAGCCGAGCACGCCGAGGCCGTTGACCATCGTCGTGTGCGAGTCGGTGCCCACGAGCGTGTCCGGATAGGCCTCGCCGGTCTTCTCGTTGCGGAAGACCACGCGCGCGAGGTACTCGATGTTGACCTGGTGGACGATGCCGGTGTCCGGCGGGACGACGGCGAAGTCGGCGAACGCCTGCTGGCCCCAGCGCAGGAACCGGTAGCGCTCCTGGTTGCGCTCGAACTCGCGCTCGGCGTTGATCCGAAACGAGTCGCGCGTGCCGAAGGCGTCGACCTGCACCGAGTGGTCGATCACGAGCTCGGCCGGGACGAGCGGGTTGATCTTGGAGGCGTCGCCGCCGAGATCGCCCATCGCGTCGCGCATCGCCGCGAGGTCCACGACGGCCGGGACGCCCGTGAAGTCCTGCATGAGCACGCGCGCGGGGCTGAAGGCGATCTCCTCGGAGGGCTCGGCCTTCGCGTTCCACGCCGCGAGCTTCTCGACGTCGGCGTGGCTCACCGAGCCGTTGCCCTCGGTGCGCAGCAGGTTCTCGAGCAGCACCTTCAGCGAGAACGGCAGGCGGGCGACGTCGTGGCTCGACTGGAGCGCGTCGAGGCGGTAGATCGTGACGGGGTCGCCGCCGCCGGCGCGCAGCTCCGCGCGGGCGTCGAAGGAGTTGTCGGACATGTCAGGTCTCCGATGTCAAAGGGGAACCGACAGGTTACGACCGCGCGTCAGGTCGCCCCTGCCACGCGCGCGCGGACGGGGATCGCGAGCGTGCCGCGCCCGTAGTCGATGCGGGCGGGCAGGCGGCTGTCGGGGCGCAGGCGGAACGCCACCGAGAGCGGCTCCTCCTGGCCCGGCGGCAGCTCGACGACGATGCCCAGCCGGCGCAGCTCGCCCTGTGGGAGGTAACCCGGCTGCTGAAACGCGCCGAACAGGCCGTGGGCGTAGGCGGCGATGAAACGCACGGTGGCCTCGAGCGCGTGTCCGCGCGCGTCGCGGACCACCACGCGCCGCGTGTCGACCGTGATCGCGTGGTTGCTCGCGTTGCGCACGTGCCCGAGCGCGACGCGGTCGCGCGGCAGGTCGCGCGGGCGAAAGACCTGCGGCGCCTGCGTCCAGGCCAGTGGCTGGTGCGCCGCGCCGCCACCTCCGCCGCATCCCGTCAGGGCCGTCGCCGCGATCGCGCCCGCGACGAACGGGCGCAGCCTCACTGCGGCTTGGCGGGAGTCGTGAACCAGTCGCAGCCGGGCGGGTTGTGCTGCGTCTTGGGATCCCACGCCGTGCACGGGAACGCGGCGGCCAGGACAGACAGGTCGGCCGGCATGTAGATGGGGCTGCCGGGGCACGCGGGCAGCGAGGCCGGAGTGTTGGGCCGTCCGCTGGACGTGTTGCCACCGAAGCAGTTGCCCTGGCCCGAGCTGTCCCAGACGACGTCCGCGCCGTTGGGCTGCTTGCTGCCGTCCGTCGCGATGCCGAACTTGTTGTTGATGACCTGGTTGCCGTTCGACGTGTCCTGTTGCTTGCTGGGGTCGTTCTCCCCGCGGATCGTCGCTGGCACCGAGAGCAGGTAGACCCCGGAGCGCCAGTTGTCGTAGATGTGGTTGCCCTGGAGCAGGTTGCGGTTGCCGCCGCCGATGACGACACCGGTGCCGACCGGCGACTGGAACTGCGGGCAGACGATCTCGCGCTTGCGCTTCTCGAACGGCGTGTTCGTGCAGTAGTCCTGGCGGTCGGCCGCGAACACGTTGTTGTTGTTGTGGCCGATGTCGTTGTTCTCCCACTTGAAGCACTCCTGCGGCATGCCCGGGTGGCCGGAGGCGAACGAGTCGGTCGTCAGGCCGGTGTTGTTGTTCACGAACCGGTTGTCGTGCACCCAGGTCGAGTTGCCCGCGGTGCCCGAGTAGCCGAGCGTGTTGTCGTGCGAGTAGCTGTCGCGGATCTCGACCGAGTAGTCCGCGCAGCCCTTGCGGCTGCCCGGGTCGCCCTGGTCGCACGTCCCGTCCGCGCCAGGGTCGCAGCCCTTCATCGTGGAGCCCGGGTAAAGGCCCGAGTCGCCGTTTCCGTACGCCTCGTCGTTGTCGTAGAGGCCGTGAACGGTCGTGAAGCTCAGCACGCCGTAGTTCTGGTTGTAGCGGGCGATGATCTTCGACACGCGGAAGCCGTTGACCTCGACGATGTCGATGCCGTTGAACTCGCCTTGCTCGATGGTGAAGTTGCGCAGGTAGATGCCGTCCGCACGGTCGATGCGCAGGACGTCGGCCTTCAGGCGGTCGCCGACGATTACCACGTCGGTCGGCTTCTTGCCGAGGCCCTCGATCTGGAGGTTGCACAGCTGCGTGCACTTCGGCGTGGACGGCGCACCGGGGTCCGCCTCGGGGGACGGGTCGCCCACGACCTCGATGAGGTTCTTCGAGTTCGGGCACTTCACCTGGTAGTTGCGGTCCGGGCGCACCGGCGGGTCGTTCGACGCCGGCCCCCCGGGGGGCGGGGCGTTGTTGCCGAAGCCCTCGGTCACGACGTAGTCGTTCGGGCACGGCTCCTTCTGGTAGCCGCCGACGGGCACCGCACGGCTCTTGGGCTCGGTGTAGGTGCCCGGCAGGAGCTCAATGCGATAGTTGCTCTTCGCGGCGTTGACCGCGTCCTGGATCGAGTTGTACTTGCACCGCTTCAGCTGCCCCAGGCGACGCTTCATGACGCTGCGCTGCTTGGCGAAGATCCGCTTGATCCGCGCCTTGGTGCCCGGCTGGCAGACGTAGTTCGCCGGGCCGGTCGTGCGGTACGCCGGGACCGCGCCCTCGTGGCGGTTGCCGAAGACGGTTGTGCGCTCGGGATGGCCGAAGCCGGCGGTCGCCGCCAGCACCATCACACCAAGGACCACCGCGCATCCCGCGAGGAGAAGTCGCCCCATCCCCATGACCCTACTTCCTACGCGCGACCGGATACGGTGCCGTGCGTGAAGGCCGAAACGACGCGACGGACGTTCATCGGCACCGCCGCGGCGACCGGTGCCGCCGCCGCGCTGCCCGCCGGCGCGGCGGCCAAGAAGAAGCCGGGGCACCGCGCCCCGTCCGCGCGCCGCGCCGACGTCATCGTCGTCGGCGCCGGGCTCGCGGGACTCAACGCGGCGCGCCAGGTCGTGGCCAAGGGGCACTCGGCCTACGTCGTCGAGGCGCGCGATCGCGTGGGCGGGCGCACGCTGAACGCGGACCTGGGCGGCGGCAAGGTCGTCGAGCGCGGGGGCGAATGGGTCGGACCCACGCAGGACCGGCTCATTGCGCTCGCGTCCGAGCTCGGCGTCGACACCTTCAAGACCTACAACGACGGCAACGGCGTCCTCGTCTACAAGGGCACGAAGCAGACGTTCTCCACGACCGGGCCGCTCGGCCCGATCCCGCCCGTGCCCGACGGCCTGGTGGACGCCGAGCTGCTCATCCAGAGGCTCGACCAGATGGCGACCGAGATCGACACGAAGGCGCCCTGGAAGGCGGCGAAGGCGACCGAGTACGACAGCCAGACGTTCGAGACCTGGAAGCAGGCCAACACGACGACCGAGGGCGGCCGCTACCTCACCGACCTGGCCTTCACGTCCGTGTTCGCCGCGGAGCCCCGCGACGTGTCGCTGCTCTTCACGCTCTTCTACATCGCGGCCGCGGGCAACGCGTCGAACGTCGGCACCTTCGACCGGCTGATCAACACGGCCGGCGGCGCGCAGGAGAGCCGCTTCGTCGGGGGGTCGCAGCTCGTCTCGATCAGGATGGCCGCGCAGCTCTCCAAGCGGGTCGTGCTCAGGGCGCCGGTCCGGCGCATCGTCACCTCGCCCGGCGGGGTGACCGTGACGACCGACCGCGGGACGTTCCGCGGCAAGCAGGTGATCGTCGCCATCCCGCCGTCGCTGGCCGGGCGCATCGACTACCAGCCGCTGCTGCCGGCGGGCCGCGACCAGCTCACGCAGCGCATGCCGATGGGCACCGTCATCAAGGTCGAGGCCGTCTACGACAAGCCGTTCTGGCGCGACGACGGGCTCGCCGGCTACACGAACGCCGACACCGACCCCGTCCGCCTGACCTACGACAATTCGCCGCCCGACGGCTCGCCGGGCGTGCTGCTGGGGTTCATCGAGGGCCATGCCGGCCGGGTGTGGGGCCGGCGGTCGCCAGCCGACCGCCGGGCGGCCGTGCTCGACAACTTCGCCACGTTCTACGGCGAGAAAGCGCGCAACCCGACGCGCTACATCGAGACGCTCTGGGCCGACGAGGAGTGGTCGCGCGGCTGCTACGGGGCCTACACGCCCCCGGGCGTGCTCCTGGACTTTGGTGAATATCTCCGCGCCCCGGTCGGCCGCATCAAGTGGGCCGGCACCGAGACCGCCGACTACTGGGTCGGCTACATGGACGGCGCGCTGCGCTCGGGCGAGCGCGCGGCCGCCGAAGCGCTGGGCGACCTCTAGGGGGTTGCTTCCACCGCCGGCCGCGGAAGCGGCGGGGCCATGGCGGAAGTGTCGCGGCTAGTCGCGCTCGAAGCGCCGCCGGCGGCGGTCGACCATGAACCAGACCGTGGTGCCGGCGCGCTCGTGCTCGACGCCCCAGCTCGATGCGAGCTTGTCGACGAGACGTAGGCCGAAGCCGGGGGTCTCGTGGCGGATCTCGGGGTCGAAGCCCAGCCCGGAGTCGCGAACCTCCACGCGCGCGAAGCCCTCCCCGAGGGAAGCCTCCATTGTGATCGCCCCCGCGCCGACGTGAAGGACGCTGTTGGACACGAGCTCCGTCGCCAGCAGCGAGACGACGTGGTCGAGGTCGGGATCGAGCCCGCCCGCGAGCAGCGCGCGGCGCGCACGGCGGGGCGACTCGACCGAGGGCGCGAGGGTGACAAGCAGCGTGGGCTTGGTGAGGGACGGCATGACCTAATCAAGGGCTTCCCGCCCCACCGAAATCCAACCATCCAGTTGGCGGCGTAACGAGGATGAAAGCACCCTTGCGGGTCAGGCGCGCAGCGCGAGGACCGTCATGCGGTCCTCCGAGACCAGGCGGTCGATCTCGTCGACGACGTCGGGGTCGAACTGCGTGCCGGAGCACCGGCGCAGCTCGGCCACGGCGTCGCAGACCTCCATGCCGGCGCTGTACGGCCGGTCGGAGGTCATCGCCTCGAAGGAGTCGGCGACGAAGAGGATCCGTGCCTCGAGCGGGATCTGGTCGCCGGTCAGCCGGTCGGGATAGCCGCCGCCGTCGATGCGCTCGTGGTGATGACGGACCCAGCCGGCCTCTTCGGCCAGCCCAGCGTGGCTGAGCATCAGCCCGCCGATGATCGGGTGCGTCTTGATCTCCGTGTACTCCGCGTCGGTCAGCTTGTCGGGCTTGTTGAGGATCGCGCCGCTCACCCCGACCTTGCCGATGTCGTGGAGCATCGCCGCGCGCCGCAGCCGAACGATGCCCGCCGGCTCGAGGCCCAGCGCCTGCCCGAGCACCACGGCGTAGGAGGCGACGTTCTCGGAGTGATCGCGGGTGTGGAGGTGCTGCGCGTCGATCATCGCGACCAGCGCGTACAGGTGGGCGAGCATGCCGTCGGTGCCGACCTCGGCCTCGGTGGCCGTGACCTCGCTGGCGACCGCGCACATGTCCTTGCCGTTGCGCTTGGCCCAGTACAGGGCGGCGTCGGCATTCTTCTGGAGCTCGTCGCGCGTCATCGCGTCGCCGGGGCAGGACGCCACGCCGCCGGACATCGTCACGCGGCGATCCGGGAGGACGTGCTGGCGGGAGAGGGCGGTGCGCAGGCGGTCGGCGACCAGGAGCGCCTCGAGCTGCGGCGTCTCGGGCAGCAGCAGGGCGAACTCCTCCCCGCCGATCCGGGCGAACGAGTCCGACGGCCGGATGATCGCATCGGCGATCTCGGCGAGCTTGCGCAGGACGTCGTCGCCCGTGGCGTGGCCGAAGGTGTCGTTGATCGACTTGAAGTCGTCGATGTCGAAGATCACGACCGAGGCCTCGGAGCCGTACCGCTCGGAGCGCTGGACCTCCTTCTCGAGCGACTCGGTGAAGAAGCGGCGGTTGTAGAGGCCGGTGAGCGGGTCGCGGATCGCCTGCTCGAGCTTCTCGCGGTAGTCGCGGGCGTTCTGCACCGCGACGCCCATCTGGTCGACGAGCAGGCGCAGCAGGTTCACGCCCGCGCGGTCGAACGGCTGGTCGGCGGGCCGGACGAGCGTGACGATGCCAATCGCCTTGCCGCGCGCGGCCAGGGGGACGCGCAGGATCTCGCGGGCGCCGCGCTGGTTGATCTCGAGGTCCTCGGGCTGGGAGAGCATGTCGACCCACTCGCGCTCGACCGTCCACTGGCCGGCGGCGGCCTTGAGCTCCAGGCCCCGCTCGGTGTTGACCTGAAGGGCGGCGCTCGTGGCGCGTGCGGCGGTCTGAAGCACGCCGAGGGCCTGCTCCATGATCGGCGCCTCCTCGAGCGTCTGCGTCATGGTCGTGGCAAGGCCCGTGAGCGCCTCGAGCTCCTCGTTGCGGCGCGTCGCGTCGCGGCGCAGCCGGCGCTCGCGCACGACGGCGCGGCGGTGGTCGGCGAGCAGGTACGCCTGGCGGCCGAAGGCGATGATCAGCGCGCCCAGGAAGATGGACGCGAGCAGATAGGTCTGCCACACGCTGAGCTTGCCGGCCAGCCACAGCTCGCCCGCGATCGCCGGGAAGGAGAGGACGGCGGCCAGCGGAAGCACGACGCGCCCGAAGAGCCAGCGCTTGCCGGCGACGTCGCGGGCCTGCTCGGTCTTCTGCACGCCGGTGAGGCCACCGTCAGCGGCGGAGGCGAGGAAGAACGCAGCGGCACCCCAGAGCACGGCGGTCAGCGACGGCAGCGAGTGGATCTGCCCGGCGGCCGCGGCGGAGACCTGCGCGTCGCCGCACGCGGCGACGAGGCAGCACGCGGCGATCCACCACTCCGACGGCGAGCGCCAGGTCGAGTGCCGCGCGACCGCGGCGAAGGCGGCGCAGAGCAGGGCGGCGACGTCGATCAGCACGACGGCGGTGAGCGTCGGATCGCCGTTCTCGAAGCCGGGCACGACGATGAACGCGGTGCTGACGGCGACGACGATCAGCCCCAGCAGGCCGGCGTCGACCATCCGCTCCCAGCCCACGCGCCGCGAGCCGCAGCGCAGCAGGACGGCGGTGCCGGCCAGCAGCAGCACGGACGCGGCGGCGCCGACGTAGAAGGCGGCGGTCCCGACCGAGCCGTCGATCAGCGACGCTGCGACGGCGAGCACCGACGCGGCGGCGGCGAGCGCGGCGGCCGCCGCGAAGAGGTTCCACACCTGCGCCCAGATCGGCTCGGAGACTGCGGCGGCGCGGCAGCGCGCGGTGGCGAAGACAAGGAGCACGAACGGGACCAGGAAGACGATGTCGCCCATGCCCACGCCGACGAGCGGCAGGAGCCACGGCACGACCATCATGGCCGCGAAGACGCCGGTCACGTCCTTGCTGCGCGAGGCCGCCACGAACGGCTGGTCGGCCTCCTCGGCTCGCACCGCGTCGAGCTCGTCGGAGGGAATCGAACGAAGGGTGCCGCCGCACTTCTCGCAGGACGGCGACAGCATCGTCGAGGACTCTGCGGGGCGATGCCAGCCGCAGAAGAAGCAGTGATGGACGTAGGCGCTCATGACGCCTCGATGATCGGCCGATCGGCCGACAACTTGACCGGCCTCGCGGTGACCGAGAGTCAGTGGTCGAGCGCGCGCTGATCGCGCACGGTCCGGCCCGGGCGTCGCACCTCCCGGTAGACGTCTCGCCGCGGAGCGCGGCGAACGGGAGCGACGGGACTCGAACCCGCGACCTCCGGCGTGACAGGCCGGCGCTCTAACCAACTGAGCTACGCCCCCAGGGCCGATCCAGAATAGCCACCGCAACTCTTCGCGAAGTCGCCGTGTTCCAAGTGACCGGAAACGCAAGCGACGCGAACGGGAGGCGTCTCATGCAACACCGCACCAATCGAATGGTCGCGGCGATCGCCGCGGCGCTCACGAGCCTGTTGCTCGTGGCCGCCGTCGCGATGGCGGCGAACATCACCGGCACCGACGGGCCCGACCATCTCAAGGGCACCGCGGACGCCGACACGATCAACGCACTGGCCGGCAACGACCGCGTTCACGGTCTCGCCGGCGACGACGTCATCGACGGCGGGCAGGGCAACGACCGCCTGTTCGGGGGCGATGGCAACGACACGTCGAACGGCAACGGCGGGAACGACCTGATGTCGGGCGGCAAGGGCGACGACACCCAGTACGGCGGGCCCGGCAACGACCGGATCTTCGCCAACCAGGGCGTCGACACCACGTACGGCGGCGAGGGCAACGATGACCTCTGGGCGCTCGCGCGCTCGGACGTGGCGTTCCTCGGCGATCCGACCGGCGACACGCTCGACGGCGGCCCCGGCAACGACCGGTTCCACCTCCGCGACGGTGAGGTCGACCACGTCACGTGCGGCGACGGCAACGACGTCGCGCTGCTCGACCAGTTCGACGTGATCACCGACGCCACGCCGACGAACCCCAACGGCTCGTGCGAGAAGGTCGTGCGGCGGATGGTCACCTCGACCGCCTCCTCCGACCAGGCCACCGAGCAGGCCACGCAGAGCCCATCGGAGGACCACGCGACCAATTAGTCGCGCCGGCCAAGGCAGCAAGTCAGACGAGGGCCCCGCATCTTGCGGGGCCCTCGCCGTTAAGGTCCCCCGCATGACGCTCGTCGGCCCGGAGCCGGTCTCCACCAGTCCCTGGCTCCGCCTCCGCGAGGACTGGCGGGCCGAGCGCCGCGCCGAGGCCGAGGTCGGCTTCCCACCGGGCGACGTGCGCCCCAGCCTGCGGCGCACCGAGCGCTTCGCGCACCACCCGCTGCCGGTCCTGCTGGACGCCTACGAGCGTCACGGTCCCGTGTTCACGCTGCGGATCTTCCACGGGCGCGTCATCTTCGCCCTCGGGCCGGAGGCCAACCACTTCATCACCGTCTCGGGCGCCGAGCACTTCCGCTGGCGCGATGGCCACCTGGGCGATCTGATCCCGCTGCTCGGTGACGGCCTGCTGACGATCGACGGCGAGTTCCACCGCCGCTCGCGCAAGATCATGCTCCCCGCGTTCCACCACGAGCGCGTCGCGGCGACGCTCGACACGATGCTCGACGAGATCGACACGGCGCTGGCGCCGTGGCACGACGGCGCGCAGGTCGACCTCTACGCCTGGACACGGCGCGTCGCGCTGCGCATTGCGATGCGCGCCCTGTTCGGCATCGACCCCGACGGCGAGCTGGCGCGGCGCTCGGACGCCGCGCTCCAGTTCGAGCACGCGCTCGGCTTCTGGTCGCGCGACTACTTCCTCCAGATCATCCGGGGACCGGGCACGCCGTGGGCGCGGATGCGCCGGGCGCGCGATCGCCTCGACGCGATCATCTTCGAGGAAATAGCGCGGCGCCGGGGCGCCGGTGAGCGCGGCGACGACGTCCTGTCGCTGCTCATGGACGCCGAGGACTCCGATGGCTCGCGCCTGACCGACCAGCAGATCCGCGACGAGGTGATGACGCTGCTGTTCGCCGGCCACGACACGACCACGTCCACGGTCTCGTTCCTGTTCCACGAGCTGCACCGGCATCCCGACGAGCGCGAGCGGCTGGTCGCCGAGCGCGACGCGGTCCTCGGCGACGCTCCGCCGACCGCCGCGCAGCTCATGGGCGGCGAGCTGCCGCGCTTCGAGATGGCCCTCGACGAGACGCTGCGCCTCTACCCCGCAGCCTGGGTCGGGCCGCGGCGCTCGCGCCATCCCGTCGAGATCGCGGGCGTGCAGGTTCCGGGCAACGTGCCCGTCAACTACTCCTCGTGGGCCAGCCACCACCTGCCCGACGTCTGGGACGAGCCCGAGGCGTTCCGCCCGGACCGCTTCAGCCCCGAGAACCGGGCCTCCATTCCCAAGGGCGCGTACATCCCGTTCGGCGGCGGCTCGCGCATCTGCATCGGGATGCGCTTCGGCCAGCTCGAGATCAAGGCGATCGCCAGCCGCATCCTCGAGCGCTGGACGCTCGAGCTGCCGCCGGACTTCTCGCTGCGGGTCCGCCAGATGCCGACGATCGGCCCCAAGGGCGGGATGCCGGTCGTCGTGCGGGCCCGCCAGCCGGGCATCTAGCCTGCGCGGATGGCGCGCCCCGCGGTGGACGTGGTCGTCCCGTTCGCCGGGCGACCGGACGAGCTGGCCGCCGTGCGCGCGCGTTTCGGCGCGCTCGACCTGCGCGACGGCGACACGCTGACCGTCGTCGACGACGGCGCCGGGCACGGCTCGTACGCCGCGCGCAACCGCGGCGCCGCGCCGGGCCGGGCGGAGTGGCTGCTGTTCTGCGACGCCGACGCCGAGCCGCCCGAGGACCTCCTGGACCGCTACTTCGCGGCGGCGCCGGGCGAGCGCAGCGCCGTGCTCGCCGGCGGCGTGCGCGACGCCGAGCCCGGCCCGGGCGCCGGGATGGCCGAGCGCTACGCCCACGCCCACGGCGCGATGAGCCAGGCGGTCACGCTGGAGGGCCGTGGACGATTTGCGTTCGCGCAGACGGCGAACTGCGCGGTCCGGCGAGCGGCGTTCGAGGCGGCGGGCGGCTTTCGCGACGACGTGCGCTCCGGCGGCGACGCCGACCTGTGCTTCCGCCTGGCCACCGCCGAGTGGGAGCTCGAGCGGCGCGAGGACGCCGCGGTCGTCCACCGCAACCGGATGAGCGTGCTCGCGCTCGCCCGC
>DAINCW010000084.1:0-10790 GCA_036732205.1 Solirubrobacteraceae bacterium | reverse complement strand
GTGCTGGTCAGCGCGGACGACGATGCGGTCTGCGCGCTGGCGGTCGAGCGGCTGCGCCAGGCGGGTGTGCCCGCGGCGGCGCTCGGCCGGAGTGCGGGCGTCGCGCCGGCGCTGGCCTCGGCCGGCATCGCGCTGCCGGGGATGCTGCGCGGACTGCGCACCGAGACGGTCGCGTGATGGCCCGCCGCGGCGGAGCTGAGCGCGCCGGCGGCGAGCGCGGCCAGGCGCTAGTCCTGATCGTCGGTGCGCTCGCGGTGGTGCTCATCGGCGCTGCGCTGCTCGGGCAGCTCGCGCGGGCGGTCGGCGCTCACGGCGGCGAGCAGCGGGCCGCCGACCTGGGCGCCCTCGCCGCGGCGCGCACGATGCGCGACCTCTACCCGCGGCTCTTCGAGCCGGTGGCGATCGCCGGCCGGCCCAACCCGCGGCACCTCGATCGCGCGGACTACCTCGCCGCCGGGCGGGCCCGAGGGGAGGCCGTGGCGCGGGCCAACGGCGCCGAGGCGGTCGCGGTCTCGTTCCCGGGCGCGGATGCCATCGCCCCGGTCGTTGTCCGCGTGGTGGCGGGCAGGCCGGTCGACATCGGCGGCTGGGGCGACCGCCGCCGCCTCGACGTCCACGCGACCGCCGAGGCGGAGCTCAGTCCGGGCATAACGACCGCGGGCCTGGGCGACCTGGGCAGCGGTGACGAGTACCGCGGCCCGTTCGCCATCCGCCAGGGCAAGCCGATGCGGCCCGACACCGCGCAGGCGTTCGATCGCATGGAGGCCGCGGCGGCCCGCGACGGCGTCCACCTGATCGTCGTGTCCGCGTTTCGCTCCAACGCCGAGCAGGCGCGCCTGTTCGCGGCACATCCCGACCCGAAGTGGGTCGCGCCGCCCGGCCAGTCGCTGCACCGTCTCGGGACCGAGCTGGACCTCGGCCCACCCGCCGCGTATGGGTGGCTGCACGCGCACGCAGGTGCGTTCGGGTTCATCCAGCGCTACTCGTGGGAGCCCTGGCACTTCGGCCTGACGAACAACCCGGCCAGCTCCGCGGCCCTGGCGCACCGCCGCGACGGCGACGGCGCGCTGCCGTCGTTCGTGCCCGCGCAGTTCGCCGACCCGATCTCACGCGCCTCGCAGCGCTGGAGCGTGTCGGCCACGCTGCTGGCCGCCCAGCTCTACCAGGAGTCCAAGTTCAACCCGTTCGCGCGTTCGCCGGCGGGGGCGCTGGGCATCGCGCAGTTCATGCCGGCGACGGCGGCGAGCTACGGCCTGGGCAACCCGTTCGATGCGGCGGCGTCGATCGACGCACAGGCGCACCTGATGCGCGACCTGCTGCGCGAGTTCGGCTCGGTTCCGCTGGCCCTCGCCGCCTACAACGCCGGGCCCGACAGGGTGCGCCGCTGCGGCTGCGTCCCGCCGATCCCCGAGACGCTCGCCTACGTCGCGTCGATCCTAGGTCTGATGCGCGGGGCTGGGGACCCGGCCGGCCTGGGCGGGCTCGAGGTGCGGCTGGTCCGGTGACATGCCGCGGTGCCCGCGCGCCGGGATCGCGGTCGACACGACGATCGCACCGGCGAGGACGAGCGCGAAGAGCGCGAACGCCGTGGTGAATCCGGCCTCGCTCGGCAGGTGCGTGCGCCCGCTGACGTGGGAGTCGAGGATCGTCGCCGCGATCACGGCGCCCAGGGCGCCGCCGATCGTGCGCATGATCGTGTTCATTCCGGTGGCGACGCCGGTCTGGTCGGCCGGCACCGCCTCGACGATCAGGTTGGGCAGCGCGGCGAACGCGAGCCCGATCCCGACCCCGAGCAGCGCCGAGGCCACGTAGACCTCACCCGGGTGCGCATGGGCCGCCGCGAAGAGCACGAACGACGCGCCAGCGAAGCCGCAGCCCGCCATCAGCGGCGGCTTGGAGCCGAAGCGCCGGTGCAGGTGCCCGGCGAGCCACCCGACCACGAGCATCGTCATGGTCGACGGGAGCATGTACAGGCCGGCCTGGGTGACGGTCGCCGCGAAGCCGTAGCCCGTCCGGTGCGGCTGCTCGACGAACTGCGGGATGAGGATGAACGAGGCGTACATCCCGAAGCCCACGAGCAGCGCGACGACGTTGGTCGTCCAGACGCCGCGCCGCCGCATCGTGCGCATGTCGACCAGCGGCTCGCGTGCGCGCAGCTCGCTGAACACCCACGCGACGAGGACCGCCGTGCCGGCGGCGAACAGCCCGAGCAGCCGGGCGTCGCCCCAGCCCCAGGCCGTGGCGCGGCTCACGGCGAGCAGGACGGCGGTGAGCCCGATCGAAAGCAGTGTCGCCCCGAGCCAGTTGACGCTGCCCGGCGCCTTCACGGGCGACTCGGGGACGAAGCGCCAGGTCAGGATCGTCGCGCCGACGATGACGACCAGCGGCAGCCAGAACAGGAAGTGGTAGTCGAGGTTGTCGACGATCACACCCGAGAGCACGATCCCCGCACCCGCGCCGATGGCCATGATCGCCGACATCAGGCCGATGCCGCCCGCGACGCGGTCGCGCGGGAACTCGTCGCGGATGATCCCGAACGCCAGCGGGAAGATGCCGCCCCCGGCGCCCTGGACGACGCGGCCGGCGATCATCACGGGAAGGCTGTGCGCCAGCGCGCAGAGCAGGGTGCCGGTGGCCAGCAACCCGACCGACACGAGCATGAAGCGCTCCTTGCCGTGGATGTCTCCGAGCCGGCCGAGGATCGGCGTCGCCACCGATGCGCTCACGAGGTACGACGTCAGCACCCACGTCACGCCGCCCTCGGTCGTGTGCAGGCTGTGCTGGATGTCCGGCAGGGCCGGCGCCACGAGCGACTGCAGCAGCGCATACGCCGCCCCGCTCAGCGCAAGGACCGCGAGCGTGACGTTGTGGTGCTGGCGGGCGGGGCGGTCGGCCGACATCTGGCCGAAGACATGCTGGCGCATCCCGAAGGGAACCCAGCGACTCGGGTCCGGCGCCGGACTAATCCGCGGCGATCGCCGGCTCGCGCACCGGTGCGAGCTCGACGGGGATGCCGTTCAGCACCGCGTTGCCCGACAGCTCGTCGACGAGCAGGTCGTCGGCGAGCACGTTGGAGTTCGCGCCCCCGTGCTCGGCCGCCGTCCGCCAGCCGACGCCCGGGACGCCGTGGCCCCAGCCGTGCGGGATCGAGACGACGCCGGCCATGACAGCGTCGGTGACCTCGACGGGAAGCTCGATGGCGCCCGTGCGGGAGCTGACCGTGGCGGTCTCGCCGTCGTGCAGCAAAAGGCGCGCCGCGTCGTCGGGGTGGACGTGCACGGTGCAGCGCTCCGGGCCGCGCACGAGGATCGGCAGGTTGTGCATCCAGGAGTTGTTCGAGCGCAGGTCGCGCCGGCCCACGAGGACCATGTCCCCATTTGCGTGGCGGTCCAGCGCTCCGCGCAGCCGTGCGCAGTCGCGCACGAACGGCTCCGCCGCGAGCTCGATCTTCCCGCTCGCCGTGCGCAGCGCGTCGGGCAGCCGTGGCTCGAGCGCGCCGAGATCCACGCCGTGGGGGTTGGCCTCGAGCACCGCGAGCGACAGGCCGGGTGGCGGGTCGTCCATCGCCTGTGCGGCAGGCGTCGCCAGCCAGCGTTCGTTGGGCTCGTCGGAGAACCCGTCGCCGAACGGCCCGGTGCGCAGCATCGCGTCGAGCAGGCGCTCGGGGCCGGTGCGGGGCGCGAGTGCGGCGAGGAGCTCCGCGGCGTCGCGGCCCTCGACCGGCGAGCCCGGGCTGGTCGTCTCGCGGCGCAGGATCTCGCCCGCGACCACGTCGTCGAGCGCGCCGACGTCCGGGTCCGGGCCCTGGCCGGCCGCGATGCCCGCCAGGCGCATCAGCATGGTCGCCTCGTCGGGCATGCCGTCGGGTGGCTCGAAGGTCGGGCCCGAGTAGTTGGCGACGTTGCGCACCGCGAAGCCGTAGAGCGCGAGGTCGTAGTGCGAGCGCTCCAGGGGCGGCTGCCCGGGCAGGATGACGTCGGCGTGGCGCGAGGTCTCCGTCACGTAGATGTCGATGGAGACCATGAAGTCGAGGTCGGCGAGCGCGGCCTCGAGGCGACCGGAGTTCGGCGCCGACACGGCGGGGTTGCCGGCCATCGTGATGAGGGCGCGGACCTGGCCCTCGCCCTCGGTGTCGACCTCCTCCGCCAGGCAGGCGACGGGCAGCTCGCCGAATATCTCATCGAGCTCGCGCACGCGGCTCGTCCAGCGCCCGAACGTCGCGCCCCGGCCGCTGCCCGGCTCGCCCTTCGTGTTCGACATGCCGTGGGCGCCGTTGGAGAACATCGCCCCGCCCTCGCGGTCGAGGTTCCCGGTCAGGAGGTTCAGCACGTCGACGAGCCAGGACGCGAGCGTCCCGAACTCCTGGGTGCAGGTCCCGATGCGCCCGTAGACGGCGGCGCGGTCGGCCGCCGCGAGCTCGCGCGCGAGGCGCCTCACCGTGTCGGCCGGGATGGCGGTAGGTGCCTCGACGGCCTCGGGCGTGAAGGGCTCGGCCAGCTCGCGGACGGTGTCGATCCCGTCGGCCAGCTCGGCAAGCCGCCCCGGGCTTGTGAGCCCTTCCGCGAACAGCACGTTGACCATGCCCATCAGCAGCAGCGCGTCGGTGCCGGGGCGGATGGGGACGTGCTCGTCGGCCACCTCGGCCGTCCGTGAGCGGCGCGGGTCGACGACGACGATCTTCCCGCCGCGCCGCTGGATCCCGTTCAGCCGGCCGCGCGCGTCGGGCGCGGTCATGAGCGAGCCGTTGCTCGCGAGCGGGTTCGCGCCGAGGACGATCAGATGGTCGGTGCGGTCGAGGTCGGGCACCGGGACCGTCGTGGAGGTCCCGAACATGAGCGCCGACGCCATCTGCTTGGGGTACTGGTCGACCGTGCTGGCCGAGTAGACGTTGCGCGAGCCCAGCGCCTTGAGCACGACGCGCCCGTAGAGCATCGCCGCGAGGTTGTGGGCGGTCGGGTTGCCGAGGTAGACGGCGACCGCGTCGCGGCCGCCGCGCTCGATTACGCCGCGCAGGCCCTCGTCGACGAGGGCGAACGCCTCGTCCCACGAGCACGGCTGCAGCGACCCGTCGGCCGTGCGGCGCATGGGCGTCAGAAGGCGATCGGGGTCCTCGTGCAGCTCCTTGAGCGCGACGCCCTTGGGACAGAGGAAACCGTGGGAGAAGACGTCGTCGGCGTCTCCGCGCACACGCTCGATGACGCCATCGGAGTGCGTGATCTCGAGACCGCAGGTGGCCTCGCAGAGCGGGCAGGTGCGATGAGCGACCGCCACGTACCCAAGCGTATCGGGCGCGGCGTGGCGTGGTTCGTATCCTCGACGGCTATGGCCGCAACGTCGACGGAGACCCGCGAGGAGCGCCTGAAGCGCCAGCGCAGCACGTTGCCGGACGGGCCGGGGGTCTACCTGTTCCGCAACACGGAGGGCAAGGTCCTCTATGTCGGCAAGGCGAAGTCGATCCGCAAGCGGGTCGCGAGCCACTTCTCCAACTCGGTCACGCGCGGCGCGGTCGAGCTCGTCGACTCCATCGACTCGATCGACTTCGTCCTCGTCGCCAGCGAGGCCGAGGCGCTGCTGGCCGAGCAGAGCTTCATCAAGCAGCAGCAGCCGCGGTTCAACATCCGCCTGCGCGACGACAAGTCGTATCCGTTCATCGCGATCTCGATGGACGAGGAGTACCCGCGGGTCTACTTCACGCGCGAGCGCCACCGCCGCAACCGCGTCTACTTCGGCCCGTACTCGAACGCCAAGCGCGTCCGCGGGACGCTCGACCTGCTCGGCAAGATCTTCCTGTTCCGCTCGTGCCAGGGCACCGAGCCCGGCCGGCGGTCGGGCTCGCCCTGCCTCGACTTCTACATCAAGCGCTGCGGCGCGCCGTGCGTCGGCTATGTGTCACCCCAGGAGTACCGCGAGTCGATCGACGGCGTGATCGCGTTCCTGTCGGGGCGCTATCGCCAGATCGAGCGCGACCTCCAGGCCAAGATGCGCGTCGCGGCCGCGGACCAGCAGTACGAGCAGGCGGCGCTCGAGCGCAACCGCCTGAACGCGGTGCGGTCGTTGCTCGAGCGCCAGCGGGTCGCCAACGAGGCGATCGGCACGCTCGACGCCGTGGCGGTCGCCCTGAGCGGGACCGATGCCAACGCCCAGGTCTTCCAGGTCCGCGACGGCGTGCTGAGCGACCGCCAGTCGTTCTACCTCGCCAACGAGGCGCAGCGCGAGCTCGACGAGGTCGTCGAGGAGTTCGTGCTCCAGTACTACGCGGACGCGATGTCGATCCCCGCGCAGGTGCTCGTCGGAGTCGAGACCCAGCCCGCGCTGGCCGAGGCCCTGGCCGAGCGCCGTGGCGGGCGCGTGGAGCTGCGCGTGCCCGAGCGCGGCGACAAGCTGCGCATCCTCGACCTCGCCGAGCGCAACGCCAAGCTCGCGCTCGACACGGAGAAGCTCAAGACCGAGCGCCGGCGCCAGCACCGCGCGGAGTCGCTGGAGCACCTCCAGGAGGTGCTCGCGCTGGACGTCCTGCCGCTGCGGATCGAGTGCTACGACATCTCGAACCTCATGGGGACGCACCAGGTGGCCTCGATGGTCGTGTTCGAGGGCGGCGTGCCGAAGCGCAGCGACTACCGCCGGTTTCGCATCCGGGAGGCCACGGAGGGCGTGCCCGACGACTTCGCGGCGATGGCCGAGGTGCTGCGCCGGCGCCTCGCGCGGTGGTGTAAGCAGGCGGACCTGTCCCCGCACGACGCCTCGTTCGACACGAGCTTCGCCGCCCTGCCGAACCTGATCGTCATCGACGGCGGCCCGGGCCAGCTCAGCGCCGGCCTGGCCGAGCTCCAGGGCTTCCGCGATCGCGGTGTCGCGGTCATCTCGCTGGCCCAGCGGGTCGAGGAGGTCTTCCGGCCCGGCGTGCGCGAGCCGCTGCTGCTGGGCCACGACACGCCGGCGCTCCAGCTCCTCCAGCGCGTGCGCGACGAGGCGCACCGCTTCGCGATCGCCCACCACCGCGGGCGGCGCGACAAGGCGATGACGGCGTCGGTGCTCGACGAGCTGCCCGGCGTCGGCCCGACGCGCAAGCGGGCGATCCTCAAGCACTTCGGCTCGCCCGAGGCGTTCCTCGCGGCTTCCCGCGAGGAGCTCGAGGCCGTGCCGGGTCTCCCGGGCAAGGTCGCGCGCGACCTTTGGGCCTCGCTGCACAAGACGGGCGTGTGATGTCCGCCCGGCGCGAGAAGATCGATCCCGTGGCGGTCTCGTCAACCGAGCGCCAGGCCAAGCCGTTCGCGGGCTCGCGGCTGGAGGACCTCGTGGTCATCACGGGCTTCTCCGGTGCGGGGAAGTCGACGGCCATGAACGTGTTCGAGGACGCGGGCTACTTCTGCGTCGACAACCTGCCGCCGGAGATGATCCGCGGTCTCGTCGAGCTGTTCGTGCACGAGGGCTCGAAGGTCGAGCGCGCCGCGGTTGTGTCCGACGTCCGCGGCGGCGCGTACTTCGAGACGCTGCTCGCCGTGCTCGGGGACCTCGAGGCGCTCGGCCTGCGCCACCGCGTGCTCTTCCTCGACGCCGACGAGCAGACGCTCATCACCCGCTACCAGGAGACGCGCCGGCGCCATCCGCTGGCGCCGTCGGGCAGCGTGGCGGCCGGCATCGCGCAGGAGCGCGCGCTGCTCGACCCGCTCAAGGCTCGGGCCGACCTGGTCGTCGACACGACGGGGCTGACCGCCGCTTCCCTGCGCCGGCGCATCGTGCTGGAGCTGCTGCCCCGGCAGGCCGCCGCGCCGCTCGCGGTGACCTTCCAGAGCTTTGGCTTCAAGCACGGGCCGCCGCGCGGCACCGACCTCGTGCTCGACGTGCGCTTCCTGCCCAACCCGCACTACGAGCCCAAGCTGCGCCAGCTCACGGGCCACGACTCGCGCGTCGTGGACTACATCGGCCGCGAGGGCAAGCTCGACGCCTTCTACGAGCACCTGATGCCGCTGCTCGACTTCCTGCTGCCGCAGTACGTGGCGGAGGGCAAGGCGCACCTGACCGTCGGGATCGGCTGCACCGGAGGCCGGCACCGCTCGGTCGCCATCGCGGAGCACCTCGGCACGCAGCTGCGAGACCGGGGGGACCTCATCGTCGAGGTCACCCACCGCGACGTCGACAAGGCGCCGCTGAGCGCGTGATCCATCATCTCGGCTTCGAGGTGTCCGACCTCGACCGGTCCGGGCGCTTCTACGACGCCGTGTTCTTCGCACTGGGCGTACGTCGCATGCACGAGTCCGAGCACGCGATCGCCTACGGCCGCGACGACCCCGTCTTCTGGATCGTCACGCGCGGTCGCCAGCCTTCGCCGGGCTACGGCCACGTGGCGCTCGGTGCGCCCGGAAAGGCGGCCGTCGACGCCGCGCACACCGCGGGCCTGGAGCACGGCGGGCACGACGACGGCGCTCCCGGGCCGCGCCCGCAGTACGGCCCCGGCACCTACGCCGGGTACCTGCGCGACCCCGACGGGCTGCGCGTGGAGGTCGTCGCCGGTTAGAGGCCGGGGCCCAGGGGGCTCCGATAGGGTCCTTCGCGTACCTCTGGACTCGCAAGCAGAAGGACCGAAACACATGCCCGTACGCGTCGGAATCAACGGCTTCGGCCGCATCGGGCGAAATGTCTTCCGGGCCGCCCACGCACAGGGCGCCGACGTCGAGTGGGTCGCCGTCAACGACCTCACCGACGCGAAGACGCTCGCCCATCTGTTGAAGTACGACTCCAACTACGGCCCGTTCCCGGGCTCCGTCGAGCACGACGCCGACTCGATCGTGGTCGACGGCAAGCCGCTGAAGGTGCTCGCCGAGCGCGATCCCGCCCAGCTCGGCTGGGGCGATCTCGGCGTCGACGTCGTCGTGGAGTCCACCGGCTTCTTCACCGAGCGCGACGCCGCCGCAAAGCACCTCGAGGCCGGTGCGAAGAAGGTGATCATCTCGGCGCCGGCCAAGGGCGAGGACATCACCGTCTGCCTCGGCGTCAACTTCGACCGCTACGACGCCGAGCGCCACCACGTGATCTCGAACGCGTCGTGCACGACGAACTGCCTCGCGCCGCTGGCGAAGGTGGTCCACGAAGCGGTCGGCATCAAGCACGGCCTGATGACGACGATCCACGCCTACACGGCGGACCAGCGCCTCCAGGACGCGCCGCACTCCGACCTGCGCCGTGCCCGCGCCGCGGCGATCAACCTCGTGCCGACGAGCACCGGCGCCGCGAAGGCCGTCGGCCTCGTCCTGCCCGAGCTCAACGGCAAGCTGCACGGCTTCGCCATCCGCGCGCCCGTGCCCACCGGTTCAGTCGTCGACCTGACGTTCGAGGCCGAGCGCGAGACGTCGGTGGACGAGATCAACCAGGCGCTCGAGGCCGCCGCGGGCGGCGGGCTGAAGGGCATCCTGCGCTACAGCGACGAGCCGCTGGTCTCGACGGACATCGTCGGCGACGCGCACTCCTCGATCTTCGACTCCGGGCTCACCTCGGTCATCGACTCCACGCTCGTGAAGGTCGTGTCGTGGTACGACAACGAGTGGGGCTACAGCAACCGCGTCGTGGACGTCGCGCAGCGCGTCATCTGATCGCGGCGTGCGCACCCTCGACGACCTCGACGTGACGGGGAAGCGCGTCCTCGTCCGCGTCGACTTCAACGTCCCGCTGGACGCCGGGCGGATCACCGACGACACGCGGATCCGCGCGGCACTACCGACGCTGCGCGAGCTGCGCGAGCGGGGCGCGGCCCAGCTGATCCTCGTGTCGCACCTAGGCCGGCCGAAGGGCCGCGACGAGAAGCTGTCGTTGCGCCCGGTGGCCGAGCGGCTGGAGGAGCTGCTCGACACGCCGGTCGCCCTGGAGGGCGAGGGCGAGGAGGGCGAGGAGGCCGAGGTCGTCCTGCTGGAGAACATCCGCTTCGAGCCGGGGGAGACGACCAACGACCCCGAGCTGGCGCGGCGGCTGGCGGCGCGGGCGGACGTCTACGTCAACGACGCGTTCGGCGTGGCGCACCGCGCGCACGCGTCGACGGTGGGCGTGGCGGCGCTGCTGCCGCACGCCGCGGGGCGGCTGCTCCAGCGCGAGGTCGAGACGCTGACCGCGCTGCGCAGCGACCCGAGGCGACCCCTCGTCGCGGTCGTCGGCGGCGCGAAGGTGACCGACAAGATCGGCGTGCTCGACCGCTTCGTCGAGCTCGCCGACACGGTGCTCATCGGCGGAGCCATGTGCTTTGTGTTCTTTGCAGCACAGGGCCACGGCGTGGGCGCGTCGCTGTGCGAGGAGGAGGGCGTCGAGCACGCCGGGCGCCTCGCCGATCGCGTCACGCTGCCAACCGACCTCGTTCTCGGCCGGGCGTTCTCGGCCGACACGGAGACACTTCAGCTCGACGGCGTGGACGTCCCGGACGGCTGGATGGGCCTCGACATCGGGCCGCGCAGCGCGGGCGACTACGCGCAGGCCATCGGCGCTGCGGGGACCGTGTTCTGGAACGGGCCCATGGGCGCCTTCGAGCTCGAGCCGTTCGCGGCGGGCACCCGCGCGGTCGCCGAGGCGGTCGCGAGCACGAGCGCGACGACCGTGGTCGGCGGCGGCGACAGCGTCGCGGCGCTCGAGCAGTTCGGGCTGGCCGACGCGGTCGACCACGTATCGACGGGGGGCGGCGCGTCGCTCGAGCTGATCGAGGGCAAGACGCTTCCGGGAGTGGAGGCCCTCGCGTGAGACCGTTCATCGCCGCCAACTGGAAGATGCACAAGACGCAGGCCGAGGCCCGCGCGTTCGTCGATGCCCTCGCC
>DAINCW010000083.1:7788-10813 GCA_036732205.1 Solirubrobacteraceae bacterium | reverse complement strand
GCCGCCCACCGTGACGACGCCGACCGTCACGACGCCCACCGTCACGACGCCCGCCCCGCCCACCGAAACCACCCCGACGCCGCCCGTCGAGGGGCCCGTGAACGTCCCGATCGCGCGCCCGTCCGCGGCGAGGATCGATGTCGCGGTGGGCACCGCGCTCGCGGCGGGCCGCGCTCTGATCGCCGAGATCGGCGCGGCGGGGCTGCGCGCGGGGCGCGCGATCGTCGTGCCGTTCACCGCGCCCGGCGCCGGCCGCCTGCTGGCGCGCCTGCGCCTCGGCGGCCACGTCCTCGCGGAGGCGCGCCTGCGCGTCGCCTCCGGCCAGGGCGTACGCGTCGTGCTACGCCCGGATGCGCGCGGGCGCCGCCTCCTGCGAACGCAGGGATGGCGCGCGCTCACCTTCCGCATGGCCTTCTTCCCCGCATAGGCCCGCCGCGCCAGGCGCGGTCGCAGGCGCATCCCGTCTACGCTCCGTCCGATGGGCAAGGTCCGTTACGAGACGGCAGAGACGGGGGTCGCCACGATCACCCTCGACGACCCGGACACGCGCAACTCGCTGTCCAACGAGCTGCTGTCGGACCTCATCGAGGCGTTCGAGATGGCGCGCGACGACGACGGGGTCCGCGCCGTGGTCCTGGCGTCCTCGCACGAGAAGGTGTTCTCCTCGGGCGGCAACCTCTCCGGCTTCGCGGGCGACGTCCCGCTCGTGCACAAGCACTTCGGGTCCGAGCGCTTCGTGGTGCTCTTCCGCCTGATGGGCGAGCTCGGCAAGCCCACGGTCTGCGCCGCCGGCGGCCACGTCCTGGCCGGCGCGCTCGGGCTCGCACTGGCCTGCGACCTCGTCGTCGCGAAGGACACGGCGCAGTTCGGGACGCCGGAGATCAACGTGGGCGTGTTCCCGTTCATGATCATGGCGCTCATCTACCGCAACGTCGGGCGCAAGAAGACCAACGAGCTGCTGCTGCTGGGCGAGCGCATCGACGCGCACGAGGCCGAGCGGCTGGGCATCGTCAACCGGGTGGTGAGCGCCGACGAGTTCGATGCGGCCGTCGACGAGTGGGCCGTGAAGCTCGCCGGCAAGTCGCCGGTCCTGATGGCGCTCGGCAAGGAGGCCATGTTCCGGTCGATGGACATGGCCCTCGTCGACGCGCTCGAGTTCCTGCACGCGCAGCTGACGATCGCGCTGTCGACCGAGGACGTCGTCGAGGGCGTCAAGGCGTTCTTCGAGAAGCGGGAGCCGCAGTGGACCGGAAGGTGATCGCGCTGCGGTGCCACATCTCCGAGCCGCTGCGCTACGCACGGGGCGTCGCGCCCCTGGCCGAGGCGCTGGCCGAGACCCCGCGGTTCATCGGGTCGACGTCGCTGCACGAACGCTCCACCGACTGGGCCGGCGACCTCGCCGCGGCCCACGGCTGCCTGCTCGAGGCGGGCGGCCAGGTCGAGGACGCGATGAACGAGGGCCGCTTCCCGGTGCTCGTCGGTGGCGACTGCTCGATGGCCATCGGCACGCTGCCGGTCGTCCACCGCCTGCGCCCCGACGCGAAGGTCCTGTGGCTCGACGCCCACGGCGACTTCAACACGCCGGACACGAGCGGGTCGGGGTGGTTGGGCGGCATGGGACTCGCCGGCGCGTGTGGGCGCTTCGCGACGAACATGCCCGATCCGCCGTTCCCCGAGGAGCAGGTCGTGCTGTGCGGCGTGCGCTCGCTCGACGCGGGGGAGCGCGAACTGCTGGAGGAGTCGCCCGCGCACGTGATCGGCCCCAGCCTCGAGACTCTCGTCTACCTCCAGAACGCGCTCGACGGCGACCCGGTCTACGTGCACCTCGACCCCGACGTGCTGGACCCGTCGGCCTTCCCGCAGGAGTCCGGCGAGGACGGCGGGCTGGCGCCCGAGCGCCTCTTCGACCTCCTCGACGCCGTGGCCGACGGCTGCGAGGTGATCGGCCTGGAGATCGGGTCCTACTACGCCCCCGACGACCCCGGCGAGGCGGCCGAGATGCTCGCCGATCTCGTCGAGCCCCTGCTCGAGAAGGAAGAGGCCCATGGCGTCCACTGACGCGCCCGCGTCGATCCTGCGTCCTCTCGTCGAGGAGCTCCACGAGCGCCGCGAGAAGGCGAGACTCGGCGGCGGCCCGGAGAAGATCTCCCAGCAGCACGGCAAGGGCGCGCTGACCGCGCGAGAGCGCGTCGATCTGCTCGTCGACGAGGGCACGTTCACCGAGCTCGGCGTTCACGCCGGGATCCACTACTCGGTGCGGGCGCTCGAAGGCAAGGAGGCGGCGGCCGACGGCGTCGTCACCGGCTACGGCAAGGTCGACGGGCGGATGGTCGCCATCGCGGCCTACGACTTCACCGTCATGGCCGGGTCGATGGGCATGACGGGCGAGATGAAGGTCGCTCGCGTGCGCGACCTCGCGCTGACCAAGCGCATGCCGATGATCTGGCTGCTCGACAGCGCGGGCGCGCGGATCCAGGAGGCGGTCGGCTCGCTGTTCGCCGGCTCGGGCCACCTGTTCCGCGAGGAGGTCGTCGCGTCGGGCGTCATCCCGCAGGTCGCCGCGCTGCTCGGCCCCTGCGCGGCCGGCACCGCGTACATCCCGGGCCTCGCGGACTTCGTTCCGATGGTGAAGGGGCGCGGCTCGATGGCCCTCGCCGGCCCGCACCTCGTGCGCGCCGCGGTGGGGGAGGACGTCACGCAGGAGGAGCTCGGCGGCTCGCGCGTGCACACGCGCAAGTCGGGCGTGGGAGACCTGGAGGTCGCCGACGACGAGGAGTGCATCGAGCGCATCAAGCAGTACCTGTCGTTCTTCCCGTCGCACAACTCCGAGCCGCCGCCGCTGCGCGAGACCTCCGACCCGATCGACCGGTGCGAGGAGGAGCTGCTCGACGTCCTGCCGGAGTCCAACCGCAAGCCGTACGACATGTACGAGGTGATCCGCCGCATCGTCGACGACGGACAGTGGCTGGACCTCAAGCCCGCCTGGGCCAAGACGGTCATCACGTGCCTCGCGCGCTTCGGCGGG
>DAINCW010000083.1:0-7778 GCA_036732205.1 Solirubrobacteraceae bacterium | reverse complement strand
GTTCGTGAACCTGTGCAACGCGTACGGGCTGCCGCTGGTCTTCCTCATGGACGTGCCGGGCTTCATGGTGGGCACGAAGGTCGAGGAGGCCGGGATCATCCGCCACGGCGCGAAGATGCTCCACGCCGTGGCCAACGCGACCGTCCCGAAGGTCACCGTGGTGCTGCGCAAGGCCTACGGCGCCGGCTACTACGTCATGAACGGCCGCGCGTACGAGCCCGACCTGATCGTCGCGTGGCCCAGCGCGGAGATCAGCGTGATGGGCGCCGAGGGCGCGGTCGAGATCGTCTTCCGCAAGCAGGTCGAGGCCTCCGACAACCCCGAGGAGACCAAGCGGGAGCTGATCGAGAACTACCGCAAGATCATCGATGTCTACATCCCGGCGCGCAACGCGATGATCGACGACGTCATCGACCCGCGCGAGACGCGCCCCACGATCTGTCGCGCACTGGAGATGGCCCAGCACAAGCGCGTCGACCGGCCGTGGAAGCGCAACGCCGTCGTGCCGGTCTGAACGGCGAGCGCGGTGGCCGCGCTCCTCGGAGCCCCTTAGAGTGAGCAGTAGCGCTGCTTACTTTCTGCGACCGCGACCGCGACCGGAGGGCCCGCCCAGTGAGCCTCGACGACCCCGTCATCATCACCTGCTCGATCTCGGGCAGCCTGGCCAACCGCGACCAGTGCCCGGCCATTCCGTACACGCCTGAGGAGTACGGCGCCGAGGCGCGCCGGATCGTCGACGAGGGCGGCGTGATGATCCACATCCACGCCCGCAAGCCGGACGGGACGCCGAGCTACGACGTCGAGGACTTCCAGGCGATCACCGACGCGATCAACGCCTCGGTCGACGACGTGATCATCAACTACTCGACCGGCGCGATGGGCGTCTCGGTCGAAAAGCGCATCGAGTACCTGCGCGCGTGCCGGCCCGACGTCGCCGCGCTGAACATGGGCTCGATGAACTACGCGAAGTACTCGGCCAAGCGCAAGGACTTCGTCTTCAAGGCGGTCTTCGCCAACCCGTTCGACGAGATCATCGAGTTCCTCACGGTGATGAACGAGCTCGGCATCAAGCCCGAGCACGAGTGCTTCGACACCGGGCACGTCGGCTCGCTCGCGCCGCTCGTCGACATGGGGATCCTGCGGCCGCCGCTGCACGTCTCGTGCGTCATGGGTGTGATCGGCGGCGTGCCGCCGACCGCGCGGAACCTCGCGAACATGGCCGAGAACATCCCCGCGGGGTCGCACTGGGGCGTCATCGGCATCAGCCGCGTGCAGTGGATGCTCGTCGCCGCCTCGCTGACGCTCGGCGGCTCCATCCGCGTCGGCCTGGAGGACAACCTCTACCTGCCCAGCGGCGAGATGGCCCGCTCCAACGGCGACCTCATCGCGAAGGCACGCCAGCTCACCCAGGACGTCGGCCGGCGCGCCGCGACGGTGGCTGAGGCGCGCGAGATCCTCGGCGTGCCCAAGCGGGTCGCCGCATGACGGAGCTTCCGCTCGAGGGCGTCCGGGTCCTCGACCTGTCGCGGTTGCTGCCCGGCGGGTTCTGCTCGCTGCTGCTCGCCGACTTCGGCGCGGAGGTCATCAAGGTCGAGGACACCGGCATGGGCGACTACGTGCGGTGGGCGACGCCGGCGTTCGAGGGCGCCGAGGACTCGGCGAAGGGGTCGCTGTTCCTCGCCCTGAACCGCAACAAGACGTCGATCCGCGTCAACCTCAAGACCGAGCAGGGGCGCGATGTGCTGTTGCGCCTGGCCAAGGACGCCGACGTGCTGCTCGAGTCCTTCCGCCCCGGCGTGCTCGACCGCCTCGGCGTGGGGTGGGACCGCCTGCGCGAGGTCAACCCCGGGCTCGTCTACTGCGCCATCACGGGCTACGGCCTCGACGGCCCCTTCGTCGCACGCTCGGGTCACGACATGAACTACCTCGGGCTGAACGGGCTGCTGGCGCTGACCGGGGACAAGGGCGGCCCGCCCGTCCAGTCCGGCGGCCAGATCGCCGACATCGGCGGCGGCGCGATGATGGCGTGCTTCGGCATCCTCGCCGCGCTGCGCCACCGCGACCGCACCGGCGAGGGCCAGCTCGTGGACATCTCGATGTTCGACGGCGCGCTGAGCTGGCTGGCGATGGTCGCCGCGCGCGTGTTCGCCGGTGGCGAGCGCCCGCGGCGCGGCACCGAGCAGCTGACGGGCGGACTGCTCTGCTACCGCCCCTACGCGTGCAAGAACGGCTGGGTGACGCTCGGCGCGCTCGAGCCGAAGTTCTTCGCCGCGTGGTGCGCCGGGGTCGAGCGCGAGGACCTCGCGGCCCACCAGTTCGATCCTCCGGGGTCCGACGCGCACGCCGAGGTGGAACGGATCTTCCTCGAGCGCACGCGCGAGGAGTGGAGGGACTTCGCCTCGCATCACGACTGCTGCCTCGAGCCGGTGCTCGAGGTCGAGGAGGCACTGGAGTCCGAGCTCGTGCGCGCCCGCGAGATGGTCATCGAGTTCGAGCAGCCCGGCGCGGGCACGGTGAAGGGTCTCGGCTTCCCCGTGAAGCTGTCGGCCACGCCCGGCCAGGTCCGTCGCGGCGGGCCGGGCCTGGGCGAGCACACCGACGCGCTCCTGGCCGAGGCGGGGTACTCCGACGAGGAGATCGCCGCCCTGCACGAGGCGGGCGCGGTCGCCGGCCCGGTGTCGGAGTCGCAGGGCTCGTTCATGAGCTGATGCCCAGCGCCGAAGGCATGCTGAAGATGAGCGAGTTGGCCGAGCAGTCGGGCGTCTCGGCGGGCACGATCAAGCACTACCTGCGCGAGGGGCTCCTTCCGGAGCCGGTCAGGACGTCGCGCAACATGGCCTGGTACCCGCCCGAGCACGTCGAGCGGATCCGGGTGATCAAGCGCCTCCAGGAGGAGCGCTTCATGCCGTTGCGCGTGATCGCCCGCGTGCTCACCGAGAACGGCCGCATGTCTCGCGCAGAGGTGCGCCGCGAGCTCGACGTCCCCGACAACGTGCTCGACCGCCTCGCCGAGATCGGCGTCCTGACGCCGACGACCAGGGGGTACGACCCCGACGACGTCCAGATCATCGAGGCGATCGCCCGCTTCCGCGCCGGCGGCTACGACGAGGCGCTGGGCTTCACCGTCTACGACACGCTGCGCTACAAGCAGGCCCTCGAGCCGCTCGTCGCCGACGAGGTGCGCACCCTGCTCGACCGCCTGACGGGCGAGGTCGACGTCGAGCGCGCCGCGGAGATCATCGCCTCGGGCACCGAGCCGCTGCGCGAGCTCATCGGGGCGATGCACTCCAAGCTGCTGCTCGCCGAGCTGCGCCGGCTCACCTAGGCGTGGTCCGCGGGGCGATTGCCGCGCTCGTGGCGGTCGCGCTCGCCGGCGCCCCGGCCTCCGCGGAGCCCGCGCCCGCGCCGTTGCGCCACGCGGGGCGCTGGCTCGTGGACGCGCAGGGCCGCGTCGTGACGCTCCGTGGCTTCAACGTCGTGGACAAGCTGCCGCCGTACGCGCCCGCCGCGATCGGGTTCGGCGCCGAGGACGCGCGCTTCCTCGCGGCGCAGGGCTTCGACGCCATGCGCGTCGGCGTGATCCCGCAGGCTGTCGAGCCGCGGCCGGGCCGCTTCGACGACGCCTACCTGGCCCGCATCGCCCGGACGGTGACGGCGCTGCGCCGCGCGGGGCTGGCGACGGTGCTCGACCTCCACCAGGACTTCTTCTCGGAGCAGACCGGCGGCGAGGGCTTCCCGCCCTGGATGGTGCTGGCCACCGGGCCGCCCGGCCGTGCGGACATCGCGTCGTGGGACGCGCTGTGGGATCCGGCGACGGGCCTGCGCGACCGCGTCGCCGCGCTGTGGCGCCACGTCGCCGTGCGCCTGCGCGACGTGCCCGGGATCGTCGCCTTCGATCTGCTCAACGAGCCGTTCCCCGGCGCGGCCGCGCCATCGTGCGCCCAGTTCCCCGGCTGCCCGGCCTTCGACGCGACGCTCGGCGCCTTCTACCGAGCGGTCGTGCGGGCGGTGCGGCCGGTGGCGGGCGGCCGCCTGCTGCTCGTCGAGCCCCACGTGATCTTCAACGGCGGTGCCGACACGCACCTGGACCGGATCGGCGACGGCCTCAGCTTCCACGTGTACTGCCACGAAATCGCCGGTGTGCAGCCGTGCACGAGCCGCGAGCCGCGGGTGTTCGGCGACGCGGACCGGTGGAGCGCGCGGACGGGCGGCGCGCTGCTGCTGACCGAGTTCGGCGCGACCGACGACCTGGCGGCGATCGCCCGAACCGCCGCCCTGGCGGACCGGCACCGTCTCTCCTGGCTCGAATGGGCGTGGTGGAACCGCGATCCGCCGGGCGCCCGCCCGGCCGAGGGCCTCGTGCTCGACCCGCGCCGCCCGCCACTCGCTGGCCCGGGTCGAAGAAGGGACCGTCGAGGACCCGCATCGCCCGCCGAGCGGCACCAACGTCAAGGCCGCGAAGCTCGCCGCGCTCGCGCGCCCGTACCCGCGCGCCGTCGCCGGCACGCCGCTGCGCTGGGGCTGGGACGGGAGCACTTTCTCCGCGGCGTGGTCCACGCGCCCGCCGCGGGGCGCACGCCTGCGCAAGAGCGCCACGACCGAGATCGTGCTGCCGGCCATCGCGTTCCCCCGCGGGGAGGCGATCACGATCGCCGGCGGCCGACTTGCCCGTCCCGACCTCCCGGGTGTCGCCCGCGTCGCGGCGCTGCCGGGCGCGCGCCGCGTCACCGTCACCGCGAGGGCGACGCCCTAGGCCGGCTTCGCCAGTTCCGCGACGACCCATGGCGCGTGGTCGCTGCCGCCCTCGATCGATGCCGTGATCGTGGCGCGGCCCGCGAGGCGCTCGTTGAGGTCGACCTCATTGCGCCTGTTCCACAGCCAGAGGGCCCCGTCGCGCACGTCGAAGTTCCACTGGTGTAGCTCCTCGTAGCGCTCGACCTCGGCCTCGTTGCGGTAATGGCGCAGCACGACGAACCCGCCCGGCCGGACGACCTCGAGCATCGCCTCGACGATCGCGACCGGGTCCGCGGAATGGTCCACGGAGTTGCGCGCGTGCGCGATGTCGAAGTGGGCGGGCCCGAACCGGCGGGCGACGTCCTCGCCCGCGCATGGCTGGGTCGTGACCGGGGGCGTGACGTCCGCCTCGCGCAGCAGCTCGGCGTACGCGTCGGCCAGCGGGTCGACGGCCGTGATGTGCAGCGTCCTGCCCGGATGCGTCTTGCCGAGCGCAGTGATCGGCCCGGCCCCGACGTCGAGGATCTCCACGTCGGAGCGGGGGACCCTCTCTACGCACCCGATCACGAGCGGGTCGATCAGCGGCGAGCGCGGGTCGAGCCCACGGTCCCAGGTCCAGGGCCAATGCAGCCCCTTCGTCCGGATGACCTCCCGCCAGAACTCGACCTCGGTCGGGAGCTCGCGCTCCCAGATCTCGCGCTGGCTGAGGCGGGCGCGCCGCGCTCGGCGGAGCGCGGCGCGCAGCCTATGTGAAACGACGCCCAGCGTTGGCGGCCGACCGGGGGTCACGGTTTACCAGCGTGCGGAATGGAGCTCCATCACGCCAAGTCCGTGCTCGAGCCGCGTACCCCCCGGGAGCACACCCGCAAAAGTGCCGAACGGCTGGACGTAGTCCGAGCGCATCACGAGCAGCTCGTCGTGGCGCTCGCGCACGGCCTCGGCGGCGAAGCGCAGCTCGCCGCCCTCCGCGAAGCGCACCCAGGTCAGGTCGTCGCCGAAGGTCACCGGCCCGACCTCGCGCGCCTCGCCCGCGATCCACAGCGAGCGCTCGCTGGCGGTCGCCGGGTCGTTGACCCCGGTGACGAGGTTCCACCCGACGGGCGCGCCGTCCTCGGTGCGCCCCACGCCCGCCGACCACCGCCAGGCGGTGTCCCGCGCGTGGTAGCCGGCCGTGTCGTCGACCACCGCGAGGCCGTCGATCGGGGTCTCGGCGGTGCCGAGCCGCACGCTGCCGCGCACTCCGACGCCCGCCTGCTTGCGCGTCCAGACGTACTCGTCGCCGTGCGGGCAGACGCTCTCGACGCCAGCGACCTCGTCGATGACGAGGTCGATGGCCAGGTCGCCGTCCCGCACGCGCACCGTTCCCGGGTCGAGCGTGACGACGCGCGCGGGGCGCACGAACACGGTGTGCTCGCGCAGCGCGCCGGCGTCGCGGTCCCAGAACGCCCACCACCCCTGTGTGAGCGGGCCGACCGACGCCAGCCCGACGCACACCATCGCCTCGTCGCAGAAGGCGCCGACGTAGCGCCAGCGCTTGAGCGCGCGCCCGTTGCGGCGCAAGGGCATGCGCCCTGGCGGTAGGGGCCGGTCGGCGGGACGGTCGGGCGAAGAGGCGTCGCCGCGCCAAGGCAGCATGCCGCCACGGTATCGTTGACCCGCGAGTCAACGAAGAGGAGAGCGCGTCGTGAGGGCCGCCGCTGTCCAGCTGAACACCACCGACGACGTCGCCCACAACCTGGAGCAGGCGGACCGCCACGTGCGCGCGGCGGCGCACGACGGCGCCACGTTCGTGGTGCTGCCGGAGAAGTGGAACGTCCTGGGCTCGCCCGCGGCGCTGCTCGCCGGGGCAGAGGCGATCGGCGGCCCCGCGGTCACCTGGGCACGTGGCGTGGCCCGCGAGCTGGGGCTCGAGCTGATCGCCGGCTCGATCGCCGAGCGCGTCGGAGGCGAGGAGAAGCTGCGCAACACGTCGCTGCACATCGGCCCCGACGGGGAGATCCACGCGACCTACCGCAAGATCCACATGTTCGACGTCGTCGTCGACGGGCAGGCCTACCGGGAGTCGGCGCACGAGGAGCCGGGCGACGAGGTCGTCGTCAGCAGGACGGCCGATGGCGTCGAGGTGGGGCTGAGCGTCTGCTACGACCTGCGCTTCCCCGAGCTCTATCGGGAGCTGGCCGCACGCGGCGCGCGGGTGATCGCCATCCCGAGCGCCTTCACGCTGGCCACCACCCGCGACCACTGGGAGGTGCTGGTCCGCGCCCGGGCGATCGAGGACCAGGCCTTCGTCGTCGCCGCCAACCAGATCGGCCTCGCCCCGCCCAGCTTCCGCTCCGGCGGCCGCTCGATGATCGTCGACCCTTGGGGCGTGGTGCTGGCGATGGCGCCGGACCGGCCGGGCCACGTCGTCGCGGAGCTCGATCTCGAGGCGCTGGCGCGCATCCGCCGCGAGCTCCCGTCGCTCGCCAACCGGCGCCTGGGCTCCGAGGTGCACGCCTGATGGCCACCACGCGCAGCCAGGCTGGCGCCGACAAGCGGCGCCAGATCCTCGACGCCGCCGTGAAGGTCTTCGCGCACCGTGGCTTCCACGCCACGCGCGTCTCGGACATCGCTGACGAGGCGGGCGTCGCCTACGGGCTCGTCTACCACTACTTCTCGAGCAAGGACGAGGTGCTCGACACGCTGTTTCTCGACCGCTGGAACGTCCTGCTCGACGTCATCCGCGAGACCGACTCGACCGACGACAGCGCGCGCGACAAGCTGCGCGCGATCGCGTCGTTCATCATCGACTCCTACGAGCACGACCCCGACGTGATGAAGGTGATCATCGTCGAGGTCACCCGCGCGGCGAACTCGTTCGGGCGCACGCACCTGACAAAGATCCGCGAGGCATACGCGCTGATGGCGGAGATCGTCGCGACCGCGCAGGCCGAGGGCGAGTTCCGCGACGACGTCACGCCGCAGTTCGCGGCGCTCGCGTTCTACGGCGCGATCGAGCAGGTCCTGACGGGCTGGATCTTCGACAGCGTCCCCGTCAGCGACGA
>DAINCW010000082.1:0-10815 GCA_036732205.1 Solirubrobacteraceae bacterium | reverse complement strand
CAGGAGACGACCTTGTAGGGGACGATGGACTCCTCCTCGCGCACCTCGGCCTCCTTGCGGCCCATGAAGCGCTTGATGGAGAAGACGGTGTTCTGCGGATTGGTCACGGCCTGACGCTTGGCGACGGTGCCGACGAGGCGCTCGCCGCTCTGCGTGAAGGCCACGACCGACGGGGTGGTGCGGCCACCCTCGGCGTTCTCGACGACGGTCGGCTCGCCGCCCTCGAGGACGGCCATGCACGAGTTCGTCGTGCCGAGGTCGATGCCGATGGTCTTGCCCATGTGTCAGTGGCTCCTTTGTCGAAGCGGAAGAAATCTGAGTGTCAGTATAGAAGATCTGAGCGTGGGCGACCGGGCCTGGGATGCCCCGGCCGTAATATTCGCCCACATGACCCGCACTCGCTCACCGCTCCCCGGCCTCGCCCTCGTGACAGCCCTGGCCCTCGCGGGCTGCGGCGGCGGAGGCGGCGGCAAGCACCTCAGCAAGGCCGAGTACCTCAGGCGCGGCAACGCGATCTGCAAGCGCGGCCACGACGAGCTCAACCGCCGGGCGCAGGCGCAGTTCAGCGCCTCACCGAGTCCGAACGAGATCGTCGACTTCGGGCGCGCGACCGGCATCCCGATCGTCGAGCGTGAGATCAACGGCATCGCCGCGCTCGACGCGCCCAAGGGCGACGAGGGGAAGGTCAAGAAGCTCGTCTCCGACGCTCAGGCCGCCCTCGTGAAGGTCAAGGCCGACCCCCAGCTGTTCATCGCGTCGGGCAGCGCCAGCCCGTTCGCCCAGGCCAACAGGGAGGCCAAGGCCTACGGCCTGATCGAGTGCGGGAAGTGACCTCTTAGGAGCGCCGGCTCGGGCACATCCGCGCCAGGGGGCAGCTCGGGCAGTCCGGCACGCGCGCGTGGCACGTCCGCCGGCCGTGGCGCAGCAGGTTGATGTGCCACTCCAGGGCGGCGCCCGGCGGGGTCAGGCGGAGCATCGCGTCGTGCTGCTCGTCGAAGCCCGAGCCAGGCCGCAGGAGCGCCAAGCGCTGGCCGACGCGGCTGACGTGCGTGTCGACGGGGATGTCGTGCATCCCGTAGGTGAAGCACAACACGCACGCCGCGGTCTTGCGCCCGACGCCGGGCAGCGCCACGAGCTCCGCACGCGCGTTGTCCACCGGCAGTCGCGCCAGGTGGTCGAGCGAAGGCTCGCCGTCGGCCTCGGGCAGCGCGCGCAGGATGGCCTGGATGCGCGGCGCCTTCGTGGGCGCGAGGCCGCCCGGGCGCAGCGTCTCGACGAGCTCGTCGGGCGGCGCGTCGCGCACCGCGGTCCACGTCGGCCACCGGCGGCGCATCGCCAGGTAGGCCACGTCGCGGTTGCGGTCGTTCGTCGACTGCGACAGGACCGTCAGGACCAGCTCGGCGATCGGGTGGCCGTGCGGTTGTGCCGCCGGTCGCCCGTAGGTGAGCGCCAAGCGGTCGCGCAGCGCGCGCACGCGGCGCGCCGGCGGGGGGCGCCAGGCCGCCGCCGCGGCGCTCACGGCCCGACCGCGCCCCAGTGCTCGGTCGCCCGGGCCGCCTCGGCGACCGCGACCGGCAGCGCCGCGGCGAGCGCTGGCGGGTACAGGCCCGTGCGATCGAGGTGGGCCAGGAGCACGCCGAGCAGCACGTCGCCCGCGCCGGTGGCGTCGATGGCGTCAGCGGGCGAGCCCGGGGCGTCGGCGCTGATCGACCCGCGCAGCAGCGCGCCGTCGGCGCCAAGCGTGATGACCGCGTGCTGCGCACCGGCGGCGAGCAGGCCCGCGGCGGCCGCCTCCGGGTCGACCTCGCCGGTGAGCAGCCGCGCCTCCTCGCGGTTGGCCTTGACGAGGAAGGCGCCGGGAACGCACTCCCGGCACACCGACGCGGCGCGGCCCGGGCTCTCCCAGCGGCTCAGACGCAGGTTGGGGTCGAAGATGACCGGCTTGCCGAGCTCCAGCGCGGTCTCGCGCGCGGCCAGGGTCGCCGCGCGCTCGTCGTCGGAGACCAGCGTGTTGGAGGCGAAGACCAGAGCCCCGCAGGCGGCCAGCGCCTCTGGCAGGTGCGGCGCGACGCCCGCGATCGCGGAGTGCAACCCGGCGCCGTAGACGAGGAACGACGGCTCACCGGCGCCGTCGACGGTCACGAACGCCAGCGGCGTCGGCGCGCCGGACACGAGCCTGAACCACCGCAGCCCGACGCGCTCGGCAGCGAGGCGCTCGGCAAGCCACCGGCCCCAGTCGTCGTCGCCGGCGCCGCCGGCGAGCTCGACGGCGGCGCCGTGCCGGGCCGCGACCACCGCGACGTTGGCCATCGCCCCGCCGAAGTGCGGCGTGAAGCTGCGGGCCTCGGCCAGCGACTCGACGGGCCGCTCGCAGACGAGATCGACCAGCGCTTCGCCGAGACAGAGGATCGCCACGCCCCTATCCTGCCGCGTTCGTGAGCGAGGAGCACTCCGCCGAGCGGGACATCGGCCCGATCTTCTGGCGCACCGCGCCCGGCCCGGCCGGGACGCCGCCCGCCCTGTACGTCCACGGCGCGCCGACGAACAGCGACATCTGGGAGCCGTTCCTCGCGGCTGGCGGGGGGATCGCTCCGGACCTCCCCGGGTTCGGGCGCTCCACCAAGCGCGGCGACCTGGACTTCACGATCCCGGGCTACACGGCGTTCCTCGAGCGCTTTCTCGACCACGTGGGCATTGACCGGGTGCGCCTCGTCGTCCAGGACTGGGGCGCCGTGGCGCTGGGGTTCGCCCAGGCGCACCCCGACCGCATCGACCGCCTCGTCGTCATCAACGCGGTGCCGCTGCTACCCGGCTACCGGTGGCACCGGGTCGCGCGCGTATGGCGTACCCGCGGCCTGGGCGAGCTGTTCATGGGCGCGACGACCCGCGCGGGCTTCCGCCTGCTGTCGCGCGAGTCCAACGCGACGCCCGGCCCGCTGCCCGAGGACTTCGTCGACGCCGTGTACCGCCACTTCGACGAGGGCACCCAGCGCGCGATGCTGCGGCTCTACCGCTGGGCCGACCCCGACGTCCTGGCGCAGGCCGGCGCGCGGCTCGGCGCGATCGAGGCACCCGCGCTGGTGCTGTGGGGCGAGGAGGACCCCTACATCCCCGTGGCGTTCGCCGACGCCTATGGCGCGGCGCTGCCCAACGCCACCGTCGAGCGCCTCTCCGGCGCCGGCCATTGGCCCTGGCTGGACCGCCCCGACGTCGTCACGAAGGTCGTCGACTTCCTTCGCTAGAGACGGGCGCCGCTGTTTCCGCCCCCCGGGTGGCGGGTTAGCCCACGTTACGCCGGGGGTGACTAGTGCGCCCAGGGGGTGTAAGAACCCCTTGAGCCATGGAACGCCGCTGGTCTCCATGGGGCTCGGTCCTGACACGTTCGCCTGCGCTGCTCGTCGCCGCCTTCGGCGGATTTGCGTGGTTGGTCCTCGCCCCACGCACGCCCGATCTCGCCGCTCAGGTCTACCGCGTAGGCCTGTTCCACCGCGAGGGCTTCGCCGTGTTCGACGCCAACTGGTACGACGGTCACCACCTGCCCGGCTACTCGCTGCTGTTCCCCGCGCTGGGCGCGACCTTCGGGATCCATGTCGTCGGGATCGCCGCGGCCGTGGCCATCGGCGTGCTGTTCGAGCGACTCGCCCGCGAGCACTTCGGCGAGCGCGCCCGGACCGGCGTCATCTGGCTCGCCGCCGCCACGGCATGTGACCTCCTCATCGGCCGCCTGACCTTCGGGCTCGGCGTCGCGTTCGGGCTCGCCGCCCTGCTGGCGCTCCAGCGCGGGCGCCCGCGCCTCGCCGCACTGCTCGCCGTGGGCTGCGCGGCCGCCAGCCCGGTGGCGGGGCTCTTCCTCGGCCTCGCCGGCGTGGCGATGATCGTCGCCCAGCGCACTCCGCGCGGCCTGATCGTCGCGCTGCCGTCGGTGGGGCTCGTCCTCGCGCTCAGCATGGCCTTCCCCGAGGGCGGCTTCCAGCCGTTCGCTGCGGGCTCGGCCATCATCTCGGTCGCCAGCGGCGTCGCCGTCGCGCTCCTCGTCCCGCCGTCCGAGCGCGTCCTGCGCGCCGGCGGCTGGCTCTACGCCGTGGCCGCGGCCGCCGCGATGGTGATCCCCACGCCGATGGGCTCCAACGCCACGCGCCTGGGCGCCGTCTTCGCCGGTCCGCTCATCGTCTGCGCACGCGCGGGACGGCCGCTGCACCGCCGCGACGCGCGGCGCGCGCTGGTGATCGCCATCGCCGCGCTGTTCGTCTGGCAGTGGTGGGGGCCGGTCCGCGAGATCCTCAAGACGGTCGGCGATCCCTCCACGCAGGTCGCCTACTTCGCGCCGCTGACGCACTTCCTCGAGCGCCAGGGCGGACCGCCGCCGCGGATCGAGGTGCCGTTCACGCGTGGCCACTGGGAGGCGGCGTACCTCGCGCCGCGCTTCCCGATCGCCCGCGGGTGGGAGCGCCAGCTCGACACGAAGTACAACCGCATCTTCTACGACCAGGGCGCGCTGACGCCCGCGCGGTACCGCGCCTGGCTCCGGAGCAACGCGGTGTCCTACGTCGCCGTGCCAGACGCGCCGCTCGACGACCACACGGTCGCCGAGGCGGCGATGGTCCGCGCGGGCCTGCCCTATCTCACGCCCGTCTGGGCCAACCATCACTGGAGCGTGTGGCGAGTCCAGAACGCCGCGCCAGTGGTCGACGGCGCGGCGCGGCTGACCGCGCTGGGCTCGCAGTCGTTCGCGCTCGACGTGAAGCGTCCCGGTCGCGTCCTGGTGCGCGTGCATTGGACCCGCTACTGGAACGTCACGGCGGGTGCGGCCTGCCTCGAGCAGGCCCCCGGCGGCTGGACGACCGTGCGCGCCCTGCGTCCCGGCCCGGTGCGCGTGGCGGCCGAGCTCACCACCTCCGACCTGCTCTCGCAGCCCGATGCCTGCCCGTCGTGAAGACCCCGACCACGGCCTTTCGCGGGCCGCCGCGCCCACGCTAGGATCGGGCGTCGTGTCCGCCCGGGTCAGAGCGCTCCAGGCGCGGCTGCTGCCTCACGGGCCACTGGATGTGGCCCGGCAGTTCCTGCTCTTTGCCGCCGCCTACTACGGCTACCGCGTCGTGCGGGGGGCGGTCGACGGACGCACGGCTGCGGCCTTCCAGCACGCGCGCGACCTCATTGACATCGAGCGCGGCATGCACGTCTTCGTCGAGCCCGCGGTCCAGAGCTGGGCGGAGGGGTCGCGCGTCGTCGTGGACGCCTCGAGCTGGATGTACCTCAACGCCCAGTCCTCGGTGACGGTGGGCGCGCTGGTGTGGCTCTACCTCTTCCGCAACCAGTCCTTCTACTTCGTGCGCAACATGATGATCGTGGCGATGGGCATCGCGCTCGTCGGCTACATCGTGTTCCCGACCGCGCCGCCGCGGTTCATGCCGGAGTGGGGCTTCCGGGACGCCGTCTCGGACTTCACCGGCGTCCCGTCGGACTCGGTGACAGTCAACGCGCTGTTCAACCCGTACGCGGCCGTCCCGTCGATGCACGTGGCGTTCGCGCTGATGATCGGCTGGCCGCTGGCCAAGCTCGTGAAGTGGCGGGCGCTGAAGGTCTTCTGGGCGCTCTACCCACTGCTGGTCACGTGGGTGATCGTCGTGACCGGCAACCACTTCCTCGCGGATGCGTTCCTGGGTGCCTCCGCGGCGGGCGTCGCGGCGGTCGCCGCGCGCTGGCTGGCCCGCGCGCGGCCACACGTCTGGCGCTTCGTGCCCGCACCCGCGTAGGGTGCACGACCACTGATGGCGGGAGCCGACGCCAGACGCGCTCGGGTGGCCGAGCGGCGCGAGCAGGTACGCGACGCGCTCATCGAGTCGCGCCTGACCCCGAACGCGATCTCGCTCACGGGCTTCGTCCTGAACGTCGTCGCGGCCGTGCTGGTGTGGCAGGGCTACTACTTCATGGGCGGCGTGGCGTTCATCGTCGGCTCGGTGTGCGACACGCTCGACGGGCGCTACTCGCGCATGTCCGGGAAGGGCTCGCAGTTCGGGGCGTTCCTCGACTCGACGCTCGACCGCGTCGAGGAGGGCATCGTGCTCACCGCGGTCGCCGTGCGCTTCACCAAGGCCCACAACGAGGCGGCCGTCGCGGCCGTCGTGATCGGCGTCGTGGCGTCCCTGATGGTGTCCTATACCCGCGCGCGAGCGGAGGCCCTGGGGGTCGAGAACAAGGGCGGAATCGCCACTCGCGCGGTGCGCGTTGTCATCCTCTCGATCGGCTTGGTATTCGCCAAAGGTGCTTCACTTGGGAACTTCGAGCTCCTCGAGCCGGCCATCTACGTGCTCGCAGGACTCTCGGTGATCACGGTCGTTCAGCGCATCTGGCACGTGCGGTCGGCGCTTTCGGCGTCGTGACAACTGGGTAACCACCGGGCCGTACCGGGGTGTGAATCCCCGAGACCTCTTCACAGGAGTCAGAACCTTGAGCAACCATGACAACGGCGCCGCGCGCTACCAGCACGAGAAGGTGCGCGTCGCGATCATCGGTGTGGGCAACTGCGCCAACTCATTCGTGCAGGGCGTCACCTACTACAAGGACGCCGATCAGAACGAGCGTGTCCCGGGCCTGATGCACGTCGACCTCGGCGGCTACCACGTCCGCGACATCGAGTTCACGTGCGCCTTCGACATCAACGAGACGAAGGTCGGCAAGGACCTCGGCGAGGCCATCTGGGCCGAGCCGAACAACACGATCAAGTTCTGCGAGGACGTCCCGACCCACCTGGGCGTGCCGGTGTATCGCGGCATGACGCACGACGGCCTGGGCAAGTACCTCAAGGAGAAGATCACCAAGGCGCGCGGCGAGACCGCCGACATCGTGCAGATCCTCAAGGACACGCACACCGACGTCGTCGTCTCCTATCTCCCGGTCGGCTCCGAGCAGGCGACCAAGTGGTACGTGGAGCAGGTGCTCGAGGCCGGTTGCGGCTTCGTGAACTGCATCCCCGTGTTCATCGCCAGCGAGGACTACTGGAACAAGCGCTTCCAGAAGGCCGGACTGCCGATCGTCGGCGACGACATCAAGTCGCAGGTCGGCGCGACGATCGTGCACCGCAACCTCGCCCGCCTGTTCCACGACCGCGGCGTGAAGATGCTGCGCACGTCGCAGCTGAACGTCGGCGGCAACATGGACTTCTACAACATGCTCGAGCGCGAGCGGCTGGAGTCCAAGAAGATCTCGAAGACCAACGCGGTGACGTCGATCATGGGCCACAAGCTGCCCAAGGACGACGTCTACATCGGGCCCTCGGACTACGTGCCGTGGCTCACCGACCGCAAGTGGGCGCACATCCGCGTCGAGGGCCAGGCCTTCGGCGACGTGCCGCTCAACCTCGAGATGAAGCTCGAGGTCTGGGACTCGCCCAACTCGGCCGGCATCGTCACCGACGCCGTCCGCTGCTGCAAGCTGGCGCTGAACCACGGCGTCGCCGGCCAGCTCGACGGGCCGAGCTCGTACCTCATGAAGTCCCCGCACAACCAGCGCCCCGACGACGAGGCGCGGGAGATGACCGAGGCCTTCATCGCCGACTACGCCGGGCTGCCGGGCACCGCGCCCACGCACCGGCCGGCGCCGGTCGAGGCCGCGCAGAACTAGCTGGTCCGGGCCCCGCCCTTCGGGGCGGGCCCGCGCCGCTTTATCGTGCCCCGCATGGCGGGCCCACTCTCGATCGCCCACGTCTCTCCTTACTCATGGGGAACGGCGAACGAGGTCAACCGCTACGTCGAGCGCGTCGCGGCGGAGCTCGCCGGGCGCGGGCACCGCGTGCTGGTCGTCGCGCCGTCGTCGTCAGACGAAGCGGTGCGCCAGGCGCGCGCCGCCATGCGCAAGCCCGAGACGCTGCTGCGCGACGGCGCGGTCCGCCTGCTCGCGCTGGGTGAGGCGCTGGCGCCGACCACCGGCCGGCGGGCCGCCCTGCCCATCGACGCGTCGCGCGCGGTCGAGGCGCTGTCCGAGCACGTCGCGCTCGACGTCTGCCACGTCCACGAGCCCTTCGCCCCGAGCGTCGCGAGCGCCGCGCTGCGCCACTCGCGGGCGCTCAACGTCGGGACGTTCCACCTGCCGACCGAGCGGGTCGTCGCAACGCAGGTCGCGCGCAAGGTGGTCGAGCTCGTCTTCGGCCGCCTCGACGTCCGCACCGCCGCCTTCGGCGCGACGCGCGACCTGATGGCGCGCTTCTTCCCGGCCGACTACCGCGTGATCGGCCCCGGAGTGGACCCGCCCGCAGAGCGCGTGCCCGCCGACGACGGCGTCGTGCGCCTGGCGTTCGTCGACGTCGAGGAGCGTCCCGCGCTGCGCGCGTTCCTGCGCGGCCTGCGCCTGCTGGACCTCGACCTGCCGTGGCGCGCAACTGTGCTCAGCGCGCGTGGCCCGTCGACGTCGACGCCGCTGCGGGCCGCGCTGCGCGACCGCGTGCGCTTCGCCACGCCCGACGAGCTCGACGAGGCGTCGCTGCTGGCAAGCAGTGACGTGCTCGTCGCCGCATCCGACGGCACCGCTCCCGTGCCGGGCCTCCTGCTGCGCGCGCGGGCGGCGGGCGTCACCCTCGTCGCCAGCCGCCTGCCGGTCTACGAGGAGGTGCTCCGCGAGCAGGGCGCGTTCTTCGAGCCGCGCGACACCGACACGCTGGCGGCGCAGCTCGCGCGCCTGGTCGCCGCCGGCCCGCCACGCGCCGCGAAGGGCCCCGGGGCCCGCACGTGGAGCGACGTGACCGACGAGCTGGAGGGGCTCTACGCCGAGCTGACCGCGCGCCGCCACGACGGTGGCGGGGACCCGGCGGCGCGAAGGCGGCTGACCCGACGCCCGCTGATCGACGTGGACCTGCACATGCACACCGACCACTCGCACGACTGCGCGACGCCGGTCGAAGTACTCCTGTCAACCGCGCGCGAGCGCGGCCTGGGCGCAATCGCGGTCACCGACCACAACGAGATCTCCGGCGCGCTCGAAGCGCAGGCCAAGGCCGCGGAGTTCGGCGTGCAGGTCATCGTGGGCGAGGAGGTCAAGACCGCGAGCCAGGGCGAGGTCATCGGCCTCTTCATCTCCGAGCGAATTCCGCGCGGACTGACAATCCAGGAGACGGTGGCCGAGATCAAGCGCCAGGGCGGCCTCGTGTACGTCCCCCATCCGTTCGACCGCATGCACTCCGTGCCCGACTACGAGCACCTGCTCGACATCGTCGACGACGTCGACGCGATCGAGGTCTACAACCCGCGCGTCGCGATCGGCTCGTTCAACGAGGAGGCCGCCCGGTTCGCGGCCAAGTACCGGATCGTCGCCGGCGCGGGCTCGGACTCCCACGTCGCGCAGGGCCTCGGCTCGGTGCGGATCCGCATGCGGCGCTTCGACGGCCCCGAGGAGTTCCTCGAGTCGCTGCGCGAGGCGGACATCATCACCAAGCCGACGAGCCTGCTCTACGTACAGGCGCTCAAGTTCCTCGAGACGACCGCGATCCCCGCGGGCGCGCGGCGCGCGAGGCGGGAGCGGCGCGTGCGCAAGGCGACCCGCAAGGCGTGATGCAGGCGCAGGGACCCGCGGGAGGCGAGCCGAACCTCTCCGGCGACGCCATGCCCGCGACTGACGATCAGATCCGCGAGAAGTACCTCGAACGGGCCATCCGCGAGCTGAACTCCCTCTCACGGGAGATCCAGTCGTGCGAGTACTGCCCGCGGGGCAACCTCATGCCCGTCCTGGGCTCCGGGCACCCGCAGGCCGACGTGATGCTGCTCAAGTACGCGCCCACCGTGGCGGAGATCGAGGAGGGCGTCGCCTTCTACGGACGCAGCGGCTCCGCCCTGATGAAGTCCCTCAAGCGGCTGGGCATCGACCCGCTCGCGGTCTACGGGACGCTGTGCGTGAAGTGCCCGGTCGGCGACCCGTCGCTGGCCGACCCGGCCTGCCTGGCCCGGATCGTCGAGGAGCTGGCGATCGTCCAGCCCAAGATGGTCGCGATCATGGGGCCCGACGCGCTCGCCTGCCTCAACGACGCGGACGTCCCGCTCGCGGAGAGCGTGCAGCCGGCGCTGGGCGTCGTCCAGCGGTTCACGCCGTCCATCGAGGCGCTCTACGTGCCGAGCATCGACGACTCGCTCGACGAGGAGGCCTCCAAGCGCGCCTTCTGGTCGTCGTTCCGCGTGCTGGGCGACTGGTACGCGGACCTGCCGCCGTATTGAGCGCGGCGCTCTAGATGGTTGACTCCACCGCCGGCTGCGGAGGCGGCGGCGGGCGTGGGTGAGCGCCCCTGCGGGCGCCCACCCACGATGCTCGCCTGGAATCACTCACCTAGCTAAGCCGTCGGCGTTGCGCAGCTATGAGCAGGCGCTGCGCACCCGGCTGGTTCCGCAGTTCGGGCCTCTCAAGCTGACGGGATCACTCGCAACCACTTGCAGGATCTGTGCGACAGCATTGGTGCTCGAAGGGCTCGGTGCCTCGACCGTTCGCAACGTCGTCCTGCCGTTGTACGTCGACCCCCGCACCGGACGCAGCAGTCGCGGCACGCGAGGAGGCCGTTCCGGCCTGAGCGGGCTTTTCCCGGGCGGTGTCAGTAGCTGACGCGCCGGCGTTCGCTGCGGCCCGGGAGCCCCGCCTGCACGACGATCGTCCCGTGCCGCGCGGGAAGCACCAGGCGCAGCTGCCGGCACGCGTGCACCAGCCGGTTCGCGACGCTCTTCCCCACCCCCGTCGTCACGCGGACGCGCGACGACCCACGTCTCGCTCGCCGGCGCGACGCGCGGCGGCAGCACGAGCGTCAGCGCGCGGCCAGGCGTCGAGCCGTAGTAGGCGGCGATCCAG
>DAINCW010000081.1:5573-10883 GCA_036732205.1 Solirubrobacteraceae bacterium | reverse complement strand
CGTAATCAGCCAACCGGTCATATCCATCCGAATCGACTGGGAACATATGTTCGTGGACCGAGAATGGCTTGAAGCGGAACTGGCGCTCGGCAAGTCATTCGAGCAGATCGGCCGTGAGCTCGAGCGAGACGGGTCGACGATCGCATGGTGGGCGCGACGATTCGGCCTGCGCTCCGACGGATCCGAGCGCTTCTCGGCTCGTGGCGCACCCGATCGAGAGCTCCTGCAGCGCTTGGCCGCGTCTGGGGCGACGCTGGCCGAGCTCGGCGCGGCGGTCGACCGCTCGATAGCGACGGTCCGGTATTGGCTGAAGCGCTGGGAGATCGAGCGTGGCCCGCGCCCGGGGCGGACTCCGACAGACCCGGAGACGGCACCCCGCCTGACCGTCATGCGGTGCAAGCGCCATGGATTGACCGAGTTCTGCCTCGAGGGACGCGGCTCGTACCGCTGCAAGCGGTGCCGGTCCGACCGCGTTGCCGAGCGGCGCCGGCGCGTCAAGCAAACGCTGGTGGCCGAGGCTGGCGGCCGCTGCTCAGCGTGCGGCTACGCAGAGTGTTTGGCCGCCCTTCAGTTTCACCACGTCGATCCGGCGCAGAAGTCCTTCGCCCTGTCGCTGAACGGCGTCGCCCGCAACCTGTCGCTGCTGAGAAAGGAGGCGAAGAAGTGCATCCTCCTCTGCGCGAACTGCCACGCCGAGGTGGAAAACGGTTACCGCGCTCTCGAATCAGCGCCGCAAGCGTGAGAGAGCTCCCCGGGGTGGACTCGAACCACCATGACTTGATTAACAGTCAAGCATGTTGCCATTACATCACCGGGGATCGCAGGCGCAGGATAGCCCCCGATGAGGGGAGCTTGGCCCTAAGCCAGCGCCCGCTCCACCGCGTCGTCCAGCTCGCGCTGGACCTCGCCGCGGCGCTTCGCGAAGTCCGCCACCTCGCCCGCTCCCGCCGACGTGATCCTGCGGTCGATCCGCGCGAGCTCGAGCTGAAGTGTCTCGACCTCCAGCGACACCGCGCCCTCCGGCAGCGCCGCGGCGCGCGCCGTGAGCTGCTGGAGCAGCACCGTCAGCTCGTCGTCGTCGGACGGCACCCCGGTCAGCGGGTCGTCGATGTGGTCGCGCAGCCACGCTGCCGCGCGGCGCGTCGGGTCGTCGGTGAAGTGCCCGTCGAGGTCGATCGCGGCAAGGCGCCCGCGGCCCTCCGACGGGCGCGCGAGGCACTGCGTCAAGAACGCGCGCTGCGTGCGAGCCGCGCGGTCGAGCTGCCGGCGCGGCGCGCGAGCGGCGTCCCCGTTGCCGTTCGCCGGCACCGGCGCGGCCGCCGCGCCTCCCCCGGCCGCCGCCTGACCGCGCCCCGGGCGCCCCACCAGCTCCGCCACCAGCGATGGCCCCACGTCCAGCCGGTCGGCCACCGTCCGCAGCAGCTCGTCCCGCAGCACGCTGGGCCCGAGCGTCGCGAACACCGGCCTCAGCTCCTCCAGCACATGGTCCTTGCCCTCGGCCGAGCGCACGTTGCCCGCCGCCAGCGCCCGCTCCACGCGGAACTGGACGAAGGGCACGGACCGCTCGACCAGCGCGCGCACCGCGTCCGCGCCCTCGGCCGCCACCACGTCCGCCGGGTCGCGGCCCTCGGGAAGCGGCACGACGCGCAGCTCCAGCCGTCGCCCGGCCGCGACCTTGGCCGCGCGCAGCATCGCCCCCTGGCCCGCGGCATCGGCATCGAGCGCCATCTGCACCACCGGGGCCATCCGCGCCAGCTCCACCACCTGCTCCTCGGTGAGCGCCGTGCCCATCGTCGCCACGGCGTTGCGCAGCCCGGCCTGGTGCAGCGCGATCACGTCGGTGTAGCCCTCGCAGAGGATCGCCGCCCCCGCCTTCGCCGCCGCGGCCCGCGCCAGGTCGGCCGCGTAGAGCTGGCGGCCCTTGTGGAAGACCTCGTTCTCCGCCGTGTTGAGGTACTTCGGCTTCGAGTCGCCCATCGCCCGCGCGCCGAACCCCAGCACCCGCCCGCGCGAGTCCGCCAGGGGGAACATGATCCGCGAGCGGAAGCGGTCGTACAGCCGCCCCTCCCCCTTCGCCTTCTGCGCCAGCCCGGCGTCATAGATCTCGTGCGAGGTGAAGCCCGAGCGCATCGACGCCGTGAGCACCCTGTCCCACTTGCTCGGCGCGTAGCCCACCCGGAACTCCCGCAGCACGCCCTCGTCCAGTCCGCGCCCGAGCAGGTACTCCCGGGCCTTCGCCGCCTCGTCGGCCTCCCACAGCACCCGCACGTAGTAGGCCGCCGTGCGCTCCAACAGCTCCAGCAGCCGCTCGCGGCGCTTGCGGCGCTCCGCGGCGCGCGGGTCCTCCTCCTCGGGCTCGAGCTCGATCCCCGCGCGATCGGCCAGCAGCTCCAGCGCACCTTTGAAGTCCACGCCCTCCGTCAGCTCGACGAACCGGTAGACGTCGCCCGCCTCGCCGCACCCGAAGCAGTTGAAGACCTTCTTGGACGCGCTGACGGAGAACGACGGGCTGCGCTCGTCGTGGAACGGGCACAGGCCCATGAAGCCGTCGCCACCCGTCCGCCGCAGCTCCGTCCGCGCGGACACGAGCGCGACGAAGTCCGTCGCGTCGCGGACCTTCTCCTTGTCCTCGTCGGCGTAGCGGGGCACCGGCGTCGACTCTATGTGGCGAACGCGTCCGGCAGGACGAGCTCCTCGTACGCCCGCAGGCAGAAACGGTCGGTCATTCCGGAAATCCAGTCGGTCACCCGCTGCGGCACGTCCTCGGCCGGCCCGGGCAGGTCGCCGGGCCGCTCCGCCCAATGGTCGAACAGCGTGGCGACGACCCGGTGGATCTTCGCGTGCTCGCGCCGTGCCGCGGGCGCCAGGTAGACGCTCGCGAACATGAACGTGCGCAGCGCGTCCATCGCCTCCCCCGCCCGCTCGCCCTGGACGATGTCCCCAGCACGCTCCGAGTGCTCGACCAGGTCTCCGACCAGCACGTCGATGCGCTTGGGCCCCGTGGTCCCGAGGGCCGTGATCGCGTCCGTGGGCAGGTCGCCCTCCGCGAGCACGCCGGCGCGCACCGCGTCGTCGATGTCGTGGTTGATGTAGGCCACGCGGTCGACCAGCCGCACGATCCGCCCCTCCAGCGACGCCGGTGGCTCCATCCGCGACGAGTGGCGCAGGATCCCCTCGCGCACCACCTCGTTGAGGTTCAGCCCCGCCCCGTCGCGCTCGAGCACGTCGACCACCCGCAGCGACTGCTCGAAGTGCCGGAAGCCGCCGTGCTCAGGGAAGCGCTCGTCAAGGCAGCGGTCGAGCGCCTCCTCGCCGATGTGCCCGAACGGCGGGTGCCCGAGGTCGTGGCCCAGCCCGATCGCCTCCACCAGGTCCTCGTTGAGGCCGAGCGCCCGCGCCACCGTGCGCGAGATCTGCGTGACCTCGAGCGTGTGCGTCAGCCGCGTACGGAAGTGGTCGCCCTCGGGCGCCACGAACACCTGCGTCTTGTGCTTGAGCCGGCGGAACGCCTTGGAGTGCACGATGCGGTCGCGGTCACGCTGGAACGGCGTGCGGACCGCGCTGTCGGGCTCGGAGACCCGCCGGCACGCCGGGTACGAGCGCACGGCGAGCGGCGAGAGGAACTCGTCCTCGAATCGCTGCTGGCGTGCGGCGAAGGCCTCGGCGACGGCGTACATGCTCCTACTGTCGCACCGCCGGTCGTGCGCCGGTGGCCGGCGTCACGAATCCGTGACGGCCGCCTGCGCCGCCGCGATCCGCGCGATCGGCACGCGATACGGCGAGCACGAGACGTAGTCGAGCCCCGAGGCGTGGAAGAACGCGATCGAGTCCGGGTCTCCCCCGTGCCCACTTCGTGCCCTCGCCCACGCGATGGACCCTACCCCGCGATGGCGGCGCGCAGGCGAACGTGGGCGTGGTGCTCGGCGGTCTCGCGGATCGCCCGTTCGGCCTGGCGCAGGGCGCGATCGTCGGCCGCTGGCGTGTCGGCGAGCGAGCGCCCGAGTGCCTCGGTCATGAACGTGTGCGCGTCCTCGCCGAGCGGGAATGCCGACGCCTCGCACGCGCTGCACACGACGCCCCCCGCCGCCCCGCTGAAGCCGGCGAGATGGTCGCACTCGCCGCAGTTCGCGCACTCGGCCAGATGCGGCGCCAGGCCCGCGGCCAGCAGCAGCTTGAGCCGGAAGGCCAGCTGGTTGCCCAGCGTGGCGTACCGGTCGGGGGCCGCGTCGAGCAGCGCGAGCTCGTGGCAGAGCAGGTGGTAGACGGCCGGGTGCGGGTCGCCGGTCTCGAACAGGCGGGCGACCGCGTCGCACGCGCGCGCAGCCGCGTCGAGCGAGCGGGCGTCCTCGCGCAGGCGCGCGTGCGGCTCGATCGTGTCCGCGCCGGTGACCGTCATCAGGTCGCTGCGCCCCTCGTGGAGCTGGAGGTTGACCCGCGAGAACGGCTCCAGGCGCCCGCCGAAGCGGCTCTTCGTGCGCCGCACGCCCTTGGCGATCGCCCCGACCCGGCCGCGATCCGGCGTGTACAGGTGCAGCACGCGGTCGGCCTCGCCGTAGCGGATCGAGCGCAGCACGACCGCTTCGGCCTCGACCGATCCGGGCATTACCGCGTCGTCCCCGGGACGAGTTGGTGCCGCGAAGGCACTATACTTTCTGAAGTGGCCATGAAGAACGTCGTCATGTACTCGACCGATCCGTGCTCCTTCTGCGTGATGGCGAAGGTGCTCCTGCGCAGGCGCGGGATCGAGTTCACCGAGATCAATCTGTCAAAGGACCCGGCCGGACGGACCGAGCTGGCCCAGCGGACGGGGATGATGAGCTTCCCGCAGATCCTCGTGGACGACGAGCTGGTGGGCGGCTTCCGCGAGCTGCTCGGCGCGGACCGCAGCGGCCGGCTCGACGAGCTGCTGGCCGTGGCCTAAGTCACGCGCGCCGGCGCGGGGCGCGCGGGCGGGGCTGGCAGCCCTCGCACGCATATGTCCCCCGCCCGGCGGCCACGAACTTCACGATCGTCCGCCCGCACCGCGGGCAGGGCTCGTCGCGGCGCAGGTGGACGAGGAACTCGTCCTGGAAGCTGCCGCGGACGCCGTCGGCGTGGCGGAAGTCGTCGATCGTCGCGCCGCCCGCGCCCAGGCCGGCGGTCAGCGCGTCGACCACCGCGTCGCGCAGCGCGGCCGACTGCGCGCGCCTGAGGGCCCGTGCGGGGCGCAGCGGATGGATCCGCGCGCGAAACAGCGCCTCGTCGGCGTAGATGTTCCCCACGCCCGCGATCGCCCGCTGGTCGAGCAGCACGGCCTTGATCGGCGCCCGC
>DAINCW010000081.1:3652-5563 GCA_036732205.1 Solirubrobacteraceae bacterium | reverse complement strand
CGTGCATCCGCTCGGCGGTGAACTCGTCGCTGAGCGGCTCGACGCCGAGCCGCGCCGCGAAGAACGCCTCCAGCGCCTCGGGCCCGAGCGCGAGCTCGCCCGTCCCGAACCGCCGGGGATCGCAGAAGGCGATGTCGCGGCCGCCGTCGCCGAAGCGAAAGCGCACGCGCTCGTACGGGGTCCCGGCCGGCGGGTCGATCAGCAGCGTGCCGGTCATGCGCAGGTGGACGATCAGGAACACGTCGCCCTCGAGCGCCCAGACGAGGTACTTGCCCCGCCGCTCCAGGCGCTCGACGCGCCGCCCCTCCACGGCCGCGCGCACCTCGCCGGGCGCGAGCGGCATGCACCACCGGGGATCGGCGATCTCCAGCGCGCGCAGCACGCGCCCCTCGGCCGCGGGCGCGAGCTGGCGCCGGATGGTCTCGACCTCGGGGAGCTCGGGCACGGCGGCCTACAGGAAGGCCGCGCCCGGCAGCCCGTCCGCGGGGACCCCGAGCCAGCGCGTGACCGTCGCGCCGACGTCGGCCAGGGCGCCGTCGTGGCGGTGGCCGTCGGTCCCAGCGCCCGTGGTCGCCAGCAGCGGCGCGTACTCGCGCGTGTGTTCGCTGTGCTCCGCAGCGATGTCACACCCGTGGTCGGCCGTGATGACGAGCAGGTCGTCGGGGCCCAGCACGTCGACCCAGCGCGCGACAGCCGCGTCGATCTCGCGCAGCGCGCGGTGGAAGCCCTCCGCGTCCTTGCGGTGCCCGTAGACCTGGTCGGTCTCGATGAGGTTGACGAAGACCAGCCCCTCGTCCAGCTCGGCGAGCAGGCGATCGGTCGACTCGATGGCGATCGTGTTCTTCTCGCCGTGGTGGTGGCGCGTGAAACCGTGCCCGGCGAACAGGTCGACGACCTTGCCGACACCGTGGACCTCCTGGCCGGCATCGCGCAGCACGTCGAGATACGACGGGGCCGGCGGCGGGAGCGCGTAGTCGCGCCGCCCGAGCGTGCGCACGAACTGCCCGGGCGGCCCCTCGAACGGGCGCGCGATGACCCGGCCGACGGCGTGCTCGCCGACCATCGCCTCGCGGACCGCTCCACACGCCGCGTACAGGCGCTCGGGCGCGACGCGATCGACGTGCGCGGCGAGCTGGAGGACGGAGTCCTGCGACGTGTAGAGGATCAGCGCACTCGTGCGCAGGTGCTCGTCGCCCCACTGCTGGATCGCGACCACGCCGTTGCACGGCCTGTTCCCGATCGTCTCGTGGCCGGTGATGCGCTCCAGCTCGGCGACCAGCTCGTCCGGGAAGCCATCGGGGTAGCTCGGCGGCGGCGTGCCGGCGACCACGCCCATGAGCTCCCAGTGGCCCGCGGTGGAGTCCTTGCCGAAGCCCTGAGCGGCCAGGCGACCGTGAATCGCGGGCGCCTCGGCCTCTCCGACGCCCCGCAGCGGCAGGATCGAGCCCAGGCCGAGAGCTCCCAGCGCCGGGACCTTCAGGCCGCCGGCGATCTCGGCGAGGTGCGCCAGCGTGTTCGTGCCCTCGTCGCCGTAGTCGGCCGCGTCGGGCAGTGCGCCGGCGCCGCAGGCGTCGGCTACGACCACGAACGCTCGGCCCATGGATTCAGGCCTTCGCCTTGCCCAGGCGCAGCGAGTGCAGCACGTGCAGGAAGACCTGCTTGTCGACGCGGTCGAAGACGGTCGGGGGCGCGTACTCGTCGATGATCAGCTCGGCGTGGTCGGAGTAGACGTGCGTCGAGCGGATGCGACGCCGCTGGCCTGTGATCGTCCCCATTCCGACGACCTGGATGGCCCGCCGGCCCTTGAGGTGGCGCATTTGGGCCTGCTGGAGACGGAACGTCGGGTCGCGCTGCGCCACGGCGGCGACCAGCGACGCCTTGGCCGCGGCTAGCGCCGCGTCCGTCGTGGGC
>DAINCW010000081.1:0-3642 GCA_036732205.1 Solirubrobacteraceae bacterium | reverse complement strand
CGCCAGACCGCCCCCGTCGCCGTGCCCGTCGCGACCGCGGCCACCAGCGGCGGCTTGCCGTCCACCTTCCGCCCCCCGCCCGGGACGTCGAAGCTGACGCCCGCCGCGGGGTACGCCGTGCGCTGGAAGCCGATCGGCGGCCCGGGCGTCGTGACGTCCGGGGTCTTCGGAGGCTTGGTGCCGCAGCCGGCGAGGACGACGGCGGCGAGGGCAGGCGGAAGGGCGCGGCGCCACACGGCCGCGATGCTAGCCCTCGACGACGACCGCGAGCGCCCCTCAGGGCGCCGTGGCCCGCGGGTGCGCCGCGAAGTACACGTCCTTCAGCCGGTCGGCCGAGAGGTGGGTGTAGATCTGCGTCGTCGCGATGTCGGCGTGGCCGAGCATCTCCTGGACCGAGCGCAGGTCGCAGCCGCCCGCGAGCAGATGGGTCGCGAAGGTATGGCGCAGGGTGTGCGGGCTCATCTTGCCCGCCAGCCCCGCAGCGTGAGCGTGGCGCTGGACGATCTTGTAGAGGCCCTGGCGCGTCAGCCCCACGCCGCGGTGGTTGACGAACAGGTGCGGCTCGACCTTGATGCCCACGAGCACGGGCCGCCCGCGATCCAGCCAGACCTTCGCCGCCGCGATCGCCTTGCTGCCGACCGGGACGATCCGCTCCTTGCTGCCCTTCCCGCGCGCCCGCAGCAGCCCGGCCTCCAGGTCGACGTCGCTGACCTCCAGGCCGATCGCCTCCGACGCGCGCAGGCCGCACGCGTACATCAGCTCCAGCAGCGCGCGATCGCGCAGTGCCGCGGGGGCCGTTCCCCGGGGCATGCTCAGCAGCTTGGTGATCTCGTCGCGCGTGAGCACATGCGGCAGGCGCTGGTCCTTGCGCGGCGCGCGCAGCTCGGCCGACGGGTCGTGGTCGATGATCTCCTCGCGGCGCAGGTGGCGGTAGAAGGAGCGCAGGCACGCGGCCTTGCGCTGGATCGTCGCCGGGGACACGGGCGGACGCTCCTCGGAGCCCGTCGCGAGGTGCGAGAGGAAGCCGGCCAGATCGGAATGCGCCGCCGCCATGACGTCCGTGTCCGTTCGCTCCAGCCAGTGCCCGAACTGGAGCAGGTCGGAGCGATAGGCCTCCAGGGTGTTGCGCGACAGGCCGCGCTCCAGCTCGAGGTAGGCGAGGAAGTCGAGCACGACGTGCTCGAACGATCGGGTTTCGATGGTCGCGGCCACGGCACGGAGTTCGCCCGCGAGACGCTCGCCCCTACCGCTGCAACCGGTCCTTCACGGGGCCCACCGCCGCGCAGGCCTCCAGCAGCGCGAAGGTCACCTCGAGCATGCCCTCCAGCGCCGCGAACGAGACCCGCTCGGTCGGCTCGTGGTTGCGCTCGGTGCCGTTGGCGAGGTTGGTAGCGGTGAAGCCCGTCGCCTCCAGGGCGTTGGCGTCCGACGCGCCGCCCGTGACGATCGGCGCGGGGGCGTAGCCGCACTCGCGCAGCGCCGCCTCGGCCGCGGCGACCGAGGGCGCGCCCGGGCCGTGGCGATAGCCCTGAAACAGCCGCTGCACGCTGATGTCGGCATCGACGTCGCAGACCGGGTCGTTCGCGGCGTCGTGGATGCGATCGACCATCTCGGCGACCACGGCGTCGACCTTCGCGTCGTCCAGCGAGCGCGCCTCGGCCAAGAAGCGCGCGTGCTCGGGGACCACGTTCGTCGCGGCCATGCTGCCGCCCTCGATGCCCGAGACGCTCGCCGTCGTCTCGGAGTCGAGGCGTCCGATGCGCAGCGACGCGATCGCGCGGGCCGCGGCCAGCACGGCGCTGCGGCCGTCCTCGGGCCGGATGCCCGCGTGCGCCGCCTGGCCGTGGAACGCGGCCTCCACGCGGAAGTAGGTCGGCGATGCCATCACGATCTGGCCGATCGGCGACGCGTGGTCGTACACGTAGCCCCACTCCGAGCGCAGCCGCGAGGCGTCGAACTCCTTCGCCCCGGCCAGCGCGAGCTCCTCGCGCACGGTGAACAGCAGCTCGATCCCTACGGGCGAACCCTCCACCGCGCAGCGCGCGGCGGCCAGGAGCATCACGGCCAGCGCGGCCTTGTTGTCGGCGCCGAGGATGTCGTCGCGCGCGTTCTCCCAGCCGCCGTCGACCTCGACCGGCTCGATCGGCCCGGCGTTGGGGACCGTGTCCATGTGCGCACACAGCAGGATCGAGCGATCGGAGCGGCCCGGGATCCGGGCGAGCAGGTTGCCGGCGGCGTCGGCCTCGGCGGTCAGGCCGGCGCGGTGGAGCACCGCGCGCACCCGCTGCGCGCACGCGTCCTCGGAGCCCGACGGGCTCTCGATGGCGCACAGCTCACAGAACAGCTCGTGCAGCCGCCGGCGCTCGGCCTCACTCGGTGCGCGCACCCTGGCGTTCGCCGGCGTCCTCGCCGGCGCCGCGCACGGGCTCCGGCGCGGCCTCAGGGTGCGTCTCGACCGCGCGCTCCAGCGCGGCGGCGACGAACTCGCGGAACAGCGGCGCCGGACGCTCGGGACGCGACTTGAACTCGGGGTGGTATTGCGACGCGACGAAGAACGGGTGGTCGGGCAGCTCGACGATCTCGACGAGGCGCTCGTCGGGCGACGTCCCCGACGCGACCAGGCCCGCGCTCTCCAGGCGCTTGCGCAGGGTCAGCGAGACCTCGTAGCGATGGCGGTGGCGCTCGTAGATGACGCCCTCCTCGCCGTAGACGGCTCGCGCTCGCGTGCCCTCGTGCAGCTTCACCGGATCGGCGCCCAGGCGCATCGTGCCGCCGAGGTCGGCGACGTCGCGCTGCTCGGGCAGCAGGTCGATGACCGGCCACTCGGTCTCGTGGTCGAACTCCGTGGAGTTGGCGCCCGGCATCCCCGCGACGTGCCGTGCGAACTCGGCGACGGCGATCTGCATGCCGAGGCAGATCCCCAGGTAGGGCAGGCGGCCCTCGCGCGCCGCCCTCGCCGCGAGGATCTTGCCCTCGATGCCGCGGCCGCCGAAGCCGCCGGGCACCAGGATCCCGTCGAGGTTGCCCAGCCGCTGCTCGACGGTCTCGGGAGTGAGCGTCTCCGAGTCGATCCAGTCGATCTCGATGCGACAGCCGTGTTGGAAGCCCGCGTGGCGCAGCGCCTCGGAGACCGAGAGGTAGGCGTCCTCGAGCCGCACGTACTTGCCGACCAGGCCGATGCGCACCGGCTGGGTCGCGTCGTCGGCACGCTGCGTCATCTGCTCCCAGGCGCCGAGGTCCGGCGGCGGCGCGCCCTCGATCGAGAAGTGGTCGAGGACGAAGTCGTCCACGCCCTGCTCGCGGAAGGTGAGCGGCACCTTGTAGATGTTGTTCACGTCACGCGCCGAGATGATCGCGTCGATCGGGAGCGAGGCGAACATCGCGATCTTCTTGCGGATGTCGTCGCCGAGCGCGGACTCGGAGCGGCACATGAGCATGTCGGGCTGGATGCCGATGCGCCGCAGCTCGTTGACCGAGTGCTGCGTGGGCTTGGTCTTCAGCTCGCCGGCGTGGCCGATGTACGGCACCAGCGTCAGATGGATGTACATGCAGTCGCGCCGCCCCACGTCGACGGGGAACTGGCGGATCGCCTCGAGGAACGGCAGCGACTCGATGTCGCCCACCGTGCCGCCGATCTCGGTG
>DAINCW010000080.1:7520-10976 GCA_036732205.1 Solirubrobacteraceae bacterium | reverse complement strand
AGGGCCGGGTCGTGGGGATCGTGGCCAACCAGCCCAAGCAGAAGGGCGGCGTGCTGTTCGTCGACTCGGCCGACAAGGCCGCGCGCTTCATCCAGACCTGCAACGCGTTCAACGTCCCGCTGCTGTTCCTCGCCGACGTCCCGGGCTTCATGATCGGGACGGCGGTCGAGCGCCAGGGCATCATCCGCCACGGCGCGAAGATGATCAGCGCGGTCAGCGAGGCCACCGTGCCGAAGCTCTCGGTGGTCATCCGCAAGGCCTACGGCGCAGGGCTCTACGCGATGGCGGGCCCGGCCTTCGAGCCCGACGCGTGCATCGCCCTGCCGACCGCCTCCATTGCGGTCATGGGCCCGCAGGCCGCCATCAACGCGGTCTTCTACAACCAGCTCGCCGCCATCGAGGATGCCGAGGAGCGCGCGCAGCGCACCGAGGAGCTGCGCAAGGAGTACGCCGAGGACATCGACGTGCTGCACCTGGCGTCCGAGCTGGTCGTCGACGCGGTCGTCCAGCCCGAGGACCTGCGGAACGAGTGCGCTCGCCGGCTCGCGCTCGCCCAGGGCAAGACGCGCGACTGGCCGCGCAAGCGCAACCCGGTTACGCCGGTCTAGCTCCCCGGGGGCACGGGCGGCTGGAAGCCGCCGGGAAGGTCGGGCGAGGCGGCCGGGTCGGTCGGAGTCGGAGCCGGAGCCCCGGACGCGGGCAGCGTGGCCGCCGGCGGCGGGTCGCCGAGCTCGGGGCGGTCGTCGGAGAACGGCGGCCAGTCCTCGGTCATGAGGAACATGTAGGCCGACGCGCGCGTGGAGTAGCGCAGGCCCAGGTCGACGGCGTCTTGGAGGCCCTTGGGCATCTTGCCGGTGAACAGGATCACGAACCACGCGGCGAACGCCCCGAACTGCGAGACGACCTGCATCGCGTAGTTCACGAAGTAGATCGGGATGAACAGGATGCAGCGGAAGAGCACCTTCATGCGGTCGTACTCGGCCTTCGGCGGGCCGATGTGCACGCGCACGGGGTACGCGGGATCGTCGTCGCCGTTGAACGCCGGGTACTGGTCCGTCACGAGGTACTCGTACGCGTAGACGCGCGTCTGGAAGCGCAGGAACCTCGCGACGAAGTCGTAGAGGCCCTCGGGGTAGCGCCCCGTGAACACCAGCGCGAACCAGGCGATCATCACGCAGAACAGGGCGGCGATGCCCCACAGGGCGGCGACGATCCCCAGCGGAAACGCCATGATGAGGCGAAAGAAGCTGGTGAGGCGGTTGTGGGGCTCGACGTGCGCAGCCGCGTACGAGATGGGGTACATGGCGGCGACCCTACTCAGAGCCGCCGGGCGAGCTCAACGAAGAAGTCCAGGGCCGCCGGGTTGGCCAGCGAGTCGCGGCTCGCGGCCTGCTCCGGGGCGGTGCCCATCAGGATCTTCTTGACCGGCACCTCGAGCACCTTGCCCGAGAGCGTCCGCGGGATCTCGGCCACCGCAAAGACCTCGTTGGGCACGTGGCGGGGCGAGCAGTCCTCGCGCACGCGGGTGCGGATCGCCTTGACGAGGTCGTCGTCGAGCTCGCGGCCCGCGTCGATCACGACGAACAGCGGCATCCAGTCCTCGCCGTCGCGCGGGATGTCCACGACCAGGGCGTCGACGACCTCGGGCACGGCCAGCACGGCGCGGTAGATCTCGCTGGTGCCCATGCGCACGCCGCCGCGGTTGATCGTCGAGTCCGAGCGCCCGTAGATCACCGCCGTCCCGCGCGACGTGATCTCGATCCAGTCGCCGTGGCGCCAGACCCCCGGGAACATCTCGAAGTAGGCCTCGCGCAGCCGCGACCCGTCGGGGTCGTTCCAGAAGAAGAGGGGCATCGAGGGCATCGGCTGGGTGATGACCAGCTCGCCCACCTCGTCGATCACGGGCCGTCCGGCGGCGTCGAACGCCTCCAGCGCCGCGCCGAGCGCGCGGCCCTGAAGCTCGCCGCGGTACACGGGCAGCAGCGGGACGCCGCCCACGAACGCCGTGCAGACGTCGGTGCCGCCGCTGGTCGAGAACAGCCAGGTGTCGGCGCCCAGCTGCTCGTAGACCCACGCGAAGCCCTCGGGGGACAATGGAGACCCGGTCGAGCCGACGTTGCGCAACGCGCCCAGATTGCGGCCCGCGGCGGGCTGCACGCCCTCCTTCATCTGGGCCGCGATGAACGCCGCGCTCGTCCCGAAGGTCGTGATGCCGGCGTCGGCCGCGAGGTCCCACAGCCCCTCGCCCGGGGCGCCGTCGAAGAGCACGACCGACGCCTCGGTCAGCAGCACGCCGACGAGGAAGTTCCACATCATCCAGCCGGTCGTCGTGAACCAGAAGACCCGGTCGCCGGCCTGCGCGTCGAGGTGCAGGTGCATCTTCTTGAGGTGCTCGAGCAGGATCCCGCCGTGCCCGTGGACGATCGCCTTGGGCAGCCCTGTCGTGCCGCTGGAGTAGAGGACCCAGAGCGGGTGGTCGAACGGCACGGACTCGAAGGCCAGGTCGTCCGCGTCGCCCAGGAAGCCGTCCTCCCAACCGGTGCCGTCGAGGTAGCCGAGCGTGATGGTGTGCTCGAGCGATCCGATCTCGCCGGCGATCGCCTCGACCTTCGGGCCGCAGTCGAAGTCGCGGCCGTTGTAGCGGTAGCCGTCGATCGCCAGGAGCACCTTGGGCTCGATCTGGGCGAAGCGGTCGACGACGCTGCGCGCGCCGAACTCGGGCGCCGCGCTCGACCAGACGGCGCCCAGGCTCGCGGTGGCGAAGAAGGCCGCGACGGTCTCGGGGATGTTCGGCAGGTAGGCCACCACGCGGTCGCCGGGGCCGACACCCCGGGCGCGCAGGGCCCCGGCGATGCGGGCGGTCTGCTCGCGCAGCTCGCCCCACGTCATCTCGGCGAGCTCGCGGGACTCCGAGGCGTGGCGGATCGCGACCTCGCCGTCGTTCTTGCCGCGGAAGATGTGCTCGGCGTAGTTGACCCGCGCGCCACCGAACCACTCGGCGCCCGGCATGTCGCGGCTTGACAGGACGCTGTCGTACGGGGTCGGCGAGCGGACGTCGAAGAAGTCCCAGATCGCGGCCCAGAAGGCATCCAGGTCGCTGACGGACCAGCGCCACAGGGAGTCGTAGTCGGCCGGGTCGACGGCGGCGCCGCGCTCGGCGGCCACCCAGCGCGCGAAGCGCGTCATCACGGCCCGAGCGCGCCGTTGTGGCGAGGGCTCCCAGAGGATCGGGGGCGGGTCCGTGCTCACTGCTCGGACGCTATCCGAGCCGCTGCGCCAGCTCGCGGTCGAGCTCGCCGACGATGCCGAGGCAGAGCTCGAGCGCGGCGGCCATCGCCCGGTCGTCGATGACGTCCTCGACGTCGGCATCGGTGCGCTCGCGGGCGGCGCGGCCGTCGTGGCCGGCGCAGGCCACGCCCAGCGCGGGCCAGCGCGCGCGCCGCCCGACGACGGCTC
>DAINCW010000080.1:4650-7510 GCA_036732205.1 Solirubrobacteraceae bacterium | reverse complement strand
GGCGAGGACGGCCTCGACGGCGAGGTGCCTCGGCGGGACGCGGTCGAGCTCGGCGGCCAGCGCGAGCGCCACCGCGACACCGCTCGCGTTGCGGTTGGCGCCCGGGGAGTGCGGTGACAGCCCGATGTCCGTCAGCGCGCCGAACGCGATGATGAGGAGGACGGTGGGCACCAGCGCGATCACGTTGAGCGTGCTGGAGCCACCGGCGGCGACGCGTACGATCGCGACCGCCGTGAGGATCGTCAGGGCCAGCGCCATCGCGGCGAGTGGGGAGGAGAGGTGCCCGCGCAGCGCTCGCCGGGCTGCCGCCCAGCCGCGGGCCCAGGGGCCCGTGAACGCGGCGCCGGTGCGGCCCGCGTCGAGGCTCGCGGCGATCACCAGGCGGATCCGCCCGGTCATCGCGCCGGCCGGCTCGCTCACGACGCACTGCGTCGCGCGGCGCGGCCACAGCAGGCTTGCGATGCGCAGTCGCCCGGTGAGCTCGCCGGCGGTCGAGACAAGGGTGACGGCCAGGACGGCGAGCCCGGCGACGGCGTACTTCGTCGCGAGCAGGCTGCCCGCGACCCCGAGCGTGGCGTGGGCGGCGTGGACCGCGGGCCACTGCGGGCGGACCCATGCGGTCTCCAGGCGTGCCGCCCGGCCGCGGGCGCGCAGCGCGTCGCGCGCCCAGGCAGCGGCGCGGCGTTCGGCGTCGGTGCACGGGCCTCGGCCCGCGAAGGCCGCCAGCCGGCGGACGGTCTCGCGCGGGGCCATTGGCCCGAAGGGTAGGCTCCGCGCGCCATGGACAGCGCCGATCTCGTTTTCGCGGGGATAGCCCGCCAGGCCGAAATGGTCGCTTCCGGGGATGTCAGCCCCATCGAGCTCGTCGAGGCGTGCCTCGATCGGATCGAACGGCTGAACCCGCAGCTCAACGCCTTTCGCGTCGTGCTGGCCGAGCAGGCGCGCGCCGAGGCGCGGCAGGCCGAGGGGCGCCGCGGGGCCGGCGGCGACCGGCCGCTGCTGGGCGTCCCGATCGCGATCAAGGACGACGCGGACGTGGCCGGGGAGATCACGGCCTTCGGCACCGGCGCGCAAGGCGGGCCGGCTTACGCCGACTGCGAGATGGTCCGGCGCCTGCGCGAGGCCGGCGCCATCGTCATCGGCAAGACCAACGTGCCCGAGCTGACGATCTGGCCCTGGACCGAGACGCAGACCTGGGGCATCACGCGCAACCCGTGGGACGCCTCGCTCACGCCGGGCGGCTCGAGCGGCGGGTCGGCATCGGCGGTGGCGTCGGGCATGGTCGGCGCGGCGACGGCGTCCGACGGGCTCGGCTCGATCCGGATCCCGGCCGCGTGCTGCGGGCTGTTCGGGCTCAAGCCGCAGCGCGATCGCGTGTCGCTGCGGCCGCGCGTGGGTGAGTGGCACGGGCTGGCGCACTACGGCACGTTGACGCGCTCGGTGCGCGACACGGCGCTGTTCCTCGACGCCGTCGCCGATCGCCCACCGGCCGAGCCGTTCTCCGCGGCGGCGGCGCGCAGTCCGGGCAAGCTGCGCATCGCGCTGTCCTTCAAGATCCCGAGCGGCCTGATCGCGCCGGTGCACAGCGACGTCAAGCGCGTCACGAACGAGGCCGCGGACCTGCTGCGTTCGCTCGGGCACGATGTCGTCCAGCGCGACCCGGGGTACTCGATCGCCGCCACGCGCAGCTCGCTCGCGCGCTACTTCCGCGGGATCCGCGACGACGCGGCCGAGCTGCCGCACCCCGAGAAGCTCGAGAAGCGCACGAAGGGCATGGCGCGCGCCGGACGGCTGGTCTCCGACCGCGCGCTGCAGCGCACCCTGGACAAGGAGCCGAAGTTCACCGAGCAGCTCAACGAGATCTTCCGCGACGTCGACGTGGTGCTCACGCCGGTGCTCGCGCGCCCGCCGCTGCGCGCCGACGCGCTGCGCGGCAAGGGCGCGATCGCGAGCTTCAACGCCGCCGGGCGCTTCGTGCCGTTCCCGGGCCCGTGGAACGTCACCGGCCAGCCGGCGGCCACCGTCCCGGCCGGCCAGGCCGCCGACGGCTTCCCGCTCTGCGTGCAGATCGTCGGCCGGCCCGACGACGAGGCGACGCTGCTCTCGCTCGCGGCGCAGATGGAGGCCGAGCGCCCGTGGGCGGACCGCCGACCGCCGATCTCCTAGCGGTCGCCGAGGAGGCGGCGCGGGCCGCCGCCACCCTGCTGGTCCCGCGCTTCGGCTCCGAGCGCGCGAGCGACACGAAGTCGTCGCCGACCGATCTGGTCAGCGAGGCGGACCTCGTCGCCGAGGGAGCGATCCGCGAGGTGCTGGCGGCGAGGCGGCCCGACGACGGCATCCTGGGCGAGGAGGGAACCGGCGACGTCGCGGGCACGTCGGGGCTGCGCTGGATCGTCGACCCGATCGACGGCACGATCGACTTCCTCTACGGGCATCCTCAGTGGAGCGTGAGCGTGGCGGTGCGCGACGCGGCCGGGACGCTTGCTGGCATCGTGCTCGACCCGCTGCGCGAGGAGCGCTGGGCCGCGACGCGCGACGGCGAGGCGACGCTCAACGGCGCCGGCGTGCGCGCCTCGACCTGCGCCACGCTCGCGAGCGCGCTCGTGGCGACCGGCTTCGGCTACGAGGCCGGCGTCCGTCGCGAGCAGGCCGAGGCGCTGCGGGCGCTGCTGCCCGAGGTGCGCGACATCCGCCGGATGGGCAGCGCGGCGCTCGACCTGGCCTGGGCGGCAGCGGGCCGGCACGACGCGTACTTCGAGCGCGGTGTCAAGCCGTGGGACGTCGCGGCGGGCGCCCTCGTGTGCGAGCGGGCCGGGCTCGCGGTGCGCGAGCTGGCGGAGCGCAACGGGCTCCCCTCGGG
>DAINCW010000080.1:2614-4640 GCA_036732205.1 Solirubrobacteraceae bacterium | reverse complement strand
CCCTGATCGAGGCACTGCTGAGCTTCGTCGGCTGAGCCACCAGGACGAGTACCCGGGGTGGGATTCGAACCCACAAGCCCTTTCGGACAGCGCCTTTTGAGAGCGCCCTGTAGACCAGTTCCAGCACCCGGGCCAGAAGCTTGAGGTTAGAGGTCGTTTCAACCTCTGAGCCGCGGCTCAGGCTGGGGCGGGGCCGGGCTCGGGGCCCGGGTCGTAGCCGTAGTCGTCCTTGCTCGGACGCTCGACCTCGACGTGCCAGTCCTGCGTGAAGCCGCGCATGGAGAAGACGATCAAGAGGAACTGGACCGGCACGAGCAGCAGGGTCACCAGGCCCAGGATGTTTTCGTTCAGCGGCGGGTTGGTGAAACCCGTCTTGTCGCGGACGAACCACTCGGGGCCGGCGATCGCGGCGAAGATCAGCAGGATGATCGCCAGCGCGGCGGCCAGCGGCAGGACCCCGCGGTTCCAGCGACCGGAGTAGTACGCGAGCACGAAGTAGATAAGGCACCAGCCGATCAGGATCGGCTTGGCGCCCTCGAGGGTGTTCCAGCCACCGACCGCGACGATGAGCATCAGCCCGATGCTGACCAGCAGCAGCAGGATCACGGTCGCCCTCGTCGCCTTCGACGAGGCCTTCTCGCGGTTCGGGTGCTCAAGCACCACGTCGTCGCGTCTCTCCACCCCGGCCATCGTGCGGGATCATAGGGCGCGGCGGCCCCGGATGAAAACCGGAACCGTCCGCTTAGGATGGATCGCCTGCGGGCGTGGCGGAATTGGTAGACGCGCGGGTTTTAGGTGCCCGTGGTGAAAGCCGTGGGGGTTCGAGTCCCTCCGCCCGCACTCACGCCGTCCTGGGCGGTGCACGCGTGGCCGAAGGGGGTGGGGTCGGCGGCGGCGGGCGCGCAGGTCGCCTGGCCCTTCGCGCGGACGGAACCCACCTATGATTTGGGCCATGGGGGAGTGAGTTAGCGGTCCATTCGCATGGTCTCCAAAACCATGAACCTGGGTTCGAATCCCAGCTCCCCCGCTGATTCGCCGTCTCCGCGGATCCCTGGTTCATGGGGTCCCGGTCTAGGCTCAGGCCGTGGCCTCCGAGCGTCTGCGCGTCGCCGTGCCGCCCGAGGTCGCGACGATGTCGCCGCGCTCAGGGCACGGGCGCGTGTGGACCCACGTGCTCGCCGGCCTGCGCGAGCGCGTGGCCCTGGAGGAGCGCTCGGGCGGGCGGCGGCGCTGGCGCCGGCGCCGGGACGTGTGGCTCGCCGACGGGCACCGCCCGTTGCCGGATGGGATCGACGCTCCGCTCGTCGTCCAGGTCCACGAGGCCTCCTGGCGCGACCCCGAGCTGCGCGCCCTGCTCGACCCGGCTTTCGCCGAGGCGCTCGACGCGAACGTCACCGCGGCGGTTGAGCGCGCGGACATCGTCATCACCGCCGCCGCGTCGGCCAAGCGCGAGCTCGAACGCGCGTACGGCCTCGACCCCGAGCGCATCGTCATCGCACCGCACGGCGTTGACCTCGAGGTCTTTCACCCGGGCCTCGCGCCGCCCGCGGACATGCGCGGCCGCCCGTACGTGCTCTTCGTCGGCGTCCTGCACCCGCGCAAGGGCCTGCCCGCGCTGCGGGAGGCCATGGCCGCCCTGATCGCCGGTGGGCTGGAGCATGCGCTGGTCGTCGTCGGGGGCCCGGCCGGCGACCGTGCCGACCCGGGCGGCCTGGCGGCCGACGCACTGGCGGAGCTGCCGGGCGTGCCGGGGCGCCTGGTCCACCGCGAGGGCGGCGGCGACGGCGAGCTCGCCGGGCTGATGGCGGGCGCGTCGGCCCTGTGCCTGCCCAGCCTGCACGAGGGCTTCGGCCTGCCCGCGCTCGAGGCGATGGCGTGCGGGACGCCGGTCGTCGTCTCCGACCGCGGCTCGCTGCCCGAGCTGGTGGCCGACGCGGGCCTCGTCGTCGCGCCCGAGGCCCGGGCGGTCGAGGCCGCACTGCGCCGCGTGCTCACGGACGGCTCGCTCGCCTCGGACCTCGCGGCC
>DAINCW010000080.1:709-2604 GCA_036732205.1 Solirubrobacteraceae bacterium | reverse complement strand
GCCGGGCGCGAAGGTCTTCATCCAGTCCTTCGAGGTCGGCAATCTGCAACGGCTGCGAGGCGAGACGCAGCTTCCGCTGATACAGCTGATCGACTCCGCGGGCGCGCCCGCGCGCAGGCCTTTCCCTGGTCGCGCAGCGTCGACGGGTGGCTGGCCGCGCTGCGCCGCGCAGCTAGCCTGCCGCACGCGTGAGGACGATCCCGCTCATCGCCTGCCCCGTGTGCGGGGAGACGGAGGCCGAGCCCGTTGACCTCGGCGGCGGCGAGCACCGCCGCTGCACGCAGTGCGGGACCGTGCGCGTCGCCGCCTACGGCGACCCCGACGAGGTCTTCACCGACGGCTACTTCGATGCCGGCGCCGACACCGGCATCGATGTCAGCCACCCGCGCTTCCAGCGCGCGCTCGCCGATATCGGCGCCGCGCGGATGGAGCAGATCGAGCGCGTCACGGGCGCCCGCGGCAGACTGCTCGACGTCGGCTGTGGCACCGGTGAGTTCCCCGCTGCGGCGCAGGCTCGCGGGTGGGACGTCGTCGGCGTCGAGCTGATGGACGCGGCCGCCGCCCGCGCCCGCGAGCGCGGCCTCGACGTCCGCACTGGCCTGCTCTCCGGCGCCGGCCTGGAGCCGCACGGCTTCGGCGTCGTCAGCGCCCTGCACGTCCTGGAGCACCTGCCGGACTCCTCCGCATTCCTCCACGAGCTCGCCGGTAACGCGAAGCCCGGCGGCCACGTCGTGATCGAGGTGCCCAACCTCGACAGCGAGCTGCGCCGCCGCACGCTGGGCGGCTGGATGCACCTGCGCCCGCTCGAGCACCTCGTCCAGTTCACGCCCGCGACCCTGCGCCACGCGCTGGGGTCGTCGGGCCTGGAGGTCGTGTCGATGACGACGCCGTCGTGGCTGCTGCCCGAGCACACCCTCGACGAGGCGCTCGGCGCGCTGGGCCGGCCGACGTGGTCGCGCTTCCTCGCGCCCGTGTCGCCCACGCGGGAGGTAGCCGGCGCGCGGGCCAAGGTCCCGGGCCCGCCGGCGCGCGCCGTACTGCGTGCGACCGACCGCCTGTACGAGCGCCGCCTGCGCGGCATGGTCGTCCTAGCGATCGCGCGGGTGCCCTCGTGAGACCCCGCGGGTCCTCACTCACCGACGTCGCGCGCTCTGGCAAGGTCCCGGCGTGAGCGGCTCCGCGATCTTCGCCGACGGCCTGCTCGACGGGCAGGTGGCGCTGATCACCGGCGGCGGCACGGGGCTCGGCAAGGCGGCGGCGAAGGAGCTCGTCGCCTGTGGGGCCGACGTCGTGATCTGCGGGCGCCGTGAGGAGGTCCTCGAGGCCGCCTGCGCGGAGATCGGCGAGCGCGCCTCATACGTGAGCGGAGACGTGCGCGACGCCGAAAGCGCCGCCGCGATCATCAACACGGCGCTCGACCGGCACGGGCGACTGGACACCCTCGTCAACAACGCCGGCGGCCAGTACTTCGTCCCGGCCGAGAGCATCGTGCTCAAGGGCTGGCGCGCCGTCACCCGCCTGAACCTCGGCGGCACGCTCACGATGTCGCTCGCGGCGCACGAGCTCGTCATGCGCGAGCGCGGCGGCATGATCGTCAACGTCACGCTCTCGCCGCACCACGGCCTGCCGGGCATGACGCACTCCAGCGCCGCGCGCGCGACCGTCGAGGGGCTGACGCGCGACCTCGCGAAGCGCTGGGCGCCCGACGGCATCGGCGTGTGCGCCGCCGCGGCCGGCCACTTCCTCACCGAGGCGCTCGACAAGTACCCCGAGCAGGTCAAGTTGGCCGGCGGCCAGGTCGTCCCGCTGGGCCGCCTGGGCCGCGCGGAGGAGCACGCCTGGCTGATCGCGCTGCTGGCGTCGCCGCTGGGCAGGCGGTTCAGCGGCTCGGTCGT
>DAINCW010000080.1:0-699 GCA_036732205.1 Solirubrobacteraceae bacterium | reverse complement strand
GGTACGGCCCGTGGCCGCCGCCGACGCTCGTCGACGAGGAGGGCGAGGTGCCGACCGAGGAGCGGCGACCTCGGGGCTAAGCTGGCGTCTCCCGCGGGCGAGGTGTCAACGGTTGCACGCGAGACTTCCAATCTCGAAGAGTGGGTTCAAGTCCCATCGCCCGCTTCAACGGCGGCAGCAGCTCTGGCTGCGAGCAGCGCTGCGCGCACCGAGCCACGACGGAACGCTGTGCGCCGCGCGTGGCAGTTCCCGCAGACGACCTCGCACTTGGCGATCTCGTCGAGAACGACTTGCCAAGGCCGCCACTCGAAGCCCTGACCGATGTCGAACGCTTTGTCGCGCAAGTGGTCGAATTCCAGAACGAGGGGATCGGTTTCTCCGCAATCGACGCACGGGTGCTGTTCGAAGTACTCGATCAAGTACGCGGTGCGTACGAGGCGCTTCTTCCGCGTCCGCTCCGCAGCGAGCGCGATGTACCGCGCCTTGTTTGCGGCGTAGTGCTCCTTGCCGTACACCGATCGGCAGGAGCGACACATCGTGTCGGGCTGGAGGTTCCGCCTCCGTCGCAGGGTGAAGGCGTCGATCGGCTTGACCTCATCGCAGCTGGTGCACCGCTTCGTCTTTGCTTCCCTTGACACGAACACATGTTCCCAGTCGATTCGGATGGATATGGGAGTTGGGGTTTGGATCGGGCGGGGG
>DAINCW010000079.1:0-10981 GCA_036732205.1 Solirubrobacteraceae bacterium | reverse complement strand
CTCGCGCGCCGCGTGGGCGAGGTCAAGACCGAGCGCGCGCAGCTGCTGTCGCGCCTGGCGGAGATGGATCGCATCGACGTCGTCGCCTCCCAGGCCAACGTCGTGTGGCTCGGGGTGGAGGGCATGGACGGCGCTGAGCTGGCCGCGCGGCTCGAGCGCGCCAAGGTCATCGTGGCCTCGGGCGCGCGCTTCGGCGACGCATCGCGCATCCGCGCGCAGATCCAGAACGAGGCCGCGAGCGACCGCCTGGTCGACGCGCTCACAAAGGCGCTGATGTGAGGCGGAAGACCCCGGCGGCCTAGCCGGTCTCGTCCTGGTCCTGCGCGGACTGGCGCAGCAGCGCGCCGGTCGTCTGCTCGAGGATCTTGCGCCAGGCGCGCGTCTTCTCCTCCTTGGCCGCGAAGTGCTTGACGACCTTGCGCACTCGGGTGGCAGAGATCTCGATCCCGTGGCGCTCGCAGACCGTGCGGAAGCGGTTGTAGTCGTTGGCCAGCTTGAGGGTGACGGTCTCGAAGCCGTGACGCGCGATGTCGATCCGTGAGGTGAAGTTCATGATCGACGTCTGGAACATCAGCTCGTCGTTGGGCTCGGGCTCGATGAGCACGATGTCCACGCCTGGGTAGCGCTTCTCCCACTGGCGCGCCATCTCGTGCAGGCGCTGGTAGGCCATGAGCTTGAACGCCTGGTAGCCGATCTGCGGGAGCCCCATGTCGGAGACGCGGCGCGCGCGGGCGCCACCGAGCCCGCCGACCTGCTGCTGGAAGTCGTTGACGTACGGGACGAGCGGGTTGACGACCACGACGAACTTCGCGCCCGCCTCGACGGCGATGTCGAGGTTCGTCGTGGAGACGATCCCACCGTCGATCAGCTCGCGGTCGCGGACCTTGACGGGCTTGAAGACCATCGGCAGCGCCGTCGACGCCCGCACGGCGGTCGAGATCGCGACGTCGTCCCAGCCCTCGCTGCCGAAGACGATGCGCTCGCACGTGTCGAGGTCGGTCGCGGCCAGGTACAGCTCGTGCTCGAGCAGGCGGAAGTCGTTGGACCGGTCCGGGTCGCTGAGGACCGCGCGCACGTAGCGCTCGACGCCGGCGCCCGTGTACAGGCCCGACGGCAGGCCCTCGGCCAGGCTGAGGGCCAGGTCCATCACCGAGATCGAGCCGAGCTGCGGGGCGGCCTCGCGCGCGACGCGGGCGGCGCGCAGCGGCATGAGCGCCAGGCTCTTGCCCCACTCGAGGACGTTGGGCCGCAGGAGCGTGCCGAGGTCGATGTCGCGAAACGGGGTCGGCACCTGCTGGTTGACGACTCGCATCATCTCCTCGGGCGTGATGCCGTTCGCCGCAAGGGCTGCGATGAACGAGCCGGCCGAGGTCCCGACGTAGACGTCGAACTCGTTGACGGTCTTGTTGACCGAGAGCAGGTCGAGGGCGCGCAGGGCGCCGATCTCGTAGACACCGCCCGTGAACCCGCCTCCGCCGAGGACGAGGGCGGTCTTCGAGCGCCTGCGCCGGCGGCGCGCCGGCGGCTTGGCCGCCGCGGACCGCGCGCGGCCGCGGCCCTTGGGCTCGAGCTTGACGACGTTGTCCATGGGCGGACAAGTCTAGGGCCGGGCGACCGCAACCTTGCGCCGGGCCGGGTGTCAGAGTCCGCATGATGCGACGTCGGGCGGCGCTCTGGGCCCTGCTGGCGGGGGTGCTGCTGGCGCTTCCCGCGCCCGCCTGCGCGCTCGGCACCGGGCCCCTGCGCGCACGGCTGGCGGCCGTCATGCGCCACGCGGGGCCCTCCGCGGGCGCCTACGCGATCGATCTGGGGACCGGGGCCCAGCTCTTCGCCTCGCGGCCCGATCTGACCCTCGCGCCCGCGTCGGTCGAGAAGCTGTACACCACGTCCACGGCGCTGCTGCGCTTCGGACCGGCCAGGACCCTGGACACGACGGTCTCCGCGACCGCACCGGTCCTGCTCGGCACGCCGGTGCGCGGCAACCTGTACCTCCAGGGCGGGGGCGACCCCACGCTGACGACCGCGAGGCTTCAGGCGCTCGCCCACAGCGTGCGCGTTCTCGGCATCACCCGCGTGGAGGGCGCGGTCCTCGCCGACGAGACGCTCTTCGACGGCCTGCGCGGCTCCTACGACACCGGCTACCGACTGGACTCCGAGATCGTCGGGGAGCTCGGCGCGCTCGTCGCCGACCGGGGCTTTGCGCAGCACCGCTTCCAGCCCTCGCCGGCGCTATTCGCCGCGCGCCGGTTGGTGGCGGCGCTGCGCCGGGAGGGCGTGACCGTCACCGGCAAGACCGGCCTGTCGCCCACGCCCGCGGGCGCGACCGTCCTGGCCCGGAGCCGGTCCATCCCGGTGAGCGCGCTGATCGCGGCCACGAACGTGCCGTCGGACAACTTCTACGCCGAGATGCTGCTCAAGGGCCTGGGCGCCACGTTCGGCGGGGCCGGCTCGACGGCGGCGGGAGCAGCCGTTGTCCGCGCCGAGGCGGCGAAGTTCGGCGCGTCGCCCCGCGTGGTCGACGGCTCCGGCCTGTCACGGGCGGACCACACGTCGCCGCGCCAGGTCGTCGCGCTGCTGCGGGGCGTCGACGCGACCGACCAGGGTGCCGCGTTCGTGAGCTCGCTCCCGCTCGCGGGCCGCTCGGGGACGCTGTCGACGAGGATGCGCGGCACGCCCGCGCAGGGCCGCTGCCGCGCGAAGACCGGGACGCTGATCGGCGTGAGCAACCTGGCGGGGATCTGCACCACGGCGAGCGGCGAGCGAGTGGCGTTCGCGATCCTGATGACCAACGTCTCGACATACCGCGCCCGGCGTTTGCAGGACCACATGGCGGCGGCGATCGCGACGTACGAACCCGGTGGAAATCGATAGTTCCGGGGGGTTCCACCGTTGTATGGAGTAGTGCACGGACGCGCTCTGCTGATCACCCCTGTCCTGGCCCTCGCGCTGGCGGCTCCTGCGTGGGCGGACGACCTGCCGGTGCTCGCCAGGCAGGTCCACATGTCCACCGATCAACCGGGTTATGTCCGCGTCACGGTGCCGAAGGCGTTCGACACCGGAGAGTCGGACTCGAACGGCAAGCCCATCTGGCACGTCCACGTGACGATCCGCGGGGGCAGCCTCTACCGCAGCGTGATGCTGCGAAGCGAATTCGTCGACGAGGCCCTCCCTGGGACGCCGAACGGACCGATGATCGGTCACGCCTTCGAGGCCGGCGGCAACGCCGACACCCCGGAGGCGAACTACACGCCCAACGGGGGTTCGAAGATCACCCCCGGCACGTATCGGCTCTATCTCATCAGCGCTCCTGGCGTTCCGGTCGCGGCCGACATCACGATCGACCCGCTGGACGGTTCGCAGTCGCTGACCCCCACGACCCTGCTGCCGGCCGAGCAGAAGACCATGACGACTCACACCGGCGCCGACGGCCGCAGCGTGGCGGGCGCGTTCATCCACCTGAACAGCTACGGACTGTTGTGGCGAACGCGCTCGTGGAGCCGCGGCGACACCCAGGTCGGCCAAGCGGGGCTCTGCGACTACGGGCCAGGCGCCCATGCCGACCAGCCCGATGCGTTCGACGCCGGCTGCCCGGGCGGCAGGGGAGCGGGCGGCGATATGACACCGGGGCCGCCCCTGGCCGCCCCCGGCTCCCGAAACGTGGGCACCGACTGGCAGACCCAGAGCGGAGGTGATTACGGCTTCGGGCTCAACGAGTGGGTCGCGAACGGACCCCCGGGCCAGGTCGGCGGCACCGTGCTGGCGATTCCGTACGAGCTGCCCGACGCGGCATTCGGCACCGACGTCTTCGGGCGACCGACGTCCAATCAGGCCCAGCCGAATCCCTCCCCTTCGCCCGCGCCGACGCCGACCGGAGTCGTGACGGCCGCCGGCCAGGCGGCTTCGCTCGGGACAGCCGCGGTGGTGACGATCATCTGCGGAACCCACGCGGCTTGCATCGGGCGTGCGCGACTCGGCGCAGGCACGCCCGTGCGCTTCTCCCTGGCAGCCGGAGCCCGCGCCGCGCTACGCGTCCCCCTCACCTCGACAGCGCAGCGCACGCTCGCCAGACGCGGTCGCCTGCGCGCGACGCTGCAGCTCTACGGCCGAGGTGTGCGCGACACCCGGCGCGCCGTCACGATCAGAGCTCGGCGGACACGCTGATGTCAGCTCGCATCCTGCTGACCGCGCTCAGCCTGGCCCTCGCGACGACCGCGCCCGCCTGGGCTCAAGACCCGCCAATCCTGACCGGGCACGTGCATCTCGCCGGTGACACCGCGGGCTACGTCCGCGTCCGGATCCCGCACGACATCCCTGACCCAAAGGCCGGCGAGGGGAACGTCGACTCCACGTTCCACGGCGACGCGGTCTTCCTGGGCTACGTGCTGCGAAGCGACTTCCCGATCAATGGGTTCCACGGAACGGCCGGCGGGTTCTTCCTCGCCTCCTCCGATGGGCGGATCGGTGGCGGAGGGTACGCCGGCGCACTGCCGGCCGGCGTCTACCGGCTCTACCTGCTCACCTCGGGCGGGCACGCCGAGGCCGACCTGACGATCAACGGCCTCGACGGCAGCTCGTCGCTCACCCCGGATACCCCGATCCCGGTGGACGCCGGCCCGATGACCCGCCGGCCGAGCGCGGACGGCCGCGTCGTGATCGGGCGGACGGTGACCCAGCAAAGTGACGGCCTCATGATCTTCCGTGCCGACTGGCACCTGGCCACCGGCCAGGTGGCCCAGGTCGAGCGCTGCGACTACCCCGGCGGCGACGGCGGACGCCCCGACGCGTACGACGCAGGTTGTCCCGGGGCGCCGACCCACAACTCCCTTGACACGCCGACCACGGGCGGCGACACGACCGGCGACAATGTGACGTCCTATCAGCGGTCAGGCTTCGGCCCTGGCGACACGTTCGGGATCGGTCTCAATGTGCGCTGGTTGAACGGGACGGAGCCGCCGGTCAGCGGCTACGCCGCCGCCTTCTCGCTGATGCCCAGCGCGGACACGATCCAGCTTCCGCCGACCCCGCCGCCCGGACCCTCCCCGACCCCTCAGCCGCCGCCGGCAGCCGACACGGTCACCTTCGTCTCGAACACCGTCCAGGCCATCGCCCACCAGGTGCTGGTGCCGCTGCACTGCGCCGGGCCGAGTGCCTGCGAGGGCAAGGCCCGCGTCGGCGGCGCCCAGTCCGTGGCGTTCCGCGTGCCCGCTGGCGCGAGTCGCGTCGTCAAGGTGCCGCTCTCCAGGAGCCAGTCCGCCGTGCTCGCACGGCGTGGCTCCCTGCGGGCCAGCGTCCAGCTCTACGGCAAGGGCGTGCGCGACACCAGGCGCACGCTCACCATCAGGTCTCGCCGAGCAGGCTGAGCAGCCCGACCTCGTCGAGCACCTCCACGCCGAGGCGCTCCGCCTTCTCCAGCTTCGAGCCCGGCGCCTCGCCGGCCACGACGTAGTCCGTCTTCTTGCTGACCGACGCGGTCACGTGCCCGCCGGCGGCCACGATCTTCTCGGTCGCCTCTTCTCTCGTCAGGTCCGGCAGCGTTCCTGTCAGGACGAGCGTCTTCCCACTCAGCGGCCCCTCGCCCGGCGGCGGGCCCTCCATCTCGAACGACAGGCCGAGCGAGCGCAGGTCGTCGATCAGCGCTCGCATGTCGGGGTCCGCGAGCTGCTCCGCAATCGTCTCGGCCATCTTCGTACCGACTCCCGAGACCTCGGCGATCTGCTCGGACGTGGCGTCGAGCAGTGCCTCGATGGTGCGGAAGTGCTGCGCGAGGTTCTGGCCGGTGACGTAGCCGACCTCCTCGATCCCCAGGGCGAACAGGAGACGCCCGAACGGCCGGTCGCGCGAGGCCTCGATCGCCGCCATCAGGTTGCGCGCCGAGATCTCGCCGAAGCCCTCCAGCTCGGCGATCCGGTCGGCCGTGAGCCGGTACAGGTCCGCGACGTTCGTGATCAGGCCCTCCGACAGGAAGCGGCCGACCTGCAGCTCGCCCAGGCCCTCGATGTCCATCGCGCCGCGCGAGACGAAGTGCTTGGTGAGCTGCCACTGCTGGCCTGGGCAGGCCTTGCTGTTCGGGCACTTCGTGAAGACCGCGCCCTCGGGCTTGATCGTCGGCGTGCCGCACGACGGGCACTTCGCCGGCGGCTTCGGCTTCTTGGCGCGATCGGTGCGCTCGACGACGTGCGGCGCCGGTGACACGACCTGCGGGATGACGTCGCCCGCGCGCAGGACGATCACGTCGTCGCCCTCGCGGAGGTCCTTGCGGACGATGTCCTCCTCGTTGTGCAGCGTCGCAAGCTTCACGACGACGCCACCGACCTCGACGGGCTCGAGCACCGCGAACGGGTGCAGGTCGCCGTACTTGCCGACGTTCCAGTCGATGCGCTTCAGCTGCGTGACCTTCGTGGTCGGCGGGAACTTCCAGGCGATCGCCCAGCGCGGGTCGCGCCCGACGACGCCCAGGCGCCGCTGCAGCTCGCCCTCGTTGACCTTGACCACGACGCCGTCGATCTCGAAGTCCAGGGCGCCGCGGCGCTCCTGCCACGCGAGGCACTGCGCGACGACCTCCTCCTCGGTCGCCAGCAGCTGCACGTCGCCGTTGACCCGGAAGCCGTGCTCGCGCAACCACCGCAGCCCGTCCCAGTGCGTCGAGAACGAGATGCCCTCGGTCACCCCGACCCCGTAGCACCACATCGACAGAGGTCGCCCGGCCGCGAGCGCCGGGTCGAGCTGGCGGATCGTGCCGGCCGCCGCGTTGCGCGGGTTCATGAACGTGGACTGGCCGGCCTCCGCCCGGCGCTCGTTGAGCGCGGCGAAGTCCGGGAGCGACATGTAGACCTCGCCGCGGACCTCGAGCAGGGGCGGGGCGTCGTCGATGCGCAGCGGGATCGTCGGCATCGTGCGCAGGTTGTGCGTGACGTCCTCGCCGACCTCGCCGTCGCCGCGCGTGGCGCCGCGCTCCAGCACGCCGTCGCGGTAGCGCAGCGAGATGGCGAGCCCGTCGATCTTCGGCTCGGCGACGTACTCGAAGTCGACGTCCTCGATGCCCTCCCGCGCCAGGTGGTTGCGCATCCGCGTGATCCAGGCGCGCAGCTCCTCCTCGCTGCGCGCGTTGGCCAGCGACAGCATCGGCTGGAGGTGCGTGACCTTCTCCAGGCTGGAGACCGGCGCGCCCCCGACGCGCTGGGTCGGCGAGTCGGGGGTGACGAGCTCGGGATGCTCCTCCTCGATCGCCTTGAGCTCGGTGTAGAGCGCGTCGTAGTCGTCGTCGCCGATCTCCGGGTCGTCGAGGACGTAGTAGCGGTGCGCATGGTGGTTGAGCTGCTCACGCAGCTCCGCGGCGCGGCGCTCGAGCGCCCGGGACGCGCTCACTCGACCTCCTCGGCGGCCTCCCCGACCATCCGCGCGAGGTCGAAGCGCCGCAGCGCGTCCATGCCGTCGACGTCGGTCAGGTCGAAGTGGATCGGGGTCACCGCGATGCGCCCGGCGGCCACCGCCGCGAGGTCGGTCCCGGCCTCGTCGTGGAAGCCGGGGTCCGCGCCGTAGATCCAGTACTGGCGGCGCTCCCCCTCTTCGGCGCGCAGCTTGAGCTCGTCGCGGTAGATCCGCTTGCCCAGCCTGGTGACCTCCACGCCCTCGGGGTGGTTGCCCGGGACGTTGACGTTGAGCAGGGTGCCCGGCGGGAGCGGCACCTCGTCGAGCTCGTCGACCAGGGCGGCCGCGAAGCGCGCCGCGGCGGCGAAGTCGAACTCGCGGCCAGCGCGGAAGTCCATCTCACGACTCACCGACTGCTGGGAGACGGCGATCGCCGGGAGCCCGAGCACCACGCCCTCGAGCGCCGCTGCCACCGTGCCGCTGTACGTGATGTCGTCGCCGAGGTTCGAGCCGTGGTTGATGCCCGCCACCACGGCCTGGGCCTCGAAGCCGTCGACGAGGCCGAGCTTGGCCAGGCGCACGCAGTCCACGGGCGTGCCGTCGGTCGCGTAGCCGTGCGTGCCGTCCTCGAACTCCACGCGCTCGACCCACAGCGGCCGGCGCGTCGTGATCGACCGCGCCATGGCCGAGCGGTTGCCATCGGGGGCGATGACCGCGAGCTCGATGCCCTCGACGCCCAAAAGCGCACGCCGCAGGGCCTGGAGCCCGTCAGCGTCGATGCCGTCGTCGTTGGTCAGCAGAACCCGCATCGCCGCCAGCATACGAACCGGCGGCTGCGGGTCCGGGCGTCGGCGCGGCGAGCCCGGCCATCTGCTCCGAGCGGCGCCACAGCTCCTGCGCGGCGTACTCGTCCTCGGCCTGCCCCCGCACGGCGACGCGCTTGCGATCGACGAAGTAGCCGCCGTTCTCGGCGCCCGCCTCCTCGGAGGTGGCCAGCCAGCACAGCGTGTCAGCGCCCTTCTGTGGAGAGCGGAAGAACAGCCCCGCCGCGCGCCAGGCCAGGTCGCGCACGAGCCCGCCCTCGCGAGCCAGTCTCGTGCGGATGACGCCCGGGTGGTGGCAGTTGGCCACGCGGCCGCTGCCCTCCAGACGCCGAGCGAGCTCGCGGGTGAAGAGGATGTTCGCGAGCTTCGAGCGCCCGTAGAGGTCGAGGAACGACCCGTCGTCGCTCGCCGGGTCGTTGAGGTCGATCACGCGGCCCTTGGAGGCGTCCGAGCTCGTCGTGACCACGCGCCCGCCGTCCGGGATGCGGGCGAGGACGAGGTTCGTGAGCAAGAACGGCGCCAGGTGGTTGACCGCGAAGGTCAGCTCGATGCCGTCGACCGAGTGCTTCTTGCCGTCCGAGACGACGCCGGCGTTGTTGACGAGGACGTCGATGCGCTCGGGCAGGCGCCCGGCGAGCGCCCGCACCTCGTCCAACGAGGAGAAGTCACAGCGCTCGGTCTCCCCCTCGCTGCGCCCGACCCCGATGACCTCGTGGCCCTCGTCGCGCAGGCGCCGGGCGGCGGCCTTCCCGATGCCCGACGTGGCACCGGTGACGACGATGACGCTCACCGTGGCCTAGACCAGTTCCAGGAAGACCATCTCGGACGCGTCGCTGCGACGCGGCCCGAGCTTGAGGATGCGCGTGTAGCCGCCCGGCCGCTGGGCGTAGCGCGGAGCGACCTCCTCGAACAGCTTGTAGACGGCGAACTTGTCCTGGCCCAGCGCCGTCAGCGCCTGGCGCCGCGCGTGGAGGTCACCGCGCTTGGCCAGCGTGATGAGCTTCTCGACCTCGGGCTTGACCGCCTTGGCCTTCGCCTCGGTGGTCTTGATGCGCTCGTGCTCGATGACCTCCTTGCAGAGGTTGCGCAGCAGCGCTTTGCGGTGAGCGGCGTCGCGGCTGAGCTTGTGGCGCGTCTTGGCGTGGCGCATGGCCTGAAACCTAGTCGTCGCGGAGGTTCAGGCCACGCGAGTGGAGCGTCTCGATTACCTCGTCGATCGACTTCTTGCCGAAGTTCGGGATCGCGTTGAGCTCACCCTCCGACTTCGACACGAGGTCGCCGACGGTCTGGATGCCCGCCCGCTTGAGGCAGTTGTACGACCGCACGCCGAGCTCGAGCTCCTCGATGAGGATGTCGTTCATCGGGCCGCCGGCCGCCGCAGGAGCGCCGCCCGCGCTCGCGCCGTTGCCGCCACCGAGCGCGCCTTCGAGCGCACCCGCCGGGCCGGCCCGGAGCTCCTCGACGCGGTCGGCGTCGGTGAAGATCGCCAGCTGGCTGATCAGCAGCTCCGCCGCCTCGCGCAACGCGGCGGTCGGGTCGATCGAGCCATCGGTCTCGATGTCGATCGTGAGCTTGTCGTAGTCGGTGCGCTGGCCGACGCGCGCGCCCTCGACCGCGTAGGCCACGCGGCGCACGGGCGAGAAGATCGAGTCGATCGGGATCACGCCGATGGGCTGGTCGGGGGTCTTGTTGTCGTCCGCCGGCCGGTAGCCGCGCCCGCGGCCGATGGTCAGGTACAGCTCGAGCTTGGTCTTCTTCTCGAGCGTGGCGACGCGCGCCTCGGGGTTGAGGATCTCGACGCCCGAGGGCAGGTCGATGTCCTTGGCCGTGATGTCGCCGGGGCCGGTGACGACCAGCGGCGCCTCCACTTCAGAGGCGTCTGAATGCATTCTGCAGACGATGCCCTTGAGGTTGAGGACGATGTCGGTGACGTCCTCCGTCACACCCTTGACGGTCGAGAACTCGTGCGCCACCCCCTCGATGCGCACGCTGGTGACCGCCGCTCCGGAGAGCGAGGACAGCAGCACGCGGCGAAGCGAGTTGCCGAACGTGTAGCCGAAGCCACGATCGAGTGGCTCGATCGTGAACGTGCCGCGGTTGTCGTCGACCGATTCGCTGGTGATTCGGGGGACCTGGAAGTCGAGCATCGAACGTCCTGACTTGTCGGGTTCTCAAGCGCCGGCGGGGCAGAGCCGCTGCGCGGGGGAAAGGCTTCGGTTACTTCGAGTACAGCTCGACGATGAGCTGCTCCTGCACCGGCGCGGCGACCTCGCGTCGCTCGGGCTTGCGCAGGATCTTGGCCGTCAGGGAGTCGTGATCGGCCTGGAGCCAGGCGGGGACCTGGCCGGTGAGCTCGGTGGCGTCGCGGATCAAAGGCTCGGCAGGGCTGCCGGCCTTGATCGCGACGATGTCACCCTCACGCACCTGGTAGCTGGGAATGTCGACCCGACGCCCGTTGACCGTCCAGTGACCGTGGCGGATCAGCTGGCGGGACTGGCGTCGCGACGCGGCGAAGCCGAGCCGGACGAGCACGTTGTCGAGGCGGCACTCGAGCAGGGTGAGGAGGTTCTCACCCGTGATGCCGGCCTGGCGGCTCGCCTTGTCGTAGTACGAGCGGAACTGCTTCTCGAGCAGGCCGTAGTAGCGGCGGGCCTTCTGCTTCTCGCGCAGCTGCACCCGGTACTCGGACTGCTTCTGGCGCCCGCGGCCGTGCTCGCCCGGGGGGTACGCACGGCGCTCGACGCCGCACTTGTCGGTCAGGCAGCGCTCGCCCTTGAGGAACAGCTTCT